>NZ_CP178619.1:0-303907 GCF_047305935.1 Bdellovibrio sp. HCB288
CGATTTCCATGTAGGTGACGATTTCAAAGCCATTCTTGCCTTCCAGATTGCTCCAGATTTTTTGCAAGGACTTCATCTGCACTTCCGGACTTTCAAATGCCGCTCTTTGAGCAAACACAATCAAACCCTTCGTCAACAGGAAGTGAACCGCTTTGTAAACACCGATCTCGGTGTAACCTTTAACATCCAAAAGTTTATTGATCGTGGTTTCCCCGTCAATTTTAGCCATAAATCCATCAAGGGATTTAAGCATCGACATACTCAATGCCGGGTGATCATCCACATAGGTCGGACTCTTGGCAATCACGTTGCCCGTCCAGATCATATAGAATGATTTCAACCAATTCAAAGACAGCTTCGAAGCGATCCAGTCATGCAGGTAGTATGACAATGCATCGGCATCGATGCTTGGATTCGACATTTCAACCTCTGCTGCCGCAAAATTCACGCGGATTTTTTCATCCACGATCGTTTTTACCAGACGGATATTCATTTGCTCCATCAGGATCACATCAAAAGCATGAGGGCTTAGTTGATTGTTCTGAATAAGATAATTACCAATTCGGCGATTGTTCTTGTCACGCAATGCCGTCTGCACGTCTTCCGGAGTGGCATAACCACTTTGAATCAGCATCTCACCCAGGAATGTTGTCTTGTCATCCACGTCCACGCCCACAATGTTGCCATTGCAGAAGGAAATACCGGAGACAGAACCGTCAGAGTTATAGATATTCAAATACCCGGAGCTCTTCGTCTCGACCAGCAAGGAATACAGGAATGGCAAGTCAAAGCCACTGACCTCCTCGATGGACTCGATCACCTTGCGCTTTTGACGATTGGTGACTTTGGGATTTGAAAACATTTGATATAAAAGTTTACGCGCGCTGGCCGTTTCTTCCTTGGAAGAGGATTCGCTTTTAACCAGCTTCAACACCTGATCCATTTCAAACGGTTTACGCAAGAAAGCCAGGGCTTGAGTTTTATTGGTGGATTCCTGAATGAATGCTTTATCCGTGAAGATACCGCTCATCAAAACGACTTTAAAACGCAAATTCGGATGCTCGGTGCGCACACGAGTGATGAAATCAATCCCCGTCATTTGCGGCAACATACAGTCACAAAATAAAAATTCGATATTATTGGAAGTCAGCAAGGTCGTCGCTTCATCAGGACGGCTTGCCACGAAGACGGTATGACCTGCCCGGCCCAGAATTTCCTTCAGTGCCGCAGAGACCGATTCGTCATCTTCCAAAATAAGGATTTTACTTTTATTTTCGTTCACGACTCACTTGTCGGTAATAACCTTGCGTAAATTAAGGAGGAAATTAAAAAAGCGAGGCTGGACTGCAGCACTCGCTTTGATTTCTGGACCTGAAAACCAGACTCTTGTCTGGGGTTTTTACTTCTTGATGAACTTAAAGTATTTGGCTTCGATAACGTCCATTTCCATTTCGTTACCATCTTCGTCCTTAATACCTTGTGGTGGCGTCACGGAGCCCTCTTTGAATTCAGTACCGTATCGGAATAAGACATTCTTTTCCGCACCGGAATCATCGTTGTAATAAGGAACGAAGAACGAAGAAACCTTCGCAGAAGACGGCAGAAAACCATCCACCATGTTGATTTGATCAACGATTACCTTCGGGCAGTTGGCAAAAGTGATGTTTGCAGCTCCCGCTGTGCCCATCCATTTGATCCACTCACGAATACCGCAAGAGTTGATGCTCTTAACGCCAGCCAGTTCCATTTCGATCTGCTGATTTCCGCCCAAATCAAACTGTGCAAAATCAACGTCTTCGTCAATTGTGCCCGTCATCTGTACAGACAACTTATCAGATGCTTTGTTCATTTTTACGTCGAGTTTACTCATCCCTAATTCTCCCTAAAAAAATCCATCTACAATTTTACTGAATTCCGTCGTTTTTAACCACAAAAAATGTCACGTCATCGACCAAAGGCGCTCCCTGGCGATGTGTCTGGAAACTTGTTGCAAAACGATCCACTGAATCTGCCACAGACGGAAAATCCTTGTTGGCAGCGATCAAAGCCTTGATGAACTCACGCTCACCCCAGGATGTTTTTGCTGGATCCTGAATATCCGGAATACCATCTGTATAGAAGAAAACCGCATCGCCCTGAGAGACCTGAATGCTGGTTTGTTCATAAACCGATTCACGTGACTGCCCCAATCTTGGGTTGTTCACTTCATTCAGGGCCACCAGATCCTTCTTCTTCAATGGATCATCTGATTTCTTGATCAAGAATGGAGCCTCGTGAGATGCGTTACAATAAACCAGGCGTCCCGTCTGCAAATCAAAAGAGGCCAAGAAGAACGTCATCATGATGCGACCTTTGGACACATCATAAATCGAACGATTCAACAGTTCCATCGCCTTCGCCGGAGAAATATCCAGTTGTTCGATGATCGTCGAAGCGGACTTCGCGGCACTTGTGATCAAAGCGGCCGGTGCTCCGTGTCCGGTTGCATCCCCGATCCACAGGAAGATTTTTTCGCCAACTTTGCAGTAATGCCACCAGTCGCCACCGCACTCGGATGCCGGCTCGTAAAAGCCTGCAATTGAAAGAGGGCCGATCTTGGCTCGTGCCTCTGGGAACAGAGTTTCCTGCACCGTTTTGGCCGTTTGCAGCTCGGCTTCCATACGGGCTTTTTCCGCAGTTTGATCCAAAAGACGGGACACTTCGGCCGCCATCAGATTGAAGTTGTCAGCAAGGCTGCCCACTTCATCATTGGAGTCCACTTTTACACGCACGTTGAAATCACCTTCAGAAACTTTTTTGGTTGCGGTGAACAACTGAGTCAACGCCTGGGTCAATCCCGTGGAAGCAAACAAGCTGATGATCACCGTCAAAGAAATCAAGATACCAAAGAAGATCAACGACTTTCTAATCAGGATTTGCACCGCACTTAGCGCTTTGGACTTTTCAATAGTGGTAACGACAGTAAGATCACCAAAACCTGCTTTTGAAAATGACACCAGATAGTCCAAACCATTTGCCGCCTTCACAGTTTCCGCCCCTTGCGGAATTCTGTTTGAAGGATCCGTCAGGAAATTCGGTGCCACCGTTGTTTTCAGGTTTTGTCCCACCAGATTCTCGGGACCGAACAAAACAATTCCATCCGAGGAAACCAGATACATGTGCTGCGAAGTCGCACCTTTAAACATCTCCGCAGTTTCGCCCATTCTGACCAAAATAACGAAAATCGTGGCTTTGGTTTTATCCTGATTCCAGACTTTATCCATGATCAACACGCGATCATCGTTGAATGGAACTTTCACGATACGTTGGCTCGCATCCACCTCTGTGAAGTACATCGGCAGCTTGCCCTGAATGGAAGTCAGAAAGCCGTCTGAACCGCCAGCGACCTTTTCCAGGAACGCAGCTTTTTGATATTGCCCTTGTTCATTCGGAGTAAAGACGATTACATTCTCGATGTTGTCTTCATTGTCGAAAATGGATTTCGCCACAGGTGTGAACTTATACACGGACAAATAATCCTGATAGATCGGCTTGGCTGTGCCCAACACAGCATTGAGCTGTGTCTTAATTTGAGCCGCCATTGTGCCCGACATGGTACTTGATGAGTCAAATACGTAAGCAATTTTATCATCTTCAAAGATTCGCATTGCCAGCACCAGATATGCCGTCAATGTAATCAAAGGGATGGAGGTTAGTAGCAAAAGAACTTTATATCTTATTGATAATCCACGTTTTTTCACAGAGTTAGTATGCCCCGTAACAGGAATCCCGAAAAGAAATTCTCATATAAGTTAGCCAAAGGTCTGTAAATTAATTCCCCCACTTAACCGAAGAGATTCACGGGAGATTTATGTCACGTTTAGGCAAAACTGAGAAAACCATATTTACAATCGCGGTACTTGTTCTACTGCTCTTTTCGTACTTCTTGTACGATGACTCTTTGCTATTCCCAAAAGCCAACAACAGCCAGTTGGATTTAATTGGTTCGGTCGCCACTTCTCAAAATGACGTGCGTCGAAAAAATCTGGACACATTCAGCTGGTTGCCAGCCAATCGTGAAGATCAAATCTTTGATAATGACTCTATTTATACTGGTGAACGATCTGAAGCCCAAATTCGTCTTCAAGATGGAACAATCATCCGCATCTCTCCGAACTCTTTGATTACGCTAAACATGAAGAACGGTCAGATGATGCTGGACCTTCGTTATGGTAATTTGGTGGGTGATATCACTCAAGGTACTGCACTTAAAATCAAATCCGGAGAAAAAGAATTTAATCTGGATGGTGCCGGTAAGATCGAATTCAAAAAATCGCACTCTGGCAACGTCGACCTTCGCCTACTTTCCGGTAACCTGAACTATCAGGATAAGAAAGAGCGCAAAGTTCTGCAAAAGGCCCAGCCTGTTGCCGTATCCCAACAAGGTATGAAGCCGTTGGTAAAACCAACCATCGAGCTGCAAACTCCGAACAATACCGTGTTTGTCAGAGAAAATCCTGACGACGCCATGCCATTTGCATGGAGAGGTAATGGCAACATCACCCGCTTTGAAATGGAAGTTTCACCAAACGGTCAGTTTGACCATGTGGCGGTACTTAAAGAAACCGCTGAAGGCAAAACGGATGTCGTCGAACCTTTGGAGCCAGGTCCTTATTTCTGGCGCGTGAAAGCTTATGACAAAAATGGAACTGTGGGCTTCTCTGAAGTTCGTCAGATGACTCTGACGCATTTGGATGCTCCGGTCATTACATCCCCAACCACTGACGCCCGCTTCCAGATGGAAATTGAAACAAATGATCCGTCACAACTGGCTATCTCCACCGAGGTTCGCTGGTCCGCGGCTCCTTTGCTAAAATCCTATCACTGGCAAATTTCCAGGGATGAACAGTTCTCTGCCATCGTTAAAGAAGGCAATGCTGTCGTTCAAAACGTGCTGACACCCCGTCTGGCAACAGGCACTTACTGGGTTCGCGTCAGCGGCGCTACAACTGACAAGAAAAATTCCGCATGGTCTGCATCAGTTCCCTTCACTGTTCAAGTGACCGCGAAGAAAGAACCGATCCCGGATCGTCCAGAGTTGATTGCCAAAGACATCAAATTCCGCCTGCCACGTCCTGAAGAGCGTCGCCCGGCAAGCGAGATGGCACCGAAACTGGAATGGAAACCCGTGGCGAAAACCCGTGGTTATCGCGTGCAGGTCTCCAAGGATCTTAATTTCCAAACCCCACAAACTTATGACGTGCCAAACACCGAGACTTTGTGGTCGCAAGTGGAAAAAGGCCAGCACTACTACCGTGTTTATGCTGTCAGCCCTAAAGGACAACTAAGTCCTCCAAGTGATATCGGACATATCAATGTCGATGACATGCGCCCGATTCTGACTGTGCCGCAATTGATGGAACCGTTTAACAACATGTCCATCTTCCTGCAGACACAACAGGAACCATTCATCTGGCTTGAATGGAAAAAAGTGGCCGGTGCCACTGGATACACAGTGGAAGTTTCCAATACGGAGGACTTCTCCAGAATCCTTTACACTTCGACAATGCCGACCAATCGCTTCCTGATTAAGTCCAAAATTCCATTGGGCAAAATCTACTGGCGCGTGCGCGCGGAAGCACAGGGCGACAGTCCATCGCAATGGGCGGATAAACGCGAATTTACGGTTTACCATCAGAAGAACGAAACATTCGTAAAATGAAAATACAATACTCGCTGTTCGACACCTTGCTAGAGCCCGTATTTGTTCTGAATGCAGAACAACGGGTCATCTATTGCAACGAAACAGCGGCGATTGTCTGCGGTCTTTCCGTCAGAAAGATCACCCGCGGGACGATGAAGTTTCTGGATTTATTCACCTTCAGCGAACCAATCGAGAGCCTGGATAAACTTATACATATCTGCGATCCGACTCCCTACAAGGAAGTCACTTTTCAAACACCCCAAGGTGGCGAAGGCAAGATTCAACTGACTCTGCAACCGGTGTTCGATTCCATGGGTGACAAGAACTGGATCGTCTTCGTGCGTGACGTGACTTTAGAAGAACGTCTGCAAAAAAAGTATCGTGCGGAGCTGGAGCAAAAAGAGGACGTCATCAAAGATCTTGAAGATGCCAAAGTTCAGCTTGAAAACTACTCTAAAAATCTCGAAAAGATGGTGGCGGATCGCACGGCCGAATTGTCCCGTTTGAATCAAATGATGACTGCCCTCCTCGACAGTTTGAATCAGGGTTTCCTGATCTTCAACGAAGAAGGCCGCGTACTGGAAATCACCTCCCGCGCCTGCGAAAACACCATCGAGGACCGCCCTCAGGGAAAAAACATCTGGGATGTTTTGAAACTTCCAGAGAAAAAAGTGGATGGCTTCCAAAAATGGATGAAAACCGTTTTTATGGAGATGCTGCCTTTTGAGGATCTGGCACCATTGGGCCCGGAAAAATACCCTCATTCCCAAGGCAATCATATTTCCCTTGAGTACTTCCCTCTTCGCAATAGCGAAGGGAAAATGGAAGGCATCGTGATGGTGGCTTCTGATATCACCCGACTGGTGGAAGCACAGGAGCAGGCGGAAAAAGACCGTGCCTATGCGAACCTTATCATCAACATGGTTCAGAATAAAAACCAAATCGGTCGCTTTGTGCGCGAGTCCGAATCCATGCTGCATGAATTGAAGAATGATCTTAAAGCCTCGTGGGAATCCGCTGACGACGAATCTTTATTCCGCCAGCTGCACACCCTGAAAGGCGGAGCCGCTCTGTTCTCTATCCAGGACATGACGGAATACTGCCACAAGGCCGAGACTCTGCTTGCCGAGTTCAAAGAATCCCGCAGTGCTGAACAATACCAGAAGCTGCAACAGGAAAGCCACCTGGTGGAAAAATCCTTTGCACAGTTCATGGATAAAACCACGGAGATCCTGGGTCACAAAGCGCTGTCACAGGAACGCCAACTGGAAATCCCTGTCAGCAAATTGCAGCACACTTTGGATGAGTTAAAAAATCTTCCACAAGGCGGCGCTGCTGCCCGCATGATCATGAATGACTTTTTGATGGAACCGATTGGTTCATTCTTTACGTCCTATAGTGATGTCGCTCTGAGGCTTGCTGAAAAGCAGGATAAACAACTAAATCCGGTGATCTTCAATAATTCTGAGATCAAAGTTTTGCCAGAGATCTATTCCGGTTTGTTTGCGACTTTCGTGCACTCCTTCCGCAACTCTGTGGATCACGGCATTGAAGCCCCTTCTCAGCGCGAGGAATCCGGCAAATCAGCAGCCGGCACGATCACCGTGCAGTTTGATGTTCTAAGAAAACCGGACGTCGATTGGCTGCAAATCCGCATCAATGATGATGGTGCGGGCATGAATCCGGAAATCATTCGCAAGAAACTGACAGCCAAGGGCCTGGATGTTTCCGCAGAGTCCGATGAACAAGTGATTCAGCATATCTTTGACAGCCAGTTCTCCACCCGCGAACAGGTCACTGAAACCTCGGGGCGTGGCGTGGGTATGGATGCGATTAAATACGCTGCAGAAAATCTGGGCGGTGTCGTCAGCGTCACCTCTGAAAATGGAAAAGGCACTTCCCTATTGGTCGAAGTGCCCTATATCACCGAGCTATTGCCGGCAAAAAAAATCAAAGCCGCTTAGCGCATGACAATGTAAATCACAAAAGCCACGAACGTGATCCAGTGGACAACCGCTGCGATCTTAAAGATCTTGCCTTCCAGCACCATATTACGGCGGGCATTGTTGGGATCTTTCACCAGCGCCTGATTGGTCAGACCGGTAATGTACAAAGCCGGAATTAGAAAACAAGCCACTCCCAAAATCAAATTCACCAATGTGACTTTACGGAACACATTGTCCAGGTCATCTGTGATGGACACGTGCCCCAGGTAAGGAGCCAACAGCAGAACCACCACCGAGATAATCACCGGCAGCAACATGTACTTCACTACCAGCATACGCCAGTTCTTTAAAGCATCGTTGATACGAGTGTAATTATGGTCCGCACAGATTGCAGTGCGACGATATGTTTCGAATGAAGACGCCGGCAACAAATCAGGATTGAAAGAGGAAATCGCCTCCAGAACGTATTCACTACGCTCCAGAATCACCGTGAATCTGTACTTGGTTTCGTCCTTCATCACCAGAGTGAATGAACCACCTTGATAAGGCAGATGGGAAAGCTTCACTTCCTTGATATCCGCAAAATTCACTTCGATATTCTTTTTGCCTTTGCCCAGCATCTGCAAACGATCCGGAAAAATCGTCACTTGTGAAAATGCCAAAGGCTTAAAGAATGAAAACGCCTGAAACAGGATGATGGCCGGCATGGGCAATGCCAAAGCCACAAAACTAATGGCTGTCAGAGGAGTTCCATCCTCGATGGCCATCAAAATCATTGGAACAAATGGCAGTACAAAGGCCAATGCCACCGGGATCAGCAGATAATAGAAAAGCTTTAACAGCGCTCTGTCCGAAAGTGTTCTTTTCAGACCGGTCCGTGGTGAAAATGTTTGGGATTGTTCCATACCCCTCACTTATTTTGGATTGTGTTTAGTCCATGCGGCTTTAAGTTTGTCTTCAAAAATTTTCGCTGAAAATGGTTTCACGATATATTGGGAGACACCGGCAAGTACCGCCTCTGTCACCTGATCGCGTTCTGATTCAGAAGTTAAAAGTACAAATGGAAGGTTTTGCCATTCCGCTGTCGCGCGAACGTGCTTCAACAATTCCAAGCCCTTCATTTTCGGCATATTCCAGTCAGAAATAACCAGTTGAATGCTGGAACCCGGCACATTGGTTTGCATAAGGACTTTCAATCCTTCCTCTCCATCGCCGGCTTCCTGAATATTTTTAAAGCCCATGGCCTTGAGTGTGTTTTTCACCAAGTCTCTAATGCTGGGCATGTCATCAATTACCAAGATGCGGGTTTCGAGGGGAAACATTGGAACTCCTTCAAACGGTTCCCCTATTTTAGAAAATTCCTCGGTCAATTAACAACCGATTTCACATGTCCCTCTCTGGGGCTGGACTTTTCGCGGGCTTCAGCTATAGATAACCAGCCCGGACTCCATACTCTTGGTATGGAGTGATCTCATTGCTTTTAGGAAACAGGCCTGTAAATAATACCAGGGCAAGCTTTAGGTGCATGACGCTACTGCTCTGAAAATCAACCCTCTTCTGGAGTATGGTTCACAGACCCGAGCGAACTCCGCCTTTCCCCTCGGAGGTGCCCTTAGATTAGGCATGTACGAGGGAAGGTCATTACGATTTCCCTCGTAAGAGGTGAAATTGTCTGTTGAAGTTTCTATTTTCCTTTGATACCTTGAGCCCCTTCGAAAAGGTATTGTCATTTCTCGCATATTCCGCGAGGCAATACATATAAGTTTAAGAGGTACGAAATGGCTAAAAAATCAGGAAGAATCATCATCACTCTTGAGTGCACTGAAGCTCGCGGTGAAGGCAAACCAGTTTCTCGTTACACTACAACGAAAAACAAAACTAAGACTCCAAGCCGTCTTGAAAAGAAAAAATACAATCCAAACTTGAAACGTCACACGGTTCACAGAGAAACTAAGTAATGATTCTTACGGATCAGCAGATTCTCGAATTCATGGAAGCTGGCGCAATTAAAGTTGAGCCCTTCCGCAGAGAATGCCTGGGAACGAACTCATACGATGTTCACTTGGGTAAAACTCTTGCAGTATATGAAGACGAAGTGCTGGACGCTAAGAAGCATAACAAGATTCGTACCTTCGAGATTCCGGATGAGGGCTTTGTTCTCATGCCGGATATGCTTTATTTGGGCGTGACTCAGGAATACACTGAGACTCTAAAACACGTTCCATTCCTTGAAGGTAAATCCAGTGTCGGTCGCCTTGGTATCGATATCCATGCGACAGCTGGTAAGGGCGATGTTGGTTTTTGCAACTTCTGGACTCTTGAAATCTCCGTAAAACAACCCGTCCGAGTTTACACTGGCATGCCCGTTGGGCAGTTGATCTACTTTGAAGTAAAAGGTGAAATCCTCACGCCGTATAACGTGAAGCCTTCTGCGAAGTACAACGAGAAGCTTCCTTTACCAGTGGAATCAATGATGTGGAAAAATTCCTTCTAAGATTCTCGCAAAAAACCGCAAAGGCATTGGTGAGTGGACTTGTCCTCTCGCCTTTTCTATTTTTAAGTGCCTGTGGTGGCACTGCCTCTGACGAATTCACTGGCATCGATTCCTACACTCAAATCGGAGGCACATTAACGACCGCCTCTGCGACTGAAATCAACGGTATCGGCAAAGTCCGTTTTCTGACTCCCCTGGCGGGAGTTCTGACGAACAACTCCTTCGTCTTCAAAGGTCAGCTGGATGGCAGCATGACTGCCACGACGACTTTGGTTTTTAACTCCAATGATCTGAATGTCTCTGAAAATTCCGGGATCGCGATCAAGTTCACTCGCAACGGCATCAATGTCGGCGTGCAAGTGGGCGTGAATGGCAATTGGGTGACTGTTGCAAGCTCCATCACCAATATGTATGCACCTCTGGCGTTGGATTTTGTGATCGACATCCATAACGACACCGGCGGCAGCAATAAGACCCGCGTGCTGATCTGGAGATACACACCTTATGCGGCAGCGACCGCAGACCTTGATACAAATAGCTCTGGCGATCTTAACAGCGCCTACCCAGCCAGCCAGCAGGCTCCTGGAATCTACACGGGTCTTATAGTAAACCAATCCCGTGTCACCGGCGCCGCTATCGGTACCGCAAAGCTCGTGAATTAAAGCAGCGACCCTTCGACCAGCAAACCTTCGATTCGACCAGCTACCCCATGGGGACAATCTTGTCTTTTTCACTTCCGTAGCGGAAATGAAATTTACCACACCGCCCGCACCTGTAGATCTTTCGCTTACTCATTCCAATAAAAAAGGGAGCTCATAGGCTCCCTTTTTCAATCTTGAGTAGTTCGCTTTTCGATTTCTTATTCTTTAACGACCGGTGCATCGATATAGGTACCTTGATTGTCTTTACCGACGCCAAATCCTTGGGAACGCAAAAAGTTTAACATCGCGGGATAGTCTGCTTGATCCATTCTATAGCGGATTTTAACGCCTGCTTTATACAGAATGCCGTTGCTGTTTAGGCCATACATATAGCCTGGAGCCTTCGGTGACAGAGAATTGGTTGTGTGAATTTTCACACTGCACTTGCTGTACTTCCAATCCTTACCAAACACTTTCTCCTTGCCAATCATCTTGGTCGTGAAAATCTCGATTCGTTTTTCATTCAATCCCCAGTATTGTCCGTCGGTAGGACATGCTACTGAGTTTTCGGAATTCATTTCTTTAAGTTTATAACCCACTGGCGCGTAGTCATTCGCTTCACTATCAACTTCCGCATTGCTCAAACGTTGACCTGATGCGATTCTTGTTTGCTCGTTAACTTCCATAACAACATTATTAAGGTACGCGCCTTGACCGATCACAAAGTTACGAATGCATGGTCCATTGTATTCACAGCGAATTTTAACATTTTGAGCTTGAACGCCGGCTTGAATCTCTACCTTGGATGGCGCTCCAGCCCAGTTAGATAAAAATCTGAAGTTCTTTAGGACAGCGCCATCGCCGATATAGGATCCCCCAGCAATTTGTGACTGAAGATCCACATAGGCAGAGCTTGCTACTTGAGCGCTTGCCGCAACCATACCACCACCATAAGGGTGCGCTTGATAGGTGAAAGAGGTTTCCTCGATATCACCGTTGCGTCTTTCAATCTCTTCGGCAGCCACATAGAAGTCAGTCAATCTTTGAACTTCGCCTTCATTCAAACGACGAGCAACGCCTTTTACCTGATCCTGCCCCACGGCAATGAAAGTCTTAAGACCCGTCGTGAAACGAGCGATGGCAGAATAATTTTTACCGCCATTTTTATCACGCAAAGTAGTTAGTCGTTCATGAATCAATAGCATCGCCTGATCACGGATTGTCAGACGAAGGAACAACGGCTCCACTAAAAACGTTTCATGACCTGCGGTACAAGCCACGCTTTGCACGGAAGCACCATCTGGAAGATTGTAGGATTTCTTTCCACCCGGAGCACAGAAGTTCGCCAATTCCTGAGCGGATTGAACAGCATAGAATCTTAAGTCACTGGTTTTGGGATTAACCAAAAGTTCCATCTGCTTAAGGATTGCGTACTCCCCGTTTGAAAGACGGATCAGGGTTTCGGCGCTGAATTTCCCATACTGCAAAATCGCCTGAACAATTCGCGGATTGATAGATCTCATTGGAGGCATATTATTAGGTTGCTGACCGTCGTGATTTAGAAATGGATCCGCCAATACAACCTGGTCA
This sequence comes from Bdellovibrio sp. HCB288, assembly GCF_047305935.1. GTDB lineage: Bacteria > Bdellovibrionota > Bdellovibrionia > Bdellovibrionales > Bdellovibrionaceae > Bdellovibrio. The sequence goes on from NZ_CP178619.1 coordinate 12,355, forward strand.
TTCGGAAGTACAACAACGTCGCCACCGCCGCCATTGCTTGGGCCCATTTGTGCCAACGCAGTTAATGAAAATGCCGAAATCAGTAAAGACAGAAACGCTTGTTTCATTCTCAGAACTCCTTGAATGAAAGGGTTCTAGCATGGTGCTGCGATGCGCGTAAATTAATTATTAACTAATTAATTGTGTTTACCTTAATCTTTTGATTAATTGCGCGCCATGACTGACATCTTCCTTTTCAAAAAACCCGTCGATTTCGTGAAAGCCTATATTGAAAGCCTTTCGCCGACGGAACGTCGTGGAATCAATGGCCGCCTATCAAAAGCCGCTGGAGTCTTCCCGTCGTATTTCAGTCTTATTTTAAGTGGCGAGCGCTCATTAAACACAGAACAAGCCTTGGGAATCGCAAACTATATGTTACTGGGCACCTGGCAAAAACGTTATTTCTTAAGAATGGCGGACTATGACCGCGCAGGCTCCGAAGAACTTCGTCAGGAATTATCCCGTGAACTTGAAGAACTGAGACTGAAGCACCATCAGATCTCGGGCGTGGTTCCCCATGAAAATGTTTTACTGTCTTCTGAAGACACCACCCGTTTCTACTCGTCATGGGTCTATGCTGCGATCCGATTGGCCAGTGTTCTTCCCGAAAGCAACACCCTGGAAGACATCGCAAAACGACTGAACATTCCCTTGAAAGAGTGTTCCGAGGCCATGGACTTTCTATTGGACAAAGGGCTTTGCATTCAAGAAGGCACCCGCTTCAACGTCGGTCCCGCCCACATGCACTTAGGAAATGATTCCTATCAAATCGGCACTCACCACAGTCAGTGGCGTCTGCAGGCCATGTCCCGACACGCTTCCATGAAAAGCACCAGTGAGCTTGCTTACAGTGTGGCGCTTTGCCTTTCCAAGGAAGACGTCACGAAAGTGCGCAGCCTTTTGCTGGACTCGATCAAAAAAGTCCGCGAAGTTTCTGACCCGTCACCGTCAGAAACTTTATATCTTTTAAATTTAGATTGGCTTGAAGTTTAGTGAGCTAAATCTTGTTCTGTCAGCTCTGGAACTGTCGCCGCTGTTGAAGCGTTGCTCATGTCGGCGATATAGCCCAGGATGCGCGCCAGCTGACCACGGTCGGCGGCCACTTCCCAGTTTTGGGGTTTACCCTTCCAACGCAGGAACCATGTCGCTTTTTCTTTGAACGTCGTCGGAGCCTTACCGTAGCGAAGCAGGAACATGAACACAGATTCCAAATCCTTCGGCGCAACTTGATCGCCCGCATATTCCTTCAACAGATCAGCAAACAAATCAAAAGCCTTCGAAGCTTCGTAACGGGTCAGATAACCGTCATTGTCCATATCAAAACGGGCAAACAGAATTTCCACGTACTGAATTGCATGGGGAACCTGACCCAAATCCGCAAGCTTCGTGGTGCGGGATTTGTTCGGGATATATCCTGAAGATTTGAACATGTTATTGATAAATTCCAGTGTCAGTTCTTTGTTCGCAGATTTCAAATAGCTGCGGAAGGCTGGAGTTGCCGTCATGGAATCCATCAATGAAAAGCGATACGCATTGGCTGCGCAATCGACCTTCACCATTTTTTCAAGTTTGGGTTTACCGGTTTTCTTGTTCTTGACCCACTCTTCGAACTGACATTCCTTCGGCAAAGTTTCTGTCAGCATCGTGTTGACGGTCACACCGGACCACAACATACCAACCAAATCCGTCAGCTCCGTGAAGGAAGCGTACCTATTGCCGTCTGAATGACCCATAAAGATATTCGCATCGCGGAAGCGCGCATCCCCGAAGGTGTCGTTTTCCGGCTCCAGCATCTCAAGATCCACGAAGAAAGGCTTCACTGTTTTAAATACGGAGTTCACTTCTTCCAGCGTTACGCCCGCATAGGCCTTGATACGGGATAGATTGCCAGCAAAAGAGCGCATCATCACTCGCGCCAGCGTACGATTCAAATTCAACTGGGCCATGGAGGCACGGTCATAGACCTGAGGCAGTTCACGGGAAATATACAGGCGCCCCTTGGAGTCAATCGTCATCGGCGCGGGAGTGTTGACAGCAAAACCCAGCTCTTTCAAACCTTCGCGCAAAGCCGCTGAGCTATCAATATTGGTACGGCCTTTTTCAATCGCATCAGCAAAGTCACGAGGCCGCAGGCCGTCGTTCTTATTGAATTTACGAGTCAATCTGGAGAAGAAAATTTCTGTATCTACCCAGATCTGCACTTCTTCACGCAGCAACTCCAGGGAGTGCATGGTGATCGCATTCGGAACGTAGTTCCCCAGACGGTCTTCCGGCGAAACCAGAACATTATTAACCACGAGGTCAATCAAGGTCTTCAGAGAATCCATCTTGGTTTTTTCAGGCAAATAACCTGCCTGATTCAGACGGTTCGCGATCAACATGATCTCTTTTATCGACAATTGATGAGACGCTTTTTTAACCAGAATGTCGCGGGCCAGATTCAAACTTTGATTGGAGAAAATGGAAACCGACGCAAGCGTCTGCGCCTCATCCAAAGCTTTACCCGACACAAAGTAATGGTGATACAAGGAACTCATGTAAACACGAGCGCCAAGGGCCATTAAAGGGCTCCATACTTTTTTCGATAACGTGGAGTCATTGCCGCCAAAGACCATGTTCTTGGCATCCACGATTAGCGGCATTAATTTTTGCAGCTGTTCGCTTAAAGGAACATAGTCCTTTTTCGCATCCCCTGATTTCGGTTTGTAAGGATAAAGCTTTTCGTATTCGCGCAAAAGGACAATCAGGTCATTAAGGTCGTAAGGACCTTCAACCAAAGCCCCAAGTTCAGTGCCGGAATTTTCCAAAACACTTTGCGCGTCTGCGAAATACTTCTGGGCTTCCTCATAGGAATACATCTGAGGATCCCAGTCACGGCTGTAGATCGGATAATATGGCAGGAACTTTTCAACCAACACCTTCAGGCGATTCACCTTCATACGAGCGGTTTTGAAGTCATTTGTGGTGAAGGAGTCCATACTGCCACCAAAGATCAGCTGCTTCACCTTCATGGATTCCATGATCATCTTCTGGGAAATCTTAAATTCCGGCCAAACCTTTGAGAAGGTCAGCAACAGATCATTTACTTCCTCGCGGGAAACCACGCCCTCTGGTTTTTCAGAAACCAGATCATGGAACACGGAAAGCACATCTTCCATCGTGCGCGCCAGATAGGTCAGACGATAACCGGTGTCGGTTTCCGGGACTTCTTCGATAAAGTAGTGATATCGAAGGAACTGAATGTAACCACGGGCACCCAACAAACTGAAGCGGCGCCACTCATTTGGAGCAATGGCATGCTCGTTACCACCTGCCAGGGCTTTTTTAACTTTCTTAACCACTGGCATGTAGGTGCGCACCAACTCCACAGCCGACCAGTCTTCTTTCAAAGCCACCGACAACTCATCCAGGAACGCGACGAAATCAGACATGTTATAGGCCTGACCATTGTTCTCAATATGCGCGGCCAGGGATTTTGCAGAGTTTTGCAATTCCTTATTGGCATCTTCGAAGAATTGCATGTCCCTTTGAACCTGGTTCGTTTCCGATACGGCCCACTTCAGAACCATGATTTTCATGTACGGATTCATGCGCAGAGTGATGCCGTTAAGCAGAGCAAACACATCCTGCAAACGAGTCAGTTCTTTTTGCGTCAGGTAATTGACATTTCCACCCAGGAATAACTGCTTAAGCTTCATGAACTCAAGTTGCAGTTCCGGGCTGATATGCGGGGACTTGGTCTGATCCATGAAGTTCTTTTCAATGAATGTCGCAAGCTCCTGAGAAGTATAACGGGACTTGTCGCTACCGCGCACATAGCGCTGAAAGCTGTGCACGGCCCCACCCAAACAACTCCACAGGGCATTGATCTGACCATCTTTGGCATCACCCGCAATGAACTCCTGAATCACCGGACCTGTATTGGACAAGCAAGAAGCACCCGCGTACTCGTGAGCTTCTGCTTCAGGCGGCGCCTCACCGATTTTAGAATCACATCCTGCAGTGAATACAACCACAGCCGCCATCAATGTGGCGATCAAAGAATTCTTAGAAAACATATGTCATGCCTCCATAGAAACGGTCGTTGGCGCGGAACTGATTCAGGAAACTGGAAGGCATGTGCCCTTCATCCTGAACCCCCAGAACGTCTCCGCCCAGCACCACGGCCCATTTCTGCGTGGGGAAGTATTGAAACTCTGTGTTCAACAAAGAACCCCGTTGATCATAGTCATAGCGGTATTTGATTCGCGTCACCAACGGACGCCTGAACCAGGTTGCAATCTGACCTTCCAACTGCAACATCAAGCTGTTGGAGAATTTTAAACGCGAATCATAAAGTGTAAAATCATCAGGTTCACCCACAGAAGTGATATCCACAATGCTGCCGCCCACCACTTTCAAGTAGGAAATCTGCACGGCAATCGGGCGAGTGATAATGTCATTCAAGGCAAAATCCACAGCTGCAGAATAAGCCTGCAGTGGCTTCAAGCTTTGCATGCTCCACTCTTCTTCCGGCAATTTCGCTTCAGGTTCGTCAGCCAAGGCAGAAATCGTGGTTTTAACAGCTTTAAAAGAATAGCCGACATCCACGGAAGCGATCTTGTGATAAGTCACCGCCGGAGAAACCGTCACATCGACTTTATCTGCCGATGTCTGCTTAAACGCCTGACGTTTCAACAACAGATCATTCACGGGCAGGTACCCGGCACTGGCGACAATCCAAGTCCCTTTTGATTTATCCCCGATTCGAGTCATCACGGAAGCGCCACCGTTATTAACGAGTTTAGCTTGCTCGGGAATATCCAATTTGTAGGAAATCTGATTAATGCGGGAGTTGAAATCGTAATCGCGTGATGGTGCTCGATACCAACGATTGTCGGCAACCAAACCGCCGCCTTCCTCGCGAACATCCGGCCCCATGCTGGGAATAAACATCGGAGTGACCATCAGTAAAACCTGATAGTTCTTTTTATTATAATCAAAGAAGATACCTGTGAGACCCTCTTCCTCTGGGCGAAGTGCATCCAAAGTCAAATACGGCTGCCACAATCCCAAGTTCCAGCGGTGATCGATATCACTCCAGTCCTTTTTTTTGCGACCGGCAAAAACCTTGAATTCATCACCTTTGGAAGCCACGTAAGCTTCGTGCAAAATCATATGATTCTGACCGCGGGCAAAGTAAGTACCGCCAGTCACATCGAACGCACTGTCGATCCAACTTGCTTCCTTAAGAACAGAAAGTCGTGCGGATAAAAGCTGAGAGTTTGAAAGTTGCGGAGCATCCGGAACGGCCGTGAAGTACTGCATCCCTTCCATACGGATTTGGCCGTAGACATACGCCGGCCTTGAATCATCTGATTTCTCAGGATTCTTGACCTTGCTGACGCCCTCCGCCTTCGGAATTCTAAGGCTGGATTCAGCTGCTATGGAATTGGAGCCTGCAAAAACACTGATCAACAGCGCCAGCAGATAGGTTGTTCCCCTCACGTTCTCCTCTGGATTTAAGTCCAGCCAGTAGAGAATATTAAGAGCGAAAAGCTGTCAACGACACCCTGTTTCCCAAAACCTTCAAATCAAATACATTAGATCTGAGGACCCTTCTGAAAATCTTTCTGTGAACTAAGGCACCCTTATTTAGAGCAACTGCTCCAGCACCCATTGGGGGTCATCTATGGGGACATCATGCCCCGCAGAATCGTGCATCTTGGGTTCTACTCCCCACAACCTTCCCAACTGCAAAGTGCACTGCGGGGAAACCAGGCGATCACCATAACTGCCCATCAGGTTCACTTCCTTTGGCAGCTTTTTGGGAATCTTGAAACGGGAGGCCGCCAACAACTGACGCAAAACATTGCCACGGGCTTCAGGGTACTTTCTTGAGTACTCGACAAAGCCGGGAAACTCCGCCGCCCGCCTCGCGGGATCGTTCGTCGTCATTTCCAAGATGGCCTGCTCGTAGGCCACCGCATCCGACCCGGCTAAAAACAATTTCAACGTCGGAAAATAGTTATGCATTTGATAGCGATGATAAAAAGGAGACGTGCCGGAAGAACTGGTGCAAATCAAGTGTGCTTTGATGATTTCTTCCGGATGTTCGTGCAACCACTGGGCGGCAATCATGGCTCCCAGAGAAATCGCCAAAAGGTGAAAAGGCTCCCCCTCTGAGACAAATTTGGAATTCGCGCGAAGATCCTGCACGTATTCTTTAATTGCCAGGGGACTTTGCTCGTGGTTGCGCTCCCCGTTTCCAGGCAGATCGATCATTTCGATTTGGTCGTCGGGAAAAAACTTTTGCATCTCCTGGGGAAAGGTCCCCCAGTGCCCCTTACCGCGAGCCAGTCCGCGAAGTAAAATCCACTTTCTAGGTGCCCGCATACCACAACTCCTGCGCCTGTGCTTCGTGATGCTGAATCTGTTCTGAACTTAACGTCGCCCACGCTTGAGGGTTCGCCACAGCGCGAATCATCAACTCTAACAGCGTATTATGACGACGCAAAGTCCGCTGATGGCGATGACCAATCAAGGGATTGAACGGTCCATCCGCTCTGAATAACTGAGAAGGATGCTTTTTCACCCACATCCAGGAACCCATTTCCAAACACAGCGGCAGATACTGCTTCCCCTGCGCAACACCGTTGTGCTGCTGATACAGGTAATCCCACAAATCACCGTGAGTGGTGTAAGTTCCAGCCTGCGGCTCCACTTTGTAAAAGTGATGCGGATAGGTTTGGTCCAACAAAGTTTTAAAGGAATGAACCAATCCCAACTCCGGAAATGGTTTTTGAGTTTTGGCATAGGGAAACCACAGACGATCCTGCAAACCAAATCCCGAATGACAATCCAAGGTGATCGCTAAACGACTGTTCGCGATTTCCTTTTGCACACCCTCGATCAATGCCAGGGACTCCACTTCCATCGGCTCGTCTTCTTTGCCTCGATACCACGGAAGCTTATTGGAATAGCGGTGCCCGCCCAGCCAGCGCGCCGGCTTATCTGCGTCGATGGGAGCATTTCGCATTAAATCCACACCCCGCGGATTGCATCTGGTTTTACGCAAAATCCCAATCGGATTCACCGTCGGAATGAAAAACACCCGAACATCCAGCAGGGTTCTTTGCATTTGTCGGTCCCAGCGCACCAATTCCGAAAACGAATTCATCATCGCAACAGTCACCTGAGCACCGATGCGTTCAAGACCGTGGACCCCGCCCACGATTCCCAACACCGGAGCTTCAGGATCCGCGGAGCCGAAGGAAATTTTATAAATTGGTAATTTACTGTCTCCATCCTGGCTGTAGGCCAGGATCTCAGAACGCACAGAATTACCTAAACTCTGAATACGGGATTCAATTTGTTGGATCTCAGGAATTGTACTCATCTACGCTCCGACATTAACGCTTAAAGCCAAGTGCTTCCATTGCTCCGAATTGCCAACAGAAGTATCCTTTATTTCTAAACGGGAGACAACATGACCCTTGATACTTTATTAGAAAATATGTGGGCAGATTACTGCAAATTAAATCCGGCAGCCAAACGCATTCACGACATGTTTGTTGCTGAAGGTGAAACTGTCTTGAATGACCACATTGCACTTCGCACCTTTAATCATCCACGCCTTGGCATCGAATCTTTGGCCAAACAATTCAAAAAATTCGGCTACGAACAAAAAGGCGAACCGTACATCTTCACGGAAAAAAAACTTTTTGCTCGCCACTACGAACATCCTGATGAAAAAATGCCTAAGATTTTCATTTCAGAACTGGAACTGGAAAAAGTGTCGCCGTTTATCCGCGATACACTGAATAAGCTGGCTGACTCCATTCCGCAAAATGTGATCGACAGCGAGGACTTCTCCATGTGTGGCCGTCCTTGGGACATGTCCTATGCTTTGTACTCGGACCTAGCAAAAGAGTCCGAATATGCATCCTGGGTTGCGGCTTATGGCTTCCGTCCCAACCACTTTACTGTGAATATCAACAATCTTAAAAAGTTTCAGGACATCAACTATCTGAATGATTATCTGCAAGGCAAAGGCGTTGTTTTGAATAAATCAGGTGGTTTGGTAAAAGGCACTCAGGCTGATTACCTGGAACAATCTTCCACAATGGCTTCTGAAATTCCGGTGAAATTCAACGATGGCACCCATAACATTCCAGGTTGCTACTATGAATTCGCCAAGCGCTATAAAATGGACAACGGTAAGTTCTATCAGGGCTTTGTCGCAAAATCTGCTGACAAGATCTTTGAAAGCACGAACAAACAAAAGTAGTCTTTCTTGTATTGAAAATAAAAAAAGCCTCCACTCAGGAGGCTTTTTTTATGCAATTTTGCGGATGATAAGATGTTCGGTTTCCTGATCATTCCCCTGATCCGCCCAATGCGGATGGGCCTGCAGGAATATCTTAACCAACTGAGAGTCAAACTGCGTGCCGGAACAACGCACAAGTTCCTCGTACACCACTTCGTCAGGAAGTCCTTTACGGTAAGCACGGGTCTGCGACATCGCATCGTAGGTATCCACCACCAGAATCACGCGCGCCAGGATATCGATTTTATCTCCGGCAATTTTATCAGGATATCCCGTCCCATCGACACGTTCGTGGTGACCACGAATCGCCGGCAGGATGGTTTCAAAAAACTTATGAGAGGCCAGAGGCTGAATGATTTCTTCGCTCATTACCGGGTGTGAGCGCATGATCTCCTGCTCTTTGGGATCCAGTTTTCCTGGTTTGGCAATAATGCTTTGAGAAACACCCATTTTGCCGATGTCATGAAAGAGTCCGGCAAACTCAGCGAGCTTTTGTTCGTATTCATTCAAACCCGCATCCCGGGCCAGCTTGCGTGACAACTCCCCGACACGGCAGCAGTGCGCATAGGTTTCCGGGTCGACAATTTTCAAAGTTTGCATCAACGATTTCGCGGAATCATAAGCCCACGACGGAATATTTCCCCATTTCGAAGACATGCCACTCCCTTCATTCCCTTAAAACTCATCGGCCTTGGTCTGGATAAACTTAACCTCCCTGAGACGCAGATTCTCAGAGTGAGACAAGTTCCCGTTGACTCCCTTATGGTTCACTCTAAAAATAAAGATACCGCGAATACAAGGAGCCAAGATGAGACTGCTTTTTTTGATTTTCACACTGATATCTCTGTCTGCGGGGTCCGCGTATGCACAGAAAATCAAAGTTCGTAAAGTCAAAGGCAACACAGCCATCATTGAAAGCAATGCCCCCCTTGCACCAGGGGCCGTTTACGACCTGATTTCCCAGGATCAGTTTGGTGACGACGATGGTATGCCCACACGGGATAACTCCATCGGATTGAATTTTGGATTTTCCAACACCAAGTCTGATGCTGAGAATGCGACAAGCGAATCCTCCATGAGTTTGACTGCGCGCTATGGATGGAACCTGGCAACCTATGAATTCGGCCCATTGCTGCAATTCACTATGAATCACGCCAATGACGTTACTTCCAGCACCTGGAAAGTCGGCGCCTTTGGCGACTATAACTTAATCCCCAATATCACCGGGGAAGCTTTTATTTATGGTCTGACGGCATGGGGTGCATTTGGCAACACCGATCGCGGTAACGGAACCAAATTTGACATTGCAGATGCTTTTGCTGGCATGGTGGTAAAATGGTTTCCGACATCAAGCTCGGCATGTTTTCGCATTGAATTGGGTTACATGTATGAACGCCAGACCGTCACAGGTGGATATTATGCGAATACAGGCTTCACAGGAAGCGCCGGAATCTTCGCCTATTTCTAAGCTGTATACATCGCGAGGGCCATCAGGACAAGAGCACACGCTATTACTATTTTAATCGCCATGCTCTCTCCGGTCCAACCTACTTAGTGCACTCTTTTTGATAGTGTCGCAACATCGCGGCCTCAATCGGCCCACGTTCTTCTTCATCCATTATGTATACACCGATGGCACGCTTGGGGTCACCTTCGCTTTTTACTCCCTGGTATATTCCCGGAGAGTGAAAGGATTTCTTTTCCATGTCGTACCAGATGACATTTTCAGTCAGTGGCTGATTCGAATCATAAACGAAGATGGCAACCTTGTTATCAACGACCTTGAAATCCTTGGCAACAACAACGTGCTGATCCATTCGCCCAAAACGCAAATTCAAAAGGGTCAGGCGATGGGTCTCAAGATTCTTTTTCAACACACTGAAAGTCAGCATATTCTCCACTGTCCCACGATCATCCTCGTCACCAACCACCATGGATAAGTTCGAAAACCTGAAGAAACGCTCCTGCTGGGCCCGCTCCACATCCAGCTTAAACGTCTTCCAATAAGATTTACCACGGACTTCCTCTTTGTATCCGTTGTTGATCAAAGGAAAGATACCCGTCGGATATTGCTTCTCGCCCATCCACGAAGACAATAACGAATCATCGGCATACTTTAAGACTTCATAACGATTCAATGGTGATTTCACCATACGCACGTTACCCTCACCCACTTGTTGCGGGCTCAGGTCATGACCACGAACCATATTGAGGGTTCTGCGCATCAGCTCATCCTTGGATAGCTCTTCTTTCTCGTCGAAACGCGCAAGATAGAACATTTTTCTTTGGGCACTGGCCAGTCCCCAGCAAACGCCCAACGCCGGGCCACCAGATTTGAAATACCAGTTTTGAACCGGCAAATGATAATAAGTATGAAATGCCGTGCGAGGATAGACTGCGGAATATATGGAATCCACAGACAGGTTCCGGCAGGAAAGATCCTTCACCAGGGAGTCGTTGATTAACTTTGCATCCGCGCCATGCGCCGTTTGAAAACACACAGCTGACAAAGCGGCCACCATCCATATTTTTATGAATTTATCCATGGACTCCCATGGAGCAAATTCGGGACCAGCCCGAGCAGCGCTAAGAGCGTTTACAGTTGTTTAAAGCTTAGACAGGGAACAATGAGGGGCACTCGGCTTAGAAACTAAGGCCCATTCCCACAGTACCGTAGAAGGTGTTCAGCTCCGCTTTTTGATTTTTTTCAGAATCAACAAAGGCATATCGTTTGATACCAAAACCCGCCTCACCGAACAAAGTATCCGTCCAAAGCACCTTACCGTGGAAGTTTAGCGACATGGAGGAATTCAACTTCACATTTTCCTTCATACTTTGCGCATAGTAAATGAACTCAACATCCACCCATTTTGGATAACGGAACAACGGAACCAGATTGAATAAATCATCAAAAAGTTTCGGCATGGAACGCGCCCAGAAAATACCGCCACCCACCATGGGAGCCGCAAGATCACCGAAGTTCACGTTCTGATAAGAGGCCATCATACCGACTGTTTCATCACGATTCCAAAGACCGGGAACAAATCGGTACTTCAGATCCACTGTTAACACATCCAACGGGGCTGTACGACCGGCAGTGCTGACTTTGATTTCATTCATAGAGCGGAAATACTTGGCACTGATCCCCCAGCGTTGACGGGAAATCCAGTAGTTCGTCCAAGTGAACAGATCCTCGAACCACTGATTGTAAGCCACCTCACCCATGAAAACAAAATCCGCTGAGGACTTCGCTACAGACAGACGTGCTGAAAGCTCTCGTGGAAAGCCTTTGTAAATTTCAAAATACGACCGGTATTGCTCACCTTCGAAATTCAAATTCATGTAAGAGCGGTTGATTTCACCACGCTCTGTGGCTTTGAATCTCCAGGTGAATTCATCCGGTGCATTTTTCTCGACCGAAACAGAGTTTTGATCCGTATTCAAAGCCACGTCCTTAAGTTTACGACCAAAGATCTTGATGTTGTCGTTGTACGTTCCTGTCGGAGTACGTTCGTGCAAATAAAGACGAGCCTGACGACGTGGAATGACAGACAATTCAAAGCGCTGCTTGAAAACACCGCCGCCTTTGCCCGGAAGATAAACTTTGGCGTCGTCTTTTTGCAAAGCCGCGGCCCAATACTTACGATCGTCCCCGATTGTCGACTCGAAACCAAACATCTTGGTGATTTTAAGATACTGATCCGGATTCAACAGCACCGAACGCCCGATGGGACGGGTCTCATAGCCCACGATACGCAACGTGCCCGGACGTGCTGTATCGGCAATATCCATCAGCTGCAATTTGTTGGGTTCAACCAAGAACTCATAACTTTCGCCCGTCGCCAACTCCGCAAAGAAAGCCGTCGGTCCTTCCGACTGCGCCGGCACAGACTGACGCATCAGGGATTCCTGGTTGTTTAACAAAACCCGTGGAGTTGTTACGTCGACACGTGCTTTACCCAAAACTATCTTTCCGTCTTCAAGTTTTTGATTCCCGTACCACTGAGAACAAAGACGTGTGTAACCACGCCCCACCTGGTGGGACAAACAGAAACGAAAGATTTCATTTAGCTTTCCAAAAGGACTGCCCGCGGCTTTGAAGTTCGGAATCGCAAAGGCGCTGCCAAAAAATCCTGCGTTGGTCAGCTCTGCTGCGGGAACTTTTTGTGCCATCAAACTCGCACGCCAAACCTGGGTCTGCGCACTCCATTTTTTCTGTTCAACCTCTGTGATTTCGTACTGCCAAAGGACGTTTCCTGTTCTGGAGATCATTTCCAGATTTGCAGATCCCAAAAGCTCCACAGGCCAATCAATGATCAGGGCTTCTGAATTTCTTTGCTCCGGAGACAAAACTTTCGCCAGCTGAGGGTGGGCCTGCCCCAACGGCTTTATTTGGAAATTAAATGTGCTTTGATTGATGAAAACCGGCCCCAACTTCAAGGTTTTGCCGTTTTGGATCGATAAATCGTACTCCAGCTCAACAGGCGGTAACAAAACGCCATTGTCGAGCTGATCAAAGAACATAGGTTTAGGGTATTCCTTATTTGCCGCCGACTTCATCAGGGACTGCTGCGGAGCAGGAATTTCGTCGGCAGTAGCTGCCGTTTCCAGATTTTCTTGTGCTTGAGCAGACAAACTCAATACCGCAATAAGAGATAAAATCAGATGCTGTGCACTATTCACGAAGACTCCCTCACTGCCCATAAGTTTATTTAATTGATTCGTAATCAACAAGCTAAATTGTTGGACTGTCTGGTATTTTCGGATTATGACTGGCTCTTATCCGAAGGAGAAAAAATGTCTTCAGCACGCACCGTCTATCACATGAAAGTCGAACAAATCATCGATCACACGCCGACCGTTCGAGAATTGGTGCTAAAGACTGAAACTCCTGCTGAATTCAAATTCAAAGCTGGTCAATTTGTAATGTTAAATGTTCCACAAGGCGAAGCAAAACCTGTTTTGCGTGCTTACTCTATTGCAAGTGATGACAGAACGCCCAACGGCTTCCGTCTCCTTTTCAAATTCGTGGAAAACGGAATCGCCTCGACGTTTGTTTGGAATCTTAAAGGCGGCGAAACCGTGAATTTCACCGGCCCCTTCGGCAAAGTCTTCTTCCAAGAGCCACCGACAGAACAAATTGTTTTCCTGAATACAGGCACCGGGCTATCTCAGCACATTTGCTATCTGCTTTCCAAAAAAGAGCAGTATCCAAATTTACGTTATCGCATGCTTTTTGGTGTTCGCAGTGAAAAGGACATGTACTACCAGCCTGAGCTGGAGGCCCTTGCCAAAGAACTTCCTGATTTCAAATATGAGTTTGTTCTAAGTCGCCCTCAGGAATCATGGACTGGAAAAAAGGGTTACATCCAAAACTTCATTGCAGAATTTGATTACAAAAACATCCCGACGACATTCTACATGTGCGGCAATGGCGGCATGATCAAAGAAGTGAAACATCAGCTGATCGAAGTTGATGGCATTGAAAAAAACAAGATCTGGTCGGAAGCCTTCGACTAGGTTGTGCTGACGAAAAATCGCGCAGCCCTTGAATTGATTCTGGCCGGAGCTCTTTGGGGCTTTGGCTTTGTCGCGACCGTATTTGCCCTTCGCGCGTTCTCACCGGTTGAAGCGATGGTCTATCGTTTTTTGATCGCCTCTGTATTCGGGGAGTTGATCTACCTGTATTTCAGACCTGCAGGCCTACCCTCCATGAGGTCAGACTTTAAAAAGGCTTTCCCGGCAGGATTCTTTTTGGGCGGCATGCTGATCCTGCAAACGATCGGACTGCAATACACCACGGCCACCAAAAGCGGATTCATCACCAGTCTTTATGTGATTCTGGTGCCTTTGCTCAACACACTGATTTTCAAAACCCGCAGCAGCCTGCTGAATTATGCTTTGGCTTTTGTTGCCTTAGCGGGAACCTTCGTGTTGATGGATGCGAATGTCACGGACGTTAACACCGGAGACCTTTGGACACTGGCCTGCTCCGTACTGGCAGCGGGACATATTATTTACATCGGCAGAATCACCCACAAAGTGGACAATGCCTTTCGCTTTAACAACTTTCAGTCGATCTGGGTTTTACTTCTGCTAAGTCCACTGTTACTGACGCAAAAATCAGTCAACATGACAGCTCCGTGGGAGGCTTGGGCCGGAGTTGCAATGCTGGGTTTGGGATCCAGTATCATTGCTTTTTCGATTCAGATCAGGGCGCAAAAGGTTTTATCGGACTCTACAGCGAGTATGATTTTCCTGCTGGAATCCCCGTTTGCGGCACTGTTTGGATTTTTACTGCTGCAAGAGCGCCTTTCCTGGTTTCAGGCTTTCGGCGCTCTGATTATCATGGCAGCTTCGGCTATGCAGATTCTTGCGGACCCTTCTTCAAAGACCACAGGAAAGCAATCCCAAGAATAATCGCGCCAGAAAGACCCGTCACCCACTCAGGAATGTGCAGGAACGGCGCAGTTAGCATCACCATCGAAAGCACAAAGATCGCGTAAAAAGCGCCATGCTCAAGGTATGCGAATTTTGCCAGGGCTTCTTTTTCCACGAACATGATCGTCAAACTTCTGACAAAGAATGCGCCGATGGAAAGACCAATCATAATGATGAAAAGGTTGTGCGTGATCGCGAACGCACCCACGACACCATCAAAACTGAAGGATGCATCCAGTACTTCCAGATACAGAAAGCTTGCAGCACTGGCTTTGTGCACATTGTGCATAGTTTCTTCAGAGGCCTCCATGAAGGCACCGATACCATCGACAGCGACGAAAACGATCAACCCTGCCAAACCAGCTTTCAGGAAGGCGTGAGCTTCGTTTTGCTGCGGCATAAAATGAGAGATCGTGATCAGGATGATTAACGCGGCACCGATTTCAATGGCTTCAATACGTCCCAAAAACGACATGGGTTTTTCGACTGACGACACCCAGTGTTCGATTTTTTCTGCATCAAAGAAGAATCTTAACGCCACCATCAGCAAGAAAGCGCCACCGAAGGCCGCGACTTCCAAATGGGCCGCTAGCATCAACGCCGCATATTCATCCGGACGTGTCGCCGCCATAACCAGGGCATCCCAAGGGTTGATATGAGCCATGACTCCGACGATGGCCAAAGGGAATACCAACCGCATCCCGAAGACCGCGATCAACATACCCCAGGTCAAAAAGCGATGACGCCAAACCGGGGTCATGTCTTTAAGAACCGTCGCATTCACGATGGCATTATCAAATGAAAGTGAAATTTCAAGGACCGCCAACACTGAAGCGATGAACAAAGCCTGCAAGCCCGCAGCCACCGTTCCGCCGTAATATTGACCGACGAAGAAAGACGCAATTAAACCAATAATCGTAATTATAATTGAACCAGTGAAATATTTAAGCATTCCACCACGTAATTCTATTTAAGGATCTTTTTCAAGAACTTTCCGGTCTCGCTGTCTTTAATTTTAGCGACTTCTTCAGGAGTTCCGGCCGCGACAATGCGCCCACCGTACTTGCCACCATCAGGTCCCAAATCAATCACGTGATCGGCGGTTTTTACCACTTCCATCGCGTGTTCGATAACCAGGACAGTATTACCCTGATCTGCCAATTCCTGCAGCAGTTCGACAAGCTTTCTAACGTCATCAAAATGCAAACCCGTCGTTGGCTCATCCAAAATGTACAGAGTTTTTCCGGTTCCGCGGCGTGACAGCTCTTTGGACAGCTTCACCCGTTGTGCCTCACCGCCCGACAAAGTTGTCGAGCTTTGCCCCAGGGTCATGTAATCCAGACCGACTCTGTGAAGAGTTTCCAGCTTGCGATGGATGTGGCTGTGGTTTTTGAAAAACTCCAGCGCATCACCCACACTCATATCCAGCACATCGGCGATGGACTTTTCCTTGTACTTAATGTTCAAAGTCTCGCGGTTGTAGCGTTTTCCCAAACAGGTATCGCAGGTCACAAACACGTCACTTAAAAAGTGCATCTCCACGCGAATCTGCCCGTGCCCCATGCAAGTTTCGCAGCGGCCGCCCTTAACGTTGAAACTGAATCTTCCGGGTTCATAACCGCGCAATTTTGAATCCGGAAGATTGGCGAACAGATCACGAATCATCGGAAACAAAGCCACGTAGGTCGCTGGCGTGGAGCGCGGCGTACGCCCGATAGGGCGCTGATTGATATCAATGACTTTATCAATTTTATCCAGGCCTTCGATTTTCTTAAACGGTGCCGGTTCCGCCAGAGCTTTATAAAACTTCTGCGCCAAAATCTTGTAAAGAGTATCGATGATCAACGTCGATTTGCCGGAACCAGAAACCCCGGTCACCGCAGTCAAAGTTCCCAGTGGAATTTTCAAATCCACGTTTTGCAGATTGTTTCCCGTCGCACCTTTGAGTTCAAGAAACTGGCCATTGCCTGTGCGACGTTTTTTTGGCACAGGAATGCGCACTTCGCCTTTGAGGTATTTACCGGTCAGAGAGTTGGGATTGTTTTCCAGCTCCTCCGGAGTGCCTTGCGCCATTTTTTCGCCACCCAGGCGACCTGCACGAGGTCCCAGATCCACCACAAAATCCGCATAGCGAATAGTGTCTTCATCATGCTCCACCAAAAGGATCGTGTTTCCACGCTCCTTGAGCTCACCGATGATATCCAACAGACGATGATGATCGCGCGGATGCAAACCGATACTGGGCTCATCCATCACATACAATACACCAATCAAGGAGGATCCCAACTGACTGGCTAAACGAATACGCTGTGCTTCCCCACCCGACAATGTGCGCGAAGAGCGATTCATCGACAGATAACTTGTTCCCACACGAATCAGGTAATCCAAACGATCCGAAATTTGTTTGGTGATCTTTTCCGCCACGATTTCGTTCTTTTTAGTCCACTTGATATCGCCAACAAATTCACGCAGATCAGCAGCGCTCATGGTTGCCATCTCAGAAATTGTTTTTTCGGCGACCTTGATATTCAAGGCTTCGGGTCTTAAGCGGGAGCCATGACAATCGGGGCAGTCATGCAGAACCATGTCCTCGCCTTCTTCATCGTCCTC
Source organism: Bdellovibrio sp. HCB288 (assembly GCF_047305935.1). Taxonomy (GTDB): domain Bacteria; phylum Bdellovibrionota; class Bdellovibrionia; order Bdellovibrionales; family Bdellovibrionaceae; genus Bdellovibrio. The sequence goes on from NZ_CP178619.1 coordinate 29,753, forward strand.
GTCAGAAGTTTTCTTGCCTTTGTATTTGTAAACCACTTTATCAAGTTTTTTTCCGCCCACTTCACCATCAGAAAAGGATTCCTCTTCCACCAAATCCAAAGTCCCCAGGCCGTTGCAGGTCTGACAGGCGCCGCGTGGATTGTTGAAGCTGAACATGCGTGGTTCTATTTCCGGAAAGCTATAACCACAAATTGGACACGCAGAATGCAGGGAATAATTCGTTCGGTTGCCATCCAACGTTTCAATAATCACACGGCCATTTGCCATGGAAAGTGCGGTATTAATACTTTCGCTGAGGCGAAGCTTCAGGGAGTCTTTCAAAATCAATTGATCCACGACCAGGTCGATGTCATGGGTTTTGGTTTTCGCAAGCTTGGTGGCCTTATCAAGGTCGATCATTTTTCCGTCGACTTTGGCTTTAACGAAACCTTTTTTAGCCCAGCGTTGGAACTCAGCTAAAAACTCCCCTTTTTTTCCAGATGCCATGGGGGCCAAGACATAAAACTTTGCTCCCTGACCTTTCTTTGCGACCTCATCAATAATCTGCTGCGGAGTTTGCGAGCTGACCGGAATATGATGTGTTGGACATTCGGGCACGCCCACTTTGGCATAAAGCAAGCGCAGGAAATCATAAATTTCAGTGACTGTGCCCACCGTCGAACGCGGATTATTACTGACTGATTTTTGATCTATGGCGATTGCTGGCGACAGGCCGGTGATGGAATCGACTTCGGGCTTTTTAAGTTGCTCCAAAAAGTTACGAGCATAGGCGGAAAGACTTTCAACGTAACGACGTTGACCTTCGGCATAGACCGTATCAAAAGCCAAAGAGGATTTTCCGGAGCCACTGAGCCCCGTGAACACGGTGATTTTGTTCCGAGGAATGGTCACACTGACATTCTTCAGATTGTGTTCATTGGCGCCTTTTACTACGATTCCATCTTCAGCTTGTGACATAGCTTGAAATTGTACGCCTGTTAAACAAACCGCACAACTTTCTGGCCCAACGCCTTGGCGCATCAAGAGTGTCTTTGGGCAACATTCGTATCCTACTCACAAAAAAAGGGGCCGCTTCGAGCGTCCCCTTTTCGGTAACTTTTAAAGTACAAAGACTTAAGCTTTAGCAGCAGCGCCTTTTCCTTTTTTAGCAGCCAATTCTTCAGGAGACATACCCCATGGAGAACCGCCTTTTTTATCGCCACCTTTACCGCCGCCCTTACGAGGGCCACCTTTACCAGTTGGAGCTTCAGCTGCTGGCTTAGCAGTTGGAACAAAGTCAGGAACATAGTGGAAAGCTTCTGCTTGAATTGCTTTAGCAGGTACTTTTTCGCCTTCAGCGAAAGTGACTACTAGGACGCGGCGAAGATTTGCGCCAGAGTTTGTCGCTGCAACTTCAAGGGCATGCATGAAGTGAGTCAGTTTTTCACCTTCGAATTTGAATTTTTCGCCAAGCGCAGCTTGGATTTCTTCAGGAGCTTTATCTGCCAATTCTTTTTTAGCAGCAAGACCTGTGTTCAATGTGAAATATGGAAATTCAGTAACTGACTTCATAAACTCTCCTCGAGCGTTGTTATGCCGACACAATGGGCTACTCAAGTGGCTTTCGTCAATTTAAAAGCACGACACCGCCCCACCCTATGGGGTGGGGACAGATACTCCGACCATCTAAACTATTCTTTTACCAAGGTGTAGTAAACGTCTGTAGCGCTCAGAGTGTTTACGGATACGATTTTATACCCACGGTTCGCGAGGTCTTGAAGGATCCCTGTTGTGTTCAGTGATTTAATCGGATCGGCCGCTACTTGTTTGCCATCACAGCTGTGGTAATTACGGCTTAGGGTGCAAACACTTGCTGCAAATGATTGAGTTGAAGCCAAAACGATAGCCGCAGCCAGAAACATATTATTAATTTTCATAAGTTCTCCACTTTTAGAATTGTGAGAACCGCTATAGCAACCCGCATGCCAGACAAATTGGGGTCAATGTGACATCAGAAAAAACCTCGAGCCTCTTAGTTTAAATAGTCCATCAGGATTTGATAGTGCTGATTCAAAATCACCGATTCATCATGCGTTCCGCCTTTGTCCGGGTGAAATACCCGAGCGAGAACCTTTTTGGCGTTCTTCAACGCCTCTTCATCCAAGGCATTCTCCATGGGAAAACCATTCAAGGAGAAAAACTCAAAAGCTGCATTCACATCCTGGGAGAACGTCGTTCCCGAAGCTATTTTGCTGGAAATTCCTTTAGCTTTTTTTTTGATTTCCTGGCGCTGGATTTTCGCGCGCTCTTTTTGCTTTTGATATTGGATTTTTTTGAACTCTGCTTGTTTGGCCTTGAATGGTGACTCAACCACCTCAAACAAGGATCCCTTTTCCAGATTCGTTTTTGAATCTAAAAAGTCCGAATGCTTTTTCTCAGTTTGCAATAGAATCGCCCAGATGTGCTTACAGAAAGTCCCCTTCGCCGCCGAAGAGCACATGCAATCCACCGTGAAGGTGTTGCTCGCAATGCTTTCTGCGACAAACAAAACCTTTACCGGCTTGGATGCCTTTACATAACCTTCAATTCGCGCATCCCCGGCAACAGAAAGTACCGCCAATCCGGCAGCAAATTCTTCTTGGCCTTGTTTGCGCACTTCAGGTTTAAAAAAATGTTGGTAAAGACTTTCAACTGACAAAACGGGATCCTTTGCAAACAGACACAGGCAGTCTCTGCAAAACCCAATCCCAACTCAACTGTTAATAAAAACGCATTGCAGAACCGACATCGGTTCCGCACCGCATCCCAAAAAACCGGCAGGCACCTTTTGAAAGAACCAAAAAATAAGGGCCGCTCAAAAGTGCCCATATGCAAGGCGGAGGGAATGCGCTGCCACGCAGGCGTACTCAATGTACGCCGAAGAGCAAGTGCATACCCGACAACGCAGTCAGATGGGTGCTTTTCAGCGGCCCGCTTTGGCTTGGCAGTCTGGGCAGACGCCGTATAGTTCCAGAATATGATGAGTCAGTGCGAAGCCGAATTGGTTCGCGACTTTTTCCTGAAGTTGTTCGATCGCGCGATTTTCGAATTCGCAGATCTTACCGCACTTCACGCAAGTCAGATGGTCATGGTGACCTTTAGGAGTTAGTTCATAACGAGCTGGCAAACCGCCCATGCGCACTTCAGTGACGAAAGCGCCTTCAGTCAATGTACGAAGGAAGCGGTAAACAGTGGCGAAACCGATTTCAGGATGGTCTTTCGCCAATTTTTCGTAAAGCTCTTGAGCTGTTACGTGGCGACGGCCTTCGTGAAGAGTTTTAAGGATCGCCATACGTTGGCTGGTGACTTTAAGGTTCAACGCACGAATGATCTTTTTAAGTTCAGCCTCATCAAATGGATCGTGATGGATCACGATGTCTTCATCATGTTGTCTTGGTAAAACTGGTACTGAATCTCTACCCATTCGTGGCTCCTCGAACAAAGATATATAGGACGCCCGGCGGGTTAAAGTCCATAGTTCTGACAATCATTATCACTTAGATTTCAAAAAGTACGTAAATTTTTCCCGGCCGAGATATGGGAAACTGCATTATGCGGATGCAAACTCTCCACATGGCTGAACTCAACCACGTAATCCAGAATATCGCTCTGTTTATCCAAGGCCTCTTTGCCACGGCGTGCTGCGTCCTCACAGAACATCAAGTTCTGGCCGTTGCGAAGTGCGAACTCCTGCTCGTCTTCACGCTTCACAGCACCTTGAACTGCCGTCTGCAAAGCGTCCTCGATCACATCGATGATTTTTGCATAGTCATAGTTCGGACCGACTTCCACTTTCACGCGAGCGAAACTGCGTTGTGCGTGTGGAGTTGCCACGATTCCTTGAGTTGTTCCCAACCACTGGTGAACCACGTCAAAATCCAAAGAGTCTGAACCGAATTGTTGTTTGAAGTTATCCTGAATCAACTGACGGGAAAGTGCCGCAGAAGCCGGGCACGTGGAAGAATAAGTGATCACCGCTTCCACGAAGTACTTCTTAACACCATTCTCGTTGAAAGCAGAAAGCACCACCGGATACGAGCGCCATGCTTGGTTTGCGCTCTTCAAAGCCTTGCGCACCAACGGTGCTTCAAACTGAACTTGCACCAAAGCTTGAGTGGAAAGTTCTTCGTGAGTTTTTAAAAACTCGTCCGTCGCCTGTCCTAGCAACCCCAGGGACATTTCGTTTTTGGACAATGTCTCTTGAGTGATCAAATACAAGCGCGACATGTGAATGCCACGAGAAGGTTTTTTATCAAGGCTGACTTTTGCGTCGGCGCGCGCAGGAATACGGTACACACCGTCTGCTTGTTTCAGCAAAATCGGAAGTTCGATGGAACCCATACCCACCCAGTCAATGGGAGCGAATTTTTCTGTATGAGTTTCCTTAGCGACGTCTGGAAGATGTTTGTTCGTCATAGCTCAGCCTTCTACCGCAAAATCCCTGTAAAGACTCCGTTTTTATAGTTTTTACAGCCAAAATGAAATATAACCGATAACATGAAAAAGCAACTGATCCTGGCTTCAACTTCCAAGTACAGACAAGAACTTCTCTCTCGTTTGGCTGTGCCTTTTACTGCACAACCTCCCCTCATTGATGAAGATAAAGAGAAAGACCCGTCATTGGCTCCCCGCGCCTTGGCGGAGCATCTAGCGCGCCTTAAAGCGGCCAGCCTTAAAGGTGAAGGAAAAGTCGTCATCGGCGGGGATCAGCTGGTCTCTTTTGAGGGCCGGATTATTGGCAAAGCGCACACTCGCGAAAAGGCCATTGAGCAATTATTAAGCATGCAGGGCAAAACCCATGAACTGGTCACGGCCATCTGTGTTTTCGACGGCGAAAAAGCGATCCCCTACACCGACATCACCCGCATGCACATGAAGTCCATGAGCCGCGAACAAATTGAACGCTATGTCGATTTGGACATGCCGACGGACTGCGCCGGAAGCTATAAGATCGAAAAGCACGGAATTATGCTGTTTTCCAAAATCGAATCCCAGGATTTTACGGCCATCCAAGGATTACCCTTGATTGAATTGAGCAAAATATTAGAGACTTGTAGTCCGCTTTAAGCGCACTTTCAGGAGTCACCTATGAACGACATGCAAAAGAAACTATACGATGCCGCTTGTGTTGCACAAAAACGTGCCCATGCCCCTTACTCTGGCGCCCATATCGGTGCTGCTGTTTTGATGGCGGATGGTCAAATTTTTAACGGCTGCAATGTCGAAAACGCCTCTTACGGCGGAACGGTCTGCGCTGAGCGCGTGGCTTTATGGAAAGCTGTCAGCGAGGGCTCTTCAAAGTCTGTCAAAGAAGTGATGGTGATCAGTGATGCTGACAAACCATGGCCACCGTGTGGATTCTGTCGCCAGGTGATCGCGGAGTTCGGTAGCGAAGAGACTGTTATCTACACAGCGAATCTTTCTGGTAAAATGAAGACTTTCAAGTTTGGCGAAATCTTTCCAGAGGCCTTCACTCCAAAACATTTGGACTAAAAGGTACGTAAAAGGTACGGACACACTTTCTCCACTACAAAAAAAGCCCTGCTGGTTGTGCAGGGCTTGGAAGATTTCAATATATGCTGACGGTGGGTTCGTACCTTTTGGGTTATTGCTCCAAAGAGAAGTTGCAGACTACGTCGGTAAATTGGCTTTGTTGATCGGCTGGGTAGCCTGGGCCGCGCCATACACGCATTTCATTGCCGGGTTGCTTTACGCGGGCGGGATCACGAAGAACTGCAACCAGGTCACCGTGATAGTTGATTCCACGATACATGATCCACACCGGATTATTGCCGGCTTGATAAGCGGCTAAACCCACCATCGCGGTATTTGTGTCGCCACCTTCAAAGTACTGGGCGATTTCATCTTGTTTCAGTTGGTAAGTGTATTTGCCTACACCCGCCTCAGCGACTGTGACAACGCCACTTTGCGCTTTTGCCAAAGGGCCATCCGTGATGATTTCCACAATCACGATTTTTCCCTGATAGGTTTCGCCTACACAAGCAGAATAAGCAAATACTTTGGGAGTCATCATCAATGCCGTCAAAAGAACAAATAAATTCAATTTCATACAAGTATCCTTACGGTCTTAACCAAAAAATAATTTCAACACCACCGACCAGCATTTTACCAGACGATGCACACGCCCCTGTTTGCGGCCCCAGGCAACGACCCCACTCGGGCTCATAAGTCAGCTGACCCAAATTGCTGCCATCACGATCCAACACCGCGACTTGATAACGATGGAAAGTACCACGCGCATTGGATGACGGAGGGGCCGTTAACGAGCTCTTGGCAATGACCACTTTTCTATAGTCGTCACCGCAGTCACCTTTGGTTTCGACCATGACCATTTCTTCGGTCTTCGCCAAATTAAAAGAAGCACCTTCAAGGGAGCAACCACCACTGTTGTAGATCAGGTTCAACGTCAAATAGTTGACCGGATTCAACGGATTCCACCATTTCGATGGGTCATAGTTTTTCACTGGCAACAAAGCGACAATGGGTGCTGAAACCTTGTACTGAGTATCATCAATACCCATAATCCACAGGTATTCGTGCAAAACGAATGTATAGCGATGCAACGTCTCGGTTTCGACGCGATTTTCACGCCACATGCGACGATTGATCAGGATTAACTTTTGCTCTGGCTTATTAATACCCTCTACTTCGCGGCCGTCTTCGTAGTAAAGCACCGGCTCACTGCGCACCGTAGTGGTTTCAATCGCACCGATCAAGGTTTCGATTTTGAAGCCCTTGAGTTCCGTGCTTGGCAGGGTTTTCAGATGTTGAACCAAATCCTTGGCTGTCATGATAAATTCGGCAGCAAAGGAATCCCCTGCATTGCCGTGATCCCATCCATCTCTCATGGCCCACGTAATCGGACGAGCACGCAAATTCCCAACGGGAGTTTTTGCCACTGCCAGATCTGCAGAAACAACAGAGAAAAGAAGGATCGCCATTATGAGCAGCGATGTGGTTCGCTTCATCATTTCTGGTTCTCCTGAGTTAAAGGAAACAATTGAACGTTCAATCTATACACAGAATCGCGAGGCCCCGTCTCTAGAAACGCAGACAATCGGCGCCTGAAGTCCTCGATCAGACTTTTGGCTTCAACAATCTTCTTTTTATTAATCGCCATGGTGATACCTGTAATATCACGCTGATCGACCGAGTGACTTTCCAAGGACTCGATCGCTCTATGAATAAACTGACGATGACCCTCGCGGATCTTCGAGCTCGGGATATTCTTGGGTGTGGACATGTTATTGCCGGTCAGCTTCCACTGAGTTGTGTCTTTTGCGACCAACCCCAGCTTTTGCAAGCGAACCAGGCATTCCAACGCGACTCCCATAGGAATGTTCAAGCGCTTGGCGATGGAGGTTGTGTCTGTTTTTGCCTTTGGCAATTCCAGGACTGCCAGAATCGCAAAATGCTCCCACGAGCTGATCATTTCCGCAGAATCCAAATCAATATCTGAATAGGACTGAGGGGCGTCCTCTGCCCCCAGGACTCCCATCAATAGCTTTTGTACCTGCAAAGGCTCATTGATCTCCAGACGATCGATGATCTTCATCGCTGTTTTCGTGGTCATCGGACGCTTGCCGCTTAGAAGTGCTGACAATGTCGAAGAGTCCATGTCCAATGACTTGGAAAAAGCTCGGAGTGAATAAGAAGGGTTCTTGCGACTGCGTTCTGCAAAAACCGACTGTAGATGATTGATTAACATGGGGATGCTTTTAATAGGTAATTGACTCATTTTCCACTTATTTTGCCGCAATCTGCGGCAGAAGTGCCGCAGATGTAAATTTTCACCGGGTTTTACTCAGCCACAATATATTTTTGAAGAGTGTCGTTGGAATCCAACCACAGATCATATCGAACTTCGACCAGTGTGTTTTCTTTCAGAGCCTGCTTTAGGTCTTTGCATAGCTTATCCGCATAGATATCGGCGCCTTCGGCAAAGCGGTCCACCCACAACTCCAAAGCAAATCGATTCCCAGACGCCCCCTGAACCTGAGCTCTTCCAACGCTTGCATACATATAGTTTTCGGTACGCAACTCATGGCATGTCACCGCCAGGATTTTTACATCATCATCAATGGGTTGAGCAGAAACGACCGCGGACGCCAAAAGACTAAAAAGAAGAATAAGATATTTCATGGATACTCCTGAAGGTTCGGTTTAACTTCAGAAGAAATGTAACAGCTGGAAGAGATGAAAATCCAACTTTGGAGCCGCAAAGTGCGGCAAAACTGCCGCATCAGAACGCATAAAAAAAGGCTGGATCTCTCCAGCCTTAATTTAACTATTTAACCAGGTCACAGCCGCCGTAAAGGACGAATTGGTCGTCTGGTGTTCTTAGGATGCCTTCGAATTCATACTCTTTGTCAGACATACCGTCGTTGCCTTTTTTGCCGAAAACGATATCAAGCACGTATTGATCAAGACCTTCACCAGACAACTTCCAAGTGTTCACACCGCCTTTAACAGACGTGCTTTCGATAGCACCCATAACAGTGTCTTCACCTGGAGAACGCAAAGCTACATGGTCACCCACTGTACCGATAGTTTGAGTTTTAGCCAAAACGACGATTTGGATAAATGGTTCAGTGAAGTTACAAACCAAAGTAGGCTTTTTAACATCTGCATTTGCAGAGAAAGTGAACGCAGAAACTGCCAATACCGCAAGCATAGAAAGAGCTTTATTCATGGATATCTCCTTAAGTAGATCGACTGGAACTTATCATGAAACAGGGCGATTGGGCCCCCGTCTGTAATATCTATCGGAACTGTCCAAAATATTGATAGTAAGGGCCCTGTTGGCTCTGAATCTGCTCACTTAGGCCTTGGATTTCAGCAATATAGGGATCCAAATCACCATCATCATAAGAGACCAGAATCTGCTGAGCCTGGGATAGCACGGCCAGAACCTTATCACGGCGCTGAATCCACTGAGAACCCGTCAAGGAATCCACACCATCTTGCACCAGCTTAAAGCTCACGCGCACACCATAGTGATCTGACAATGGATCACGCAAAGGGCCTCGCATATTAAGCTCCCCCGCCACCGCCTGAATTTTGGAGTTTGCCCCGCCGGCATTGGAGACGAAAATATAATCCAGCATGTGATTACCTGGCATCCAGCTGTGAGGATTGGTTTCACAGTACGAGCAATAACCCGGAGGATAGCTGCCCCCCAAAGCGTCTGCGAAAGAATCATGAAGTCCCATCACTACCATCATAAAGTCACGTTCAAAAGACTTTTCGTTGGCGTTGAAATCCCCAGACATCAACATTTTCAAAGAAGGATTTTGCAGGCGCCACTTCAAGATATCCAGGATTTGGGTGATGCGAATTTCCGTACTGGTGGGATGCAAGTGAGTGTTTACGAAGTAAAAGTCCTCGCCAATTCCCGGAAGTCGGGTCTGAACAATGTGAAAAGCCTTGGTCACACCAAAGGTTTCGCGGATCTCATCCAGAAATCCACCCAGATTGTTGATTCTGAACTGATAAGTCCATGCGCCCTTGATGTCGCCATCAAACAAGGACATCACTCCAATTTTATTATTACGATTAGGAGAACTGATTTGATAGTTGTACTTTAGAGCATTTTCAATTTGGTCGATATTGGAGCTGTTCCAAACTTCCTGAAGCTGAATCACACCGCAACGAGGTGCTGCCTGCAACAGAGAACCAATCCACTCCATGCGCTCATAAGTATCCGGAGCATAAATGGGACCGTAGGCGTTAAAGTTTTGCATACAAAACTGCGGCGTTTGCACAGGAGACAAACCCATCTCTGCGCGAGACAAAGTCGCTGATAACATCACCAAAATGCCAATCCATGCTTTCATGAACACTCCCCCCGAAGTTTCCCGGGGAGTATGCTCATGGTTTCAGGCAAGAATCGACATAAAATGCAAAGAGTCAGCCCGAGTCGAATATATGCTTTTAGAGCTTTAAACTATACTGGCCAGAGAGGTTTTGGATGTGTATTTCCTGCAAAAAACTGCCACTGGAAAGACGAAATTCTTTCAAAGGTGCAAGCTTCTGGGAAAGCTCAGTCAGGTTTCGTGCACTCAAAGATTTTAGCAATTTGAATCCCTCATGCGAAAAATCGGCTTCACACTCGGCAACCCGATTCCAGAGCAACTCCACTTTCAGCAATCCGAAATCAGCTGCGTTCTGCAAAAATGCTTCCAGAAAGTGTCCGTGCGAAACGGTCATCACTTGCGGTGATTGCAGATGTTGCCAACTAAAGCCCCATCCCCGTTCTTCCCTGAAAGAAAGACTGATCAGCTGGGCTTCTTCGGATTCACATTGTTCGATAAGATTCAATCTTGCCACTGCCATCACTTCAGCAAAGGCATGACTCAAGCTATCGGACTTTGATTCAAAAACCGAACTCTCAAGGTCCGATTTCAATTTAGCCAACCACTCATCCACCACCATCAAATTGACGGTCATACCAGACATGGGATTGACAGGTTTTGAAAAACCAGCCGCCATCTTAAACAAAAAGCCCCGTCTTGCGGACGAGGCTGATTGAAGTACGATGGAAACAGGAATTTCTCGTACGAACTGAAGCATTGGTTTACATTTCCAATACTTGTTTGTTCATTGATACGTGAGAGTCTTTGCGGAATTGGTTGATCCAAGTCTCAAACATGCCATCGCCACGACGTTTTTGCGCCATTTCAAGAGTCATTGGCTCCAGTGCTTTCGCACTTTCCATTTTAACCTCTTTCAATTTCAAAACGAACTTTTGGTTGCCATCGCGAACCAGACGTTTCAACGTCGGCTGTGCTTTGCTCAACTCAAAGATTGAGTCAGTTGCCACACGGCTTGTGATTTTCGGGAAAGAATCCGCTCCAACTTCAACGAAACCAGTTTCATCCCAAGTTGCTTTCAGTTCTTTCAACTGAGCATTCACTGCCGCGTCGTCACCTTTAGCCAAAGCTTCATCCAATGCTTTGATAGCAGCTTCAGCTTTTTCCTTAGTCATCGCTTTTGTCACAGCTTCTTCGTCAATTCTTACGAAAGCCACATTGATTTTGCTGCCACGAAGTTCCTGCATTTTTGCAGCTTCAGCAGCGGATGTGCGACTTGCGATCTCAAACAAGTGACGCGTGCGGATATTGGAGATGTCTTTTCTGATTTTATTTTCGAAATCACCTGGAGATGTACGAGTCCCTTCCAAGTAACGATTGTAGAACTCACGTTGGAATTGACCGTTTTGCTGGAAGAAAGGCACATCTTTAACGATAAAGTCGCGTACTTCTGCGTCAGTCGCCAAAATGCCTTCGCTTTGAGCAGCTTGGGAAACCAGCTCCATACGGATCAAATTCTCGATAGCTTGCTGACGAAGCAGCTGACGCTGAGAGCCAAAGTCCATTTGATCGCCAAAGATCGATTTGTAGTATTCAGAAACACGGTTTTCTTCGTTTTGAAAGTCAGCAACTGAGATCAACGCGTTGTTTACACGAGCTACAGAACCAACACCCAGGCTCATTCCGCCATGAGTCCCTGTGAACACGAAAGTAAGAATGATCGCACCGAATACAAGCATCGCGACAGTGCTCTTTGCACTGAGCTTTCTCTTCATCTTATCTGCCAAATTTTCGCTCATAAATATTCCTTCCTGAAACAATCTTCAAAACAAGCCGCTCCATTACCCAACTATTTTTATTTTTTTTCAAGGGGAAATTGTTGAATTCCTTAACTCTTTTGATAGCGTTGGAAAGTATTAGGTAGGTGACATTTGAACTTTTTCAACTTTGATCTCAAAAAACTGGTGCTCATCGGAATCGTTTTGGCTTTGCCACTCATTTCCATCAACATGCAGCAACGTCCTCAAGAATCTCACTGGCTGGTGAAACCTTTCAGCATGCTGGGTAGCGCTGTGTCCGAAACGTTCTTCGGCTTCAGCCACGGCGTCAAGGACACAACAGCCATGTACTTGGACTTGATTAATATCAAGAAACAAAGCGAGCAGCTGCACAGCACGAACAATGAATTGCAAAGCCGCCTGCAATCCATGAATGAACTGCAAATCGAAAATGATCGTTTGCGTGGCTTGCTGGAGTTTAAGCAAACCACCAAAATGAAGCTGACATCAGCGCAAGTCATCGGCCGCGACCTGGTGATTGACCACAACACTGTCACGATCAACAAAGGCACCAATGACGGATTGAAAAGCGGCATGGCCGTAATCACGACCGCGGGCGTACTGGGTTATATCTTTAAACCTGAACCGTTCACGGCTCACGTTATGTTGATCACCGACCGCTACGCCGTGGTTGATGGTATTGTTCAACGCACTCGTGCCCACGGGATCGTCGAGGGCAAAAGCCAATCCATCTGTGCTCTTAAATATGTCGAGCGCACGGAAGACGTGAAAGAAGGTGACCTGGTTGTCACCGGTGGCCTGGATAATATCTTCCCGAAAGGTTTCCCTGTTGCGATCGTTGAATCCGTTGAAAGAAAGACCTTCAGTGTTTCTTTGAAAGTGGATTTGCGCCCGGTTGTGGACCCTTACAAAGTTGAAGAGGTGTTTATTATTCTCGATTCCTCCAAAGAGGACTTTGGCGATAAGTTTGCTCCGCAAGCCGCTCTCAGTGCCGAAGAAGCTGCCGCTTTGGCCGCTCCGACTCCTGGAACCACGGCTCCACCAGTCAATCAACCGGCAACAACGACAACTCCCACTTTGAAAAAACCGGAAGCGACTCCGGCTGCATCTCCGGCTACTTCACCTAAGCCGTCTCCGACTCCAGCTGCTAAACCTCAGGAGTCTCAACAGTGAAAATCCGCTGGAACGCGACTTTGAATTTTTTCATTTTTCTGACGATCCTGCTTTTGGTGGCAGGCATTCAAACCACATTGTGGTTTCAGTTCTTCGGAAACGTGCCTGCTCCTTTATTGTGGCTGAATCTGATTGTGTATCTGACTCTTTATCGCAAACCATTCCCGGCGATCTTCACGATTTACGCGATGGGTGCGATTTTGCTCATATTCACAGCCATGCCTCTTAAAATGATGCTGTTCTCACTTTTGATTTTATTTACCTTGGTCTATGGAATCAAAAGTCGCGTCTTTTGGAGTGGCGCTGGATACTATACAATTATGTGTGGTTTCTCGGCAGTGGCTTATCACCTGATTTACTTTCTTCTCTCCATGGTGCTGGAGAAAAACCCTGCAAGTTTCGAGATTGTCGACCGCCTGGTGCAGATCATTCTGACACCGTCGTTCGCCCTTCCGATGTATTGGATCCTGGCTAGAATAGACAAGCTCACGCAGGACGAGCTTATGAATGAGCCGGGAGGATTGGATCTATGAGTACTTACGTCAGCAATCCTGATGAGGCTAAGGAATATCACAGCCGTTATCGCATGTTCTACATAGTGATCGCTTTGACTTTCACCGTTTTGACAATGCGTCTGTGGTATCTACAAATTGTTTCTGGAAATGAACTCCGAGAATTCTCGGAGAAGAACCGTATTAAACAAAACAAGATCACGGCTCCCCGTGGTCTGATGCTGGATCGTGATGGCAAAGTCCTGGTGGAAAACCTTCCGGGCTTTGAAGTCCTGTTGACGCCTCAATATATTGAAGCGCTTCCGGATCTGGCAAAAACCATTGGTCCAATTCTGGGAATGGAACCTGAAAAGGTCATTCAGAAAGTCCAAAAGAGCCGCCGTCAAAATGGTCCGTTCGCGCAAATTCGCCTGAAAGAAAACTTAAGCCGCGAGGAAGTCTTCCGTCTGAAACGCGTTCGTCTGGACACTCCGGGGCTTGAAATCCGTGAGTCCATCGTTCGCTACTATCCACTGAGAGAGAACGGCGCGCAGCTATTCGGCTATGTGGGCGAGATTTCCAAACGTCAGATCCCTATTTTCAACGAACAGTACAAAGACTTTATCAAGTTTGACCAAGGTGACATAATTGGTAAGAGCGGCCTTGAGGAAACATTGGAACGCGACATCCGCGGAACTGATGGTATCAGCTTCATTCAGGTCGATGCCCATGGTCGCGAAGCCGTGACTCAGACTCCTAATATTTATGGTGAGCAAATCCGCGATCAGGTTCCTGTTCACGGTAACAATGCCGTCCTGACCATTGACCGGGAAATTCAAGAAGCCGCTTACAAAGCCTTCACTGTGACCGGCATCGACAATCGTGGTCACATCGGCAGTATCCTGGTTATGAAAACAAACGGCGAAGTTTTGGCGTGGGTTTCCGCCCCATCCTTTGATCCGAATGAGTTCTCGACGGGAATTACACCGGGCACATGGTCTCGCCTGATCAACGATCCGTTCAAACCGCTACGCAATAAAATCATCCAGGATCACAATCCACCGGGCTCGACATTTAAGCCATTGGTGGCCGTCGCAGCTCTTAGTGAAAAAGTGATCACGCCAGCCACAATCGTGCCGGCACCAGGGGTGTTTTACTTCGGTCGTCGCCCTTACCATGACTCTTTGAAGCAGGGTCACGGTAATATCACGGTCTATCAGGCGATTGAACAATCCTCGAACGTGTTCTTCTATAAAATGGGTATCGCACTGGGTGTTGATAAAATGTACGACTACATCAATCCGATGGGTATCGGACAAAAAACCGGCATCGAACTCAGCCGTGAAGTGGCCGGCATCATGCCGAATTCTGCATGGAAGAAATCCGCCGTCGGTGAAGAATGGCAGCCCGGGGAAAATCTAAGCACCGCCATCGGACAGGGTTTCGTTACGACAACTCCAATTTCCATGGCGATCGCCTACAATACTATTGCGACTGAAGGAAAAGTTGTGAAGCCTTTCATCATCCGCAAAGTCCTGGATCAGGATGGAAAAGTTTTGCGTGAAAACTTCCCGCAAGTGGTTCGTGATCTTCAGCAGACTCAGCCTAACGGCATCAAGGTTTCCGCTGACACTTTCAAAGTTGTGAAGGAAGGCATGCGCCTGGTGGCAAATGGTCCTCGTGGCACAGCTCGTTACTGGAAAGTTCCAGGCGTTGAATTCGCCGGAAAAACCGGTACAGCTCAAGTCATGGGTTTCTCTGCGGATCAGATCCATGCCAGCTGTACGGCTCGCCCGATTCACATGCGACATCACGGTTGGTTTGTATCCTATGCACCGGCTGACAACCCGGAAATCGTCGTAGCGGTATTGGCAGAGCACTCTTGCCACGGTAATACCGGCGGTGTTCCTATTGCCCGCGACATTTACAATGCCTACTTCCAAAAATACCATCCGGATATCATCGCCAATGCTCTGAAGCAAAAAGGCGATAAGAAAAAGGTCGAAGCTGCGACCACGACTGAGGGAGAGTAATCGTGTTTAGCTCATTACACGTTGAAGAGAGAACGCTCTTCAAGAAACTGGATATTAATTTTATCGCTGTGATCCTGGGATTGAACATCATCGGATTGATCAATCTTTACAGCGCGACCCATGGTCCTAGCTCCGTGGACGTTTCCAATCTGTTTATCTCACAAATCATGTGGCTCGTTGTGGGTTGGACTGTTTTCCTGGTGATGACCATCCTGGATTATGCGATCGTCACGCGAATTGCCTTAATCATTTACTTCCTCAACTTGGGAGCCATTCTTTACGTGACCTTCTTTGGTAAGGTCGCCCTGGGTGCGCAACGTTGGATTGATCTGGGATTTTTCCGTTATCAACCTTCTGAAACGATGAAGCTTGCCCTGATTATGCTCATGGCAAAAATCCTTTCGACCAAAACAACCCACGGACAGGGCATGGGTTTCAAAGAGATGCTTGGCCCCTTGTTCGTTCTAGGGATTCCTTTCGTGCTGGTTGTTGAACAACCCGACTTGGGAACGGCGATGATGTTGGCAGCCATCGGTAGCTCCATGGTTTTGTTTGCAAAGGTTCGTCGTTGGATCGTGGTGACGGCAATCGCCGCCGGTATCGTGGCAATTCCTATTGCCTGGAAATTCGTTTTGCATGACTACCAAAAAAATCGTGTTTTGACTTTCCTTTCCCCGACAAGTGACCCGCGCGGTACTGGTTATAACTCGATTCAATCCAAGATCGCAGTTGGTTCCGGCCGCTTCTTTGGTAAGGGCTTTATGAAAGGGACACAATCCCAGCTTGAGTTCCTGCCAGAGCGCCATACGGACTTTATTTATTCTGTTCTTTCAGAAGAGCACGGCTTCGTCGGCTCTATTTTGGTTATCGGTCTTTTCTGTTACCTTTTCATCACGGGAATTCGAATAGCCACGAATGCCCGGGATAAGTTCGGGGCACTCCTGACGGTGGGGGTCCTCTGCTATGTCTTCTGGCATATGTTCGTGAACCTAGGAATGGTTATCGGACTGTTGCCAATCGTAGGGGTTCCGTTACCGCTCTTGTCCTACGGTGGTTCCAGTATGTTAACCACGATGGCCGGCCTGGGATTAGTCTCCTCCGTCGCCTACCGCAGATACCTGTTTTAGACATTTCAAAAAGGCTTCGAGACATCTCGAAGCCTTTTTTTTATTTATCAGTAGTGATTGATACGCACCCGATGCCCTTCACTGTCCATCACTTCCGAATACTCCCCATCCGGCTGATCCCATTCGGTTGGAACAGGATGCGCTCCTTCGGCTGCTTTCTTAAGTCCAGCCTCCTGAACACCTGCAGCGGCTTCCGGTTTACGATGAGGGATGCCTGGATCTTCAAATTTTTCGGTCGAAAAATTGCCTGAGAATTTACTTTGTTTTTCTGCTTCAGCCATAAAACCTCCCACGGACCTTTCCATTATACTGTGAGAGCCAGCCGCTTGCAGAGACTTGCCTTTTGGCACAGGTCTCGCGGACGAATAAGAATCCAAATAAAATCTAAGATATGAAAGCGCAAATAAGATTCTATGACGATCTGAATGATTTTCTGCCCCGGGTGCATCGACATCAAGAGGTGATCTTTCAAACTTTTCAGCCCACCACCGTCAAGGATGCCATCGAGTCCCTGGGAGTCCCCCACACCGAGATCGACCTGATTCTGGTCAATGGCAATAGCCGCCCGTTCACATATTTGGTTAAAGACGGCGATCGAGTCAGCGTTTATCCGATGTTTGAGGAAATCGATGTCGGAGATGTGACACTCCTGCGACAGGATCCTTTGCGTAACCAACGTGACGATCCCAAATTTATTGTCGACGTGAATCTGGGTAAGCTCGCCCACCTGCTGCGCATGATGGGCTTTGATGTAATTTATGATCGCTGGTTGCAGGACGATGTGGAGATCGCGCGCATTTCAAAATTTGAAAATCGCCTGCTGCTGACTCGCGACCGCAACCTGTTAAAACGACGCGAAGTGGATCGGGGTTATTTTGTTCGCAGTGATATTCCCCAGGAGCAATTGATGGAAGTGATGAAACGTTATGATCTGGGAGGCGAAACTCACCTGTGCTCCCGTTGCATTCACGACAACACGCCCCTGGAGCCCATCGCGAAAGAACAAATTCTGGATCAGGTCCCGCCCCTGGTCGCCGAAACATACAGTGAGTTTTCTATCTGTCCGGACTGCCAGCGCGTGTACTGGGAAGGCAGTCATTTTGAGAGCATGAAAAACCTGCGCGACGGCGTTGTCAGATTTTTGGCTGGCTGAAAATAAAAAAGCCGCACAGTTTCCGGTGCGGCTTTTTTTGGATTTAAAATTTTCCTGAAAACTATTCGATGGATTTGCAGTACATGCTGGAAAGGATCAACTGACCTGCTGGAGATTTCAAATCAGCAGTTGCAGAGATTCTTTGACCGGAACGTTGCGCGTAAACTTGAAGAGTTTTATCGCCATTCGCTTCGCATTTATACTGAGAAGTACGACCATTGCCGTAATCTGTGGATTCACGAACACATTCAAATTGCTCAGCTTCAGAAGCACGGCCTGTTGCCCAGATAGCGATTTGCACGTGAGTGTTTACCGTTTCAGATTCATTCACGGTCATACCGTATGCTGGTTTACCATCATCACGAATCTCTTTACTTGTGCAAAGAAAAGAAGCTTGTGCGCTTGTCGCGATCATCAAAAGGGAAGCAACCAAAAGTGATTTCATAGGCCATCTCCTGTCGTGTCCACTCCGACTTCGTCGGAGTCTTTATTTGTATAAATATTGAACCCTTAGAGATAGCCTATGACCAGCTAAAAATCCATCCAACGCACTGTTTTTGGGTAATTTTTACGCCTTTAAGTGAACGATTCCATCTTTCATCGGAAGCCCAAATTCCATCCACCACATCTGGTTCTTTTCCTCCCAGCGCTCTATTGCGGCTAAATACTCTTTAGGCCATAGCGACTTCAAAATAGCCGTACGCTTGTAGTACCACCAGGTTGTCAATGCATGCGCCTTCATAAAGTTCTTATCCACATGCTCCAACAGGAAATTCGCTATTTTTTCGTCCTTAACCCTGATTCTGACTTCATTCGCTGAAACAGGTTCTTTTCCGGCGATTATTTCGCCGACGATTTGTCTGCGGATTCCCGCCAATTCCGTAATTTCAATTCCAGAGGCTCTGGAAAAAATTCGGTCCCAGTCTTCGTGGAATACCATCACTCCCCGTGTTTCGTTGAGTTCTGGATACTTTGGATCCACGTCACCATCTCGGCGCGAGCTATAAAGATCCAGCTTATGCATTCTATGCTGTCCGAGAAGACTAGTGCGAACCATAAAGTCCTGAACAGATGTAAATGGCGGGGCATAAAGTTCATCGAAATTGACGTGGCTTAACGAGTATTTCTTTTTATTCTCTTCGCTCAATACTTGAAAAGCGTGAAAGTTTTCGCCGTACTCGACACCGTAAAGACCTCGAAGACCCAACTTTGCCGGTGCGCCAAGAATCATCGGATCTTCATCACTAAAAGAATCAAAATCAATTTTGCCAACCTGATCCTGAACATCTTTCAAGATATCCAGGACGGGACTTTTAAATGCCAGGACTTCAATTCCCGAATTTTTAGCAATGTCATCGGCCATCTTGCCAATTTCTTTGCTGCGGGAAAATTCGACATCTATCCAAATACTTTTCGCTGCCGAAAAATACTCCGGCACCAAGCCGTACTTTAAAGGATTAAAGTGCCCGTATCCTTCCGAATACAAAACCAAACTGCTGGCTGAATTTCCTCTGCCTGGTCCCAGCAAAATATCATTCGCTTTTGCATAGTCCACGATGTTGCGAACTCCTGCGACCAGGGCTTTTTTGTCTTTAGAGTAAAGAGAGACTTCCCGTTCGACTCTGGCATGAGCCTCCTGATCAATTACTCCTCGACGTTTCAAATTGCCAACACTTCTATCCAATAGATTTTCCATTACCTGACTCCTTTCAAGCTCGGTCAGCTCGTGACCATAGTTTAAGGAGGCCAATACTGATTCCAGGGCATTAATCTGTTGGGAAATAGAAACCGCAGCAGTTCGACTCTCCTGAAGACGTCTCTCCAGAAGTTCTTTCAAAGTGCTCTCACTAGTTTCGATCAAAAGCACCTTGATCTGCTCCAAGGAAAATCCCCAGTCTTTGAACTGAACAATCTTCCTTGCCGTCTCTAATTGTGATTCGGTGTAAACACGGTGCTGCCCCTCACTACGGGAATGGGGAACTAAAAGCCCCTTTTCCTCATAGATCCGCAGAGCCTTATGACTAAGCCCCGTCTTTTTCCCAAATTCCCCTACAGACAACCAATCCTTCATCATGACCTCGTGATATTAAGCCTCCAACCTGCCCCTGGGGCAGAATAAAGAAAAAAACTCGCCAACAACGCGCCGCGTGTCCAAAAAGTGGCAGGCGCCTTTTGGGATGTTTCATTGTGAGAAGTTGGTTCGTTTTGACTAACTAATGATCTGACACTGTCGAGTTATTGGTAGACACCCCCACCCTCACATTCGCCCACGTTCCATCTGATTCCTGCCTCAAATAAGGACTTCAACAGTTTCGCAGACTTAACCAGTTGGCCCGACCCTTGAACTACCTAACCAGTAACAGGAGGACGGGAAATGAAAACGAAACATCTCAAATCGACACTCGCTTTAGTCACCGCCACTCTAGTAATGGGTCTGTTTAATAACTTCGAATTCGTTGACTGGAGTAAGGTTCTAAAGCTTCCGCTTGTAGAAACAGTTAACGAGGCTTCCCGCGTAGCTCACGCCAAGGAACTTCTTGGTGGACGCTATAAAGGCAGTGCTGCTCAAAAAATCGAGGGCCGTAGCGCACTTAATGTGATGATCTACGACAAGGTTCAGGGTTACCTGGCTCCGCAATGGAAAAACCGTGCTGGTGACATCTCCAGTGTCATCATCTCTGAGTCAGATAAATATAACTTGGATCCAGTATTTGTATTGGCCATCATTAAAACTGAAAGTTCATTCGATCCTTTGATCGTGGGTTCTTTCGGTGAAATCGGTCTGATGCAAATCAAGCCTGACACGGCTGAGTGGATTGCTAAAAAATACGGTATCGCTTGGAAGGGTAAAAAGACTTTGCAAAACCCGGTTTCCAACGTGCGCATCGGTGCCGCTTACATGGACTACCTTCGTAAGCAGTTCCCAGGCAAAGCTAACAAATACGTAAGCGCCTACAACATGGGCCCAAAAAACGTACGCCGCCTGGTAGCTAAAAACGTGATGCCAGCAGAATACAACTCTCGCGTAATGAAAAACTACGGTGAGTTCTATAAGAAGCTTGCAACCACAGAAGTTACTCGCACAACAGTGGCTACAAACTAGGATATACCTTTAAAACAAAAAAGCCCTTGGTGAAAACCAAGGGCTTTTTGCATTTAATCTTAAAGCTAAATTACTTAACCGCTGCCAGCTCAACCATCGCACGCTCTTTATTTTCCGTGCGACGACTGCGGCAGTTTAAAATCTTGATAGCACTGATCACTCCCACCACATTGTCATCCATGTCGTAAATCGGAGACAAATAAAGCGGCTTCATCGTCAGAACCATTTTGTCGAATCCAAAGTTCTCATACACATCGTGAGTCGGAATAATTCCTTCCAGATTCGTATGCACCAATGTCCCGCTGGTCAAATGCTCCTGGAACTCCAGGTAACGATCCGTGATATTTTGATCACGACTGAACAACTCAAACCACGGCGTCGAAACCAACTCATCCAGTGAATAACTGCAAAAATCCATCACAGAGATACTACGGAATGTCTGGCGACCTTCGGTATTCACAACTTCAAAACAAGTTTCATCGTCCACAGAAGAGAAAAAATCCGGATGAGCCTTCAAACGGAATCTCTTCAAAAAGCGCCACAAGAACTGCTTTTCCGAAATAACTTCGCCCGTGGAGTGCATCTGGAAAAAATCAACCCACTCTGCCAGAGCCTGGGCAACTGGTGCCTGATGCTGAACCGGCATACGGTCAAAAGCCAACCCCGGGTAATCACCCTTCAGTGCGCGTGGTTTTGTCAGCAGAGAATGAAATTGAACCAAAGAATGTCGGTAAGACTCCTTTGCTAGGTTCAATTCGTTGTGGTTTTCAGAGATTAAAGCGGTATCAATCATAACGTTCCATTCACCAATCTAACTATTCAATTTCTACCACGAATAGTTGGCAATGCAAAGAATCTCGCCACTATGAAACCCGGAAGAATGAATTTTGGTGAAAAAAAAAGAGGGAACTTGAAAAAGCTCCCTCTTTTAAAATCTTAATTTTTTTAAACAGGTTCGTGTATGAACTATGTATTTTTCGTCAAGAAATCAACGATAGCGTCTTTTGGATGGTTACCAACCAATTGACCCACTTCACTTCCACCTTTGAACAACAACATCGCCGGAATACCGCGGATGCCGTATTTGGATGGAGTCGCTGGGTTCTCATCCACGTTTACTTTTACGATTTTAACTTTGCCAGACAACTCGCTTGCCACTTCTTCCAATTTTGGAGCCAAAGCACGGCAAGGACCGCACCATTCAGCCCAGAAATCGACAAGAACTGGAGTAGAAGAATTCAAAACTTCTGTTTCAAAAGAACCATCTGTTACTGCTGTAGTATTAACGCCCATAAAGGCCTCCGTATTAGACCAAATTACCATACTTAATTTGAATACGGAAACCTTATAGTCAAGGCCCCCAAAGGAGCAATTACTTTTTAAAAAGGGCTTTTGCGAAATCTTGGCGCAACTTATCGAGATCCTTGATGCTTTCCTTATCCCACTCTGACGCGATGTCTACTTGACGCTTGCGGGACTCCACACGAGAAATAGTACTAACTGGAGCTACTTTCACATCCTCCACAAGCTTTGCGTATTTTTTCATCCGCTCCGCGAGCTTGGCTGATGCCGCTTCCAAATCCTGACGCGCCTTGGAAGGCGGTACATCCCGTGTTTTTTCTGGGGCCGCGGGCACAGGTGTCGTCTCAACGCGCTCCACTTCTGGAGTTCCCGTCCCCAGAAGCTCTTGCTCCAAGGCCTTCAAATCGACATCAGGAAACTCATTGCTTTCGGCTGCTTCACTGTCGGATTCCTGATCCGCTTTCTGAAACTTAGCGCCGAACTTAAAGCGCGGAATTTCAGCCTCTTCTTCGTTATTTAGCGTGAAATCTACACCTTCACCTTGAGATTCCTGATCGATATTAAAACCAACACCAGCCGGTGCTTCTTGATCTTCTGGAGAGGTTCCTTTAACGAAAATAGCCTCTTTATCCGTGGCAAACTTAACGCCACTTCCCACCGGAACAGCTCCAGGTTTTGCACCCGTAGCTTCCAGATGGCTGGCCTTATTCAGCCTTTCCAACAAAGCGCCTTCATCCTGCCCCAGAAGCTTTGCCAACACCTGGACAATTCGCAGCGGCGCAACAGGAGACTCCAAAATCATATCAACGCGGATCTTAATCAGATCCTGAGGCGCTGGTTTGAAATTCGCCGGAAAAATAAGCACAGCCTTGCCGCCCCACCTGGACATCTCTTTCAGACGTTTGCCAACCCCCAAAGAGGAAACCTTGGCTCCTTTTCCGGAACCAATCACCACGTCGGGGTTGAAACTGATAATTTGGTCAGAGACGGCGTATTCGCTCGACAAACCAATGACGTCAAAACCCACTTTTTTCAAAGTGGACTCCACGCTCATAAGATCCGCGTAATCCTCATACACCAGAAGAACTTTACTCATACCCATCTATTGTCGGATAAGGTTAAGCTTCGGTCAAACCGCAGACTGGACGATAGGCGCGATGACTTACGATTTCCTGCCGTCTACAATGGAGCGCATGTTCAGTATCTTTAATGGTAAAAAAGCCGTTCAGTACATTTTTTTCGAGATGCTTCCTAGCTTCATTTTAGGGCTTCTGGTTTTCATATCCATCATTTTGATGTTTCAAGTGTTGCGTTTGACAGAGTTCGCCCTTGTTCACGGGATAGCCATTAAAACCATTGCACAAATCATCGGCTACGTGGTGATTTCCCTGCTGCCCGTCTTATTCCCAATGGCACTTTTGTTTTCAGTCCTGCTGACATACGGACGCCTGAGCCAGGATTCCGAGATCGTCGCCATGAAAGCTTCAGGCCTTGCCATGGGCACCCTGCTGCTACCCGCAATCCTTTTGGCGTTGATTGTGGGCACTGTGTCTGCACAAACCTCTTATGTGATCGCTCCTTGGGGGAATCGCCAGTTTGAGGTTCTGTACACGCGACTGGCAAACACCAAAGCCACCGCGGTCATTAAAGAAGGAACCTTTGCAGAGGGATTCTTTGACATGGTGGTATATGCCAATGAAGTGGATTCCAAAAACGGCAAACTTCGTAAAGTTTTTATCTATGACGAAAAGAACAGCGATGTTCCACTGACAGTCATCGCAAAAGAAGGAAGCATGCTTCCTGATCCGGATCGCCCGGGACAGGAAGTTTTATTGCGCCTTCAGAATGGCGAAATCCATCGCCAAACCAAAACTCACACTAAAATCAGCTTTGACACCTATGACGTGCACTTTTCCGAACCCGATTCACACGAGGAGCGCGCAAAATCACCGCCTTCCTTAACCTTGGATGAAGTTCGCAATCGCCTCAAACAAGGCATCAACGATCCTGAAGAGCTACGCATAATGCAGACTGAGTTTCATAAACGCTCGGCAATCTCTGTGTTGTGTTTGGTCTTCGCCTTGATCGGCGTCGGATTGGGGACAACCACTAATCGTCGTGCAGCCAAAGCCGGTGGTATGATTCTATGTATCGGGATTATTATCTTCTACTGGGTCTTATACTTGGCAGCTGAAGGTGCCGCACGAAATGGATCAATGCCTGCGGGTCTTGCGATTTGGGCGCCGAATGCAATATTTGGTTTGATTGCTCTGTATACTTTAAGAAAAAACTGGAATTAAGAAGAACTTAGAATCTGAAGGTTGGGGCGGTCTTTACAAATAAGAGCGATGCAGCAGCATCCTTACTACCACGGTCATCCTTGACCACATCGCCCCTCCCTTGAATCAAATGGTAAGAGCAATTCCCTGCCCCTTGCAAAAGATTTTTTTAGATGATTTCACTTTTTTCGTCCTCAGTATGTCACTTGAAATACGCCACTATCCCTAGTGGGATACTTCATCTTCACCCACAATACCTACCCCTTTGAATCCTTCCGATAATAACTCGGAGTGGAATAATGTGGATAAATCTTGGGCATCGCGTACCAATTGCGCACCATCCAATAACAAATCCAAGCCGCCCTGAAAATGCGGATCCAAGGGATGACCCGGCACAACCCAAACTGGACGCGATAACTCTGCGGCCTGATTCGCAGTAATCAACGTGCCACTGCGCCGACGCGCCTCCACCAGCAAAGTGGCGCACCCTAATGCCGCGATCAAACGGTTGCGATGATGAAACAGTCGCTTGTGCATCTTCTGTCCGGGATCGTATTCACTGATAAAGCATCCCCCCTGATCCAACACCGGTGTCATCCACTCATTCAAGCTGGCGGGATAAATCTCATCCAGCCCGGAAGGCAATATCACCGCCGTTTGACAATTCTTTCGAAGCGCCAATGAGTGGGCTTTTTGGTCAACTCCTCGAGCACCTCCACTGATCACCAGCGGCAGTTGCGCATCCAGGAAAATCGACAACTCCTGCTCCATCCACCGCAACGATTCCGCACTGGGTTCGCGACTCCCCACAATCGATACGGATCTTTCGATCATCCACACCGGTGAGCCCCGGTAACTCAGCACTAACGGGGGATCCGCCATGCGATAGCACTGCGAGGGATAAAGTGATTCACCATAAACGACGAATTGAAAGCCCTTTAGATTCCAGCGCAAAAACTCGCTGCGAAAATCTTTGAACAGAGAGTGATTTTTATCCATGAACTCCCCCAGCATCGGAAAGTACTCGGCCAGGGCCTGACGAAGATGAGTCTCTGTCAGGCACTCAAGGCGGGCCAAGCGCAGATATATCTGGTGAATTTCATCCCGATGAAGGCTGTATAAGGGGTGTGACTTTATAAGTTGAGAGATGGCGAGAATTTCAATCATAAAAAAAGGGCTCTGCAATTCTGCTGAGCCCTTCAATTATTTTACAATTCCAAATCAAGATCCTCAGATCCGGAGTCCGGCGGTGGCGTGACTTCCGGCGCCCCCTCCAACTCAAACTCTGTGTCGAGCTCACTTGGAGATTCAGGTGAGTGACTTTCAATGACCGGCGCCGCGGAAGCTGTCTTGGCGCCGCTGTTACCGACATAGTCCCCCAGCTTCACATCCTCGCTGGCTTTCGTCACGTATGCCGTCGCAAAGTTCGGCGTGGCCTTGACGATTTTCACACTGCCGATAGCACGATCATTCATGACCGCCTTGGATTCACCGTTACGAAGAGCACTGTCCGCGAAGATCGTCAGGTTCTGACCTTCCTGTAAACCACGTGATGTGCCTGCATCCAGGAACACCAGTTCATTCACTCCGAACAAACCGCGCTTCGTGATCAATTCGCCACCCATGATTTTAGCACCTGCAGAGTTGTTCACCACCCCTGGGCGAGGATCAATCATCGGCACCTTACCCGGAATCACCTGCGCACCGACTTCAATAGGCTGAATCGCCTTTTGCACAATTGCGCGATACAAATTCTTGGTAGGATTAACCTTCTCCATGATTTCCAGCTCACCTTGGATTTCCACCATCTGAGCTTTGCGGCGCTTGGCTGCAGGATCAACCAGCTCACCAAGATTCTTTTGCACAATATAGTTCTTTTCAGGATTGCCGGTGATCTCCACGTACACGATCTGATATTCGTTGGCGGTCTTGGAATCCAGCTCAGTGGAAGTTACTTTACCGGAGCCGACGATTTCACTGTCCGCGATAAAGTAGCCCAGATACTCCGATGGTGTTGGCATATTGATTTTGCGATATTCAATTTCTGTGCTTGTACTGTCGTCATAGATTCCAAAACGACCCAGTGGCAAACTTTGTGGAAGTTTCTTTAACACGGGATTGTATTTGCGACGAGCCGGAGGAACAGGGGGCTCTGCCACGCTGGCTTCCACAACCTTTTCCCCTTCAGGAGTTTCGGCACCTTCTTTTTCAGCAAGTGCGACAGTTGGCGCATCCACCATCGTGCCCGGATAGAATTTGATATTCATGTCCGGTGTGATTTCATGCGGATTCAAAATAGCGCCGTCATTCAATGACCAAAGCTTTGGCCAGAAATTTGGATCACCGAAAAACGTATTGGAAATATCCCAAAGCGTGTTTCCTTTTTGAACCTTGTAAACTTCGGACTTGCGCTCACCTACTGCTTTTTCCCAAACCTCATCAGATGTTGGAGTCTGGTTGTATTTTTTGTAGATGTTATGGAAATAGTTTTCTTTGTTGAAGTCAGGATCGGAACCGCCAGCATCCGCAAACGTCGGTTCAGGCTCAGAGTTCATGGGTGGTGCCACTTCTGGAGCCGGCACGTCTGGTGTTGCAATTTCAGGATCTGGAATTTCTGTAAACTCCGGAACAGAAGGTTCTGCCGGAGTTTCATTTTTAGGCTCAAGCACATCCAACGGATCCGCTTCCCACGTTGTATCCGGAGGTGGAACATCTTGTCCACGCGCAACAGGCGACTGCAAAAGCAGCGCGCAAAAAATGAGAGTCAATGATACAGAGAACTTCGTGTTCGTCACTGTTTGCATCCTTGCAAGTGGTGATTATTCTAGTTGAACAGTCTTAATTCCGCGTCAGCTCTGAAAGACTCAGGGCTGCCTGGGTATTTCGCTCTGACTTCCGTCAACGTGCGTTTTGCAAACTGTGGCAAATTCATTTTTTTATAAGTCATCGCTTTTGCGAACTTCGCACTCGCTGCCTTGTCGCTGTTTGGATAAGCTTTTTCAATGCGTCCGAAATAACGAATCGCCTCTGGGAAGTTACCGTGATCCACAGCCATTCTGCCCGCTAGAAACAATGCATTGTCCGCATATGTACTCGCCGGGAAACGCGTCAAAAGGCTTTGCATGCGGCTTTTTAAGCCAATCTCATCATCGCGATGTGAAGCGCCTATCATTTCAGCATACAGTTCTGTGTCAGATTGTTTTGTAAAATCCTGACCCGTTAATTCAACCAGCAAAGCTTGTTGTTTCGTGGTTGGCGCTGCGGTCTTGGGCATCATTATTGTCTTTGCCATTGCAGTCACAGGTAAGCTTAAAAGTAGTGTTGCTGCCAATCGTCCTAGTTGCTTCATCTCTCGACACTCCTTGATCTTTTCTAAGTATGACATGCAATGAGAAGTGCAAACAAGCAGACTTATCCACACAAAATGTTGAGTTATTGTAATGCTGGACCTTGGACCTGTTGTATTTCAAGGGTTTCAGCGATTTGCATGAAATTTAAGCACCTCGTAAGCTCATGTATTCACTTAGTAAATCATAAAAACAGCCTCTTTTTTAGAGAGCTCAATTTCAGATCTTACAATCCGAATGAAACGGACGCAGAGACCTCAAGACAGAATATTTTAGAATCTGCGCTGGGAGCGAGTTTTGCTAAGTATACGAATTCATGATTATTATACTTCTACTTGCTGCGGGCTTAAGCATTTCATCTTCCAACTCATTGCTGAATAATGCATCACGCCTTTCACAGAGTTATCAACAAAAGTGTCTTACACTCGTGCCTCTCGAGTCTGAAAACCACACTGCATTGGCCTCAATCGTATGCGGTGAGCAACTCCAAGATCAGAACCTGAAACAGAATTTGCAGAAAACATCACTCATCCATATCTTCGTGATCTCCGGTTCACATTTACTTTTGCTGGACGAACTCTTCGCAACTCTGCGCGTTCCATTCTTTGTAAGATTCTTACTTTTGAGTCTTTACTCTTTAGTCGTTGGATGGCAACCACCCGCCGTAAGAGCCTTGTCAGCATTGGGTTTGCGCGGATCATTCAAAAAACTTAAATGGCTTTTTCCTGCGGACACGATGACGTTGATTGCGGGTTGTTTCACACTTTTACTATTTCCAGATTGGTGGAATTCCACTTCATTTTTGATGAGTTGGTGTGCCGCTCTTGCACTCAGTGGTGTTTCACTTTTAAAAATTAAAAATTCTTTACATCGACTTGTGTTCACTCAAGTGAGCATTTTTGTTTTCATGATGGTTCCACTTTGGGGCTTGAGTTCCTTACATCCACTTTCTCTCCTCTATAATCTATTGCTAGGGCCTTTGGTGTCTTATCTCTTACTACCGCTAGGTTTTCTTTCGATCGCATTCCCGATCACTGCTGGCGTGTTTGATTTTGTGATCGAGTTTTTTTCTTGGCTGCTGGTTTGGACATCTGAACCTGTGCCCACAGCTAGGGCCTCCACTGTCTCGACCACCTACCTGTGGGTGTGGATATTGTCCTGGCACGTGCTGTTGCATTTTCTTCGTTTGAAATTGCGCCAGGGAAAGGATTCCGCATGGTCCGCTTCTTAGGGTTTGCGTGGATCTCTTTTCTTCTGATTACTTTTAGTGCAACCCCGGTCGGTAATCGCAATGAGCACCGCGGTGTCATCGTTTGGAACGTGGGACAGGGATTGTGGATAACCGCTGTCGAAGAAGACTACTGCCGTCATTTTGATGTGGGTGGCGAACGATTCGCCTGGGGTAAAATTGCACGACTCTGCCGAAGTAAAAGGAATTTCATCTACCTTAGTCATTGGGATTGGGATCACATCGGCGCCCTCTCCCGCTGGCCCCGAAGTTGGGAAACTTGCATTGCTTTGCCACCCATCGGCAAATCGTCTGCGGGAAAAATGAAATTACTAAGCGGTTTCAAATCCTGTCCGGGGACTATGAACCTGTCAGTTTGGAGAGGTGCACAGGAGTACACGTCGTCAAAACCCGGCAAGAACAAACGAAAGGACAGCAATGGTTTAAGTCAGGTCGTGCGCTATGGGGACTTTCTTTTGCCCGGAGATTCACCTGTAAACTCAGAAATGCATTGGAAGAATCTACCTTGGGTCCCATCAGCACGCGTTCTCATCATGGGCCACCACGGCAGCCGCACCAGCACTTCGGATGAACTGCTACAACGACTGCCGGGCTTGAAGCTTGCCATCGCCTCAGCCCGCTACGAACGCTACAAACACCCTCACGCCGAAGTCGTGCACCGCCTGAAGACCCATCACATCCCCCTGCTGCGCACCGAGGACTGGGGGAATATCTGGTTTGAGAAATAAAAAAAGCTCCGAGGTCTCCGAAGCTTTCTTTGTTTTGGATATAAACTTAACCACTACCAGAAGTAGGTCACGCGGGCCCCGAACTCGCGAGGCGCGTTGACTTGGTAAGCCTTAAAGCTTGAGCCGCTGGCGTCGAAGATCACGTACTTTTGATCAAGCACGTTGCGGATGAAGAACTCTGTGTTTAAATTCCATTGTGCCAGCAAGTAACTTAACGATGTATCCAGATACCACTGCTCAGGTGTTTTTTTTGCATTCGTGTTGGCAGCATCGCCGTAACCAGCAGCCAGATATCTTAGGGTGTTATCCCAATTCCATTTGTCATTAGGCTTGAACGTGTAGTTCACGTTCCCCGTCCACGGACTTGCAAATGGGAATTGGTTGCCGTCGTAGACCACGCCCGTGGGACTCTTAAAATCGATAAAGCGAGTGTGATTGTAACCGACCCCTGCACTGACCACATTCCGAGAGTTGATACTGTACTGACCTTCCAACTCTGCACCATAAATCTCGGAACTTGCGGCATTCAAAGTCGCAGAGTCATAGGGATTGCCAGGGGAGTATTGCACCAACACCTGCTGATCTTTCCAGTGGGTATAGAAAACATTGGCCGCGACTCGGGATTTCTCCTGCACGAACTTATAACTTAACTCGAAATTGTCTGTTGTTTCGGGGTCATACTGTGACACTGCCGAAGTCCAACGATTCACACTGACACCACCGGTACGATACCCTTGAGTGTAGGACGCCCCATAGGAGTGCAATCCTTCAGTGATGGTATAAGCAATTTTAGGCAGTAGAATTCCGCCTTCTTCGTTTCCGTTGGCGACTCGAGGCGTACCAAAGGCAAAGACATAGGAATCAAACTTGTTCACCATGTATTCATAACGAAGCCCCAGATTCATTGCATGGGATTCGTTGAGCTTGAACAGCAAGGAATTGAAGACCGCGTATGATTTTTGATACTTTTCAGTTTTCTGACGAACATATCCTGGAGCTGGCAGGAGCGTAAAATCATAGTCATTATTAATTGTGTAGTCGTGATAGTGCACACCCAAAACGTTCTTAACTTTATCGCTTTGGTACTTCCACAGGTTTTCCACACTCAAATAGCTATCCGTGTGATTCTCATATCGAATGCCCGATGCGGGATTAGATGTGCCGTCAGAGTCCGCCGTCGAATCCTGATCTGCCTGGGAATAGGCCAGGATCGTTTCATTGCTGGAGTTTTCATTGATCCTGGTTGAGTAACGAAGGCTGGATTGTTGATTGTTGGTCAGCGCACGACTATCTACGTTCTCGATCACTTCATACTTAAACGGATCCGCAGACTGAGAATAAGTCCCCCCGTTTTCGGTCTGCATGATCTTCACATTCCAACGAAGTTCATCATGGGCGTTAATCTTATAAATCATATCCCCGGTTAAGTAGTTCTTATCCTGACGCCCCCAACGATCATTGCCTGTTGTGACGTTCGTGATGAACCCATCATAGCGTTCCACATTCACCGCAAAACGAGTCAGAAGTTTTTTATCCAGGAAAGTGTTGTTAGTGACTGCACCGACTTCCTTAGAACCGTAAGTACCAAGTCCGGCTTTTGCAGCGCCCTCAGTTTGTTCTCCCGCTTTACGGTGGAACAATAGGATATTACCAGCCAAGGAGTTAATACCCTGAGTGGTACTCTGCGCTCCACGGTAGATCTCCACGTGGTCCAAGTCCCAGAAATCAAAAGCGCCCGCTGAAATTGCAAGATCCGTTTGGAAAACGTCATCCACGATGATGGAAGCCAAATTGTCTTTTTGATAACCAGTCACGCCGATATTGTTGATACCGCGCAAGCTGAAGGTGTTGTCATTTTTGTTAACCTGAACGTTGGGAAGGGCGTTCAAGGCCTTGATAGAGTCAGTTTTGACACCTTTGTCATACTCATCTGCTTTTAAGACAGAGATGGACTCAGTGCTTTCAAGGTAAGACTTCTCTTCCTTATTGCCAAGGATCTGTACTTGTTGCAGTTGATAAGTCTCAGAGGGTTGTGATTCAGTGGCTGGCGTCTCGGTTGTGGTTTGTTCTGTCGGAGTCTGAGCTTGCGCAAAGCAAGTCTGCATGGTGAACAATGCTACGATGAAAATTCTCATTTCTCTCTTTCCCTTGGGTCTTCCTATAACCCTCTATAATTAACAAAATTTGAAACCATATTCGAAGTCTTGTAGTGTTCCTTACCCAACAAATCGTTCAGAATGGTCGCGGATCTCCACGCCATCAAGCTGGTTTGTGGTTCAGAAATTCCATGACCATGACGGCTGAAGTTCATGGCGTAGATTTTATTTTCTTTTGGACCTTTCCATTTTACTGCAAAGTTCTTTTGCAGAATGAAGCGTCCGCTTTCATCAAAGTCGATCATGTTTTGAATCGGTTCGATAATTTGTGGAATACGAGTTCTGAAACCCGTGCTAAGAATCACGATGTCTGCGTTCAGCACTTCAGTTTTGTTTGAGAAAGTACTGCTCACAGTCAGCTTGTAGCCATTGCCGGCTTCCTCAATACGATCCATGCAGCGAGACGGCAGAATCTCGATCTGCGCTTCATCACGAAGTACGTGGCGCAATTGGTAGATGTCGTTATAAAGCGCTTCCAAATACTCCGGAGTGTTGCCGTCAGAAGCCATCTTCTGATGACGAACGATTGGATCTTTCTGTGACTGATCCAATCCAAAGAAATCTTCCACGTAGTTCGGGGTGAAATACTCGTTAACGAAGGGAGAATTGTCCAACGGTTCCAGATTAGCGCGGCTGGAGATCATGCGCGTGCTCAGTGCACGGCCCCATTTGCCTTTAAAGCAATTACGGAAAATCTCGATACCCGTCTGACCGCCGCCGATAACAACCACGTTCTTACCGGTGACATCCAGATTTTTAAGGTGCTGGGACTTTGCATGGAATACTTTCGGACCGATAAAGTCCTTGGCAAAATCCGGAACATTCGGAGTCAGACCCGTACCGATACAAATATTCGCAGCCTTTGCGATATTGTCACCAGAGCGAACCACGAATTGGCCATCTTTGAAGCTGACTTCGTCAATTTTTGAACCAAAGTTCAAACGGTGCGCCAATTTTTCGCTAACCCATTGGCAGTACATTTCAAATTCACGACGTGTAACAACGGAACGATTCGTATTCATGAAAGAGTAGTACAAGCCATTGGAAACCAGGTAGTTCATGAAGCTGTATGGATTTGTCGGATCAGCTCCCATGACCAGATCCTTCAAAAAGGACGTCTGCATTTCAGAGTCTGCGAACATGATTTCGGAGTGCCAGTCGAAGTACGGTTTCCCATCGAAGAATGCGCTGCTCACCCCTGCTGTTTTATCAGCAAGAGCCGCCAGGGAAAGATTGAATACGCCGATACCAATACCAATAAGATTGTGTTTTTGGTCCATCTTACGGTGCTCCTTTATTTAAACCCATTACTAATGGATTCAGAAGTTCGTCTCCGACCATGGGGACCGGGCGTTCGTGTGAGTCGGCATAGCCGATCTTAAAACGCACCCTATTTACCAGCACACGAGGCATTTTTTCCGCCAGAAGGTTGACGCTGTCATCCACATTCAGGTTTTTTCCGCTAGATGAAAGATAATCGCGAAGGGTTTGCCCCAGAATCCCGTAAAACTCGTATTCTGAGAAACCGTCGCACTCCTTCAAAACCTCGGAAATAAACCTTAAAACAGTGACAAAATGTCCCGTGAACAAATCATGAATCAGATAATTGCGTGGAAGCTGCAACAAGTGCGCCGCCAGGTTTGCGGACTCTTGAATCAATGGAGAGCCCTTAGCCAGGCGTAAATCCCCTTGGAAGTCCTTTAAAATCAAGCCCACCGGGGCATGATCTTTCAGTTTCAACACGATGTTCTGGCCATGAGAAACAAGGCCGATCCCATACTTCAGCTGCAGGTGATACAAAGGAACCACCACCACTTCAAAGTACTGACGCAACCACTGATCCATAGACAGTCCTGAAGACTTTACATAAGCCCCCAGTAAACTCTGCCCCTCTGCGTCTTTATGGAAAAAGCTGCCAGTAAGCACAGAATTCTCGCCAGCTGCGGCTTTCGACTCGGCACATTCTCTCCAGATTGCGCCCAAATATTCGTGATAACGATAAGGGGCCAAAGCCACCTGTTTAAATACCGGGTGCTGAAAGCTGACGCCGGCTTTTTCACTTAAAATCTGAACGTTTTTAAGAACTGGATCCTGGGCGCAAATGTCATTCATTTTTTGCGAAAGCTCGCCACCCACCGGAATATACTTTGCTGCAATTCCACGGATGCTGGAGGTGTTCAGGATCGTCACCGGAAGTTTGATATCCCAAAGCCCCGGGCGGCTTACATTTGAAAGAGTACGAATAGAGATCTGAGGTTGGTAGTTATCACCGAACACCCCAAGAGCTTTGATCACGCCCGTGGACAGCTCTCCAGCAAACTGAACCTGGATAAAGCGATCCCACTGCCACGGATGCACTGGAACGAAAACGTATTCGGACTTCACCAGCTTCAATTCTGCCAGGAGCTGTTCAAAACGATTCAACTCCGCTG
This sequence comes from Bdellovibrio sp. HCB288, assembly GCF_047305935.1. GTDB lineage: Bacteria > Bdellovibrionota > Bdellovibrionia > Bdellovibrionales > Bdellovibrionaceae > Bdellovibrio. The sequence continues at coordinate 63,976 of NZ_CP178619.1, forward strand.
AATCCATGCTTTGCGCTAAAATCACATCTTGAGTCACGCCCGGCATTTGCGCTGCCAAAGCGGAGTTTTTACGAACTGCCAACCACATTAAGCGAATCACGGGCTGACTTTCCGGAGCAAACTCCGCAAGGTCCCCTTCACTCCAAGTGATGCGCCCCTTGTTCAACAATAACTTGGGATGACCATTTAAAATGGACTGAATCTTAAGACCAGTCCATTGGGTCATTTCTGCAGAGGTTTGTTCCGCCTGTTTTTGTTCAATACGCAAATCCGAGAACAAAGTGTTATGCATCTCTTCCAGAAAATTTCCCAGAATGATGTCATCCATGCCCGTCTCTTTTTGGCAGTCGATAAAAAACTGGCCGGCACTTTTCACCGGCATTTTGATTCCATCGACCACGCGAACAATGGAGTCCGCCTGAACTTTGATATCTGTCCAAATCCCCTGCCAGCCCTGACAGTGGTATTCAATTCCATTTTGCAAAACGAACACAAAGTTCTGACCGTCCAAAGTGACGGCTTTCAGAACCTGTTCATAGCTCAGCTCCTGAAGGCTTTTAGCCACCAGGTTCTGATTCACCCGCACCCATGCGGATCCTGAATGAAGTGTGTTCGCTGTCAGATTCACAGGAAATTCCCCATAAAGAATTTTTCACGACGGCATTCAAGTAAAGCCGCACGCTTATGAGGGAAATCAAACTCCTTCACTTTTCTCCAAGCCGGGAATGTCTCGACATAACGGATGATACGTTGATTGTCCGAGCGCGGTTCCGCCATGATTTTACGAGTGCGCGGCTCTTCCAGGAACAAGTAGTGACTTGCTGATTTCAAAATCGCATCGGTGTTATTAAAACCCAAATACTCTTTGTTACCGATCAACAAATGGAAACCACGATCGAACGCCTCTGATTCGTAGTAAGGACCCAAGCGATCTTCCAATGTCCAATACATTTCAAAATATCCCACTGGCACGCCATCAAATTCCACAAATGTTGGAATCGAGTGCAAATCCACCAGACCTTTTTCAAGATACTCTTTAAGTTCAAAATCCGGTTTCGCTAGTTCCCAGAACTCTGCAACATAGGGCTGATTGTGCCAGAAGTGGAATGTTTGAAGATCGCGCTCCACATCAACCACTCGGAAGCTGACTGTTTTACCAATGCTTGGAACAAAACGCGAATACAGCAAATCCCCTGGACGAGGTTGAGGGCGCACCGGATGATACACCTGCCCCGTGTGCATCCACTGTTCAGGAGCCACGGACTGTTTTCCGAAAGCGCACCACAAGGATGGGTTCTGGAAGAAATCCTGGCGAAGAGTTGTAGTTTGATTCACAGAAATGGATTTCAACTCGGGCTTCAATCCAAACAGATGCTCCATCGCCACCATGACTGATCCTGGCGCCGCGTTTTCTTGGACGATCAATTGGGCTTTGTCGGCTTGCTCTTCAAGGTGAAATTGAACGGTTTCATTTGCTATCACCGTCAAAACACTGCCAGCGACTTCCGCCTGGTATTGAGTGCCTTCCTGAACATGCAAGTAAGTGTGTTTGCTCATAATACGTCCTAAGCCTTGACCGCAACAGCTGCGATCGGGTTTTTAATCAGGTTGTAAATCGACAATGGGTTTGTCGCGGTATTTTCATTCATATTCTGCAAACTGCAGGTGAAGTTTCCTTTGTGCCAAATCTCCGCCTGATCCAAAAGGTAGTTCAAGCAGGAATGATCCTGTGGATTCGTGTCACGAATGGACATCAGGAACTTGCGCAAGTCGCGCACCAGGTCTTCTTCACGCACCCAATGATCGGCAGCAATGGCTGCTATCACATTGAAGGTGGAGTTGATCATCAAATAGTAGGCAAACAGAATATTCCCTTTATCATCCAGGATATTTCCGTTCTCCATTTTCAGACTGGCCACATCTTTGCCATACAAAGAGAAACCAAAATGGCTGTACCCCGTGCCCTGACAATCGCGGAAGTAGGCTTTTTCAGGAAAGTTAGCCTTCAGGCTTAAAATCAGATTTTGCTGATGGGCCCCCAATAAGATTCCATAATTGGCCTGCGCCAATACCAAAGGTTTCACGGCCACTTCCAGGTAACGCGCAAACCATTGCTCTGAAATTTCACTTAACGGACGACCCGTCTTTTCAGATTCCTTGCGAATGGACTTTTGAATCAGGTTTTCGCCACCCAGCGGGTTGTCCTGCGCCAATGTTGAAAGCACCACGGCTTCTTCGCGGTTGCTTTCCGTGAATGGATTTTCGCGGCAGACGACGATGGATTCCGTCAAAATTTCACCTGACGGATCCTTGAGTGCCATGAATGCCGGTTCAAAAACCACCTGGAACTGAGGCTGTTTGCGCGAAAACTCCTGGGCTTTGGAGGTCATGAAAACGTCATATACCTGCAACCCACGCACGACTTCCACAGCTGTCAAATGACGAATGGAATTGGTAAGTCGCAAGGTCAAAGAAAACTTCATCATAAATGGCGAGTGGGACGCATAGATGGATCGCAATGATGTCGTCGGGAACCAGGGCTTTTCAGCTGCTCCCAGATCCAATAGCGATCCCTCTTTCAGATAATTCTGAACAACCGGATTTTTCAGTAAGTGCTGTTTTTGCCATGGATGCACCGGGAATGGGATATAGCCGGCTTTCAGTTTTGCCGTAGCCACTGCAGAACTGGAATAGTCTTTTAAAAAGGCATCCAAAGTCCATTGTTCAATCTGGAACTTTTGGGCTTTTTCATTAACGACCGTTTCAGGTTTCGCCAGGAACCAATGCAAAGTGAACTGCCCGGCCATTTCCGGTGAGTACTGGCGATAGTCGGCCTCATCAAAACCTTCACGCATTTTTGGATAAGGGTGAAAGTTATGGCCGATCATCAAACCCTGTTCCGCTTGCTGAAAATTCATAGGTCTCGCATAAATGGACTGCAAGTCCGCCTTGCGATGACCCAACGCCAGCTCGATATTTTCCACACTGTTTTTCAGGCGATCCATAAAAACCGCATCGTTGCCGGTGCTGTTTGGAAAAACCGCTGTCAGATGCTTGACTAAAACTTCCGCCACCGTCAAAAAATCAGTGGCCTTCAGAATACCGGCACTGTGCACATAGAAGGTGGAAGAGTATTGATGGCGGCCCATCAGGGAATTGCGGGTCAGAGGCAAATACAGTTCGTCTCCGTTGGTTAATTTTACGGTCAGAGACTCTTTGCAGCCCGTCTCAATTGCAATCTGATTCGGCGAGGATTGAATTGCATAATCAAACCATTCCCTGAAAAGGGAATTGAAAAAACACGAAGCCGAATGTCGAAGAGAAAGTTCACGCAAGTCCATATTATGTCTCCACCGCAGCTGAAAAACGCTGACGATATAAGATCGCAATGCTCACCATCATTAATAAAACCAAAAAAACCATGAGCGACTCGAGCGAAAATGCCTGAGCCTTCAGAGTGATCGCAGCCAGTGAACCACCAACGGCATAACCAATAGTGTTGGCGGCACTGACGATACCTGCTTTGCGCCCCAACCCCAGATGGACTGAATCAACAGTCGTCATCAAAGTCAGATAGCATGGCGGCACCAGGGCAATTCCCACCGACAAAAAGAAAATGGCCGCCCATAAATGAGACTGCATATTCATCACGAGCAACAGCACGGATCCCACTAATAAAGTCAAAACGCCCAACACCAGGGCCCCCTGCCAGGGATTCTTAAAAAACATCCGACCCATAAATTGAGTCGCAACCGCAATCACCGCGCTGACCAATAGAAGCTTTGCCATTAGAAGACCTGAATCCTGACTGCTTAAAGAGAAGCTGTGCTTCAGAATCACTGCCAAAGAGGAATTCAGAATGCCGATAAAGCTTGTGAACAGCACTGCCAACAAAAACACCCAGCGCATTTGATTGAAGGCCATTCCCCATGCCTGGAATCCCTGCTCTTTGGCTGGCGCGGTTTTCATTTGCGGCGCCTTGATTCCCAGCGCCCAAACATTGATACCCGCCAAAAGCAGAATCCAGAACATGAATCCCACCAGGACACGGTCCATATTCTGACCACCACTCAGCAAAACATAAATAGGCCCCAGGGAGCGGCCAATGTTCAGGCTCATGGAATTGGAAATCATCGCCTTCATGGCAGAGCCGGAGCTGGTTTCTGATAAATCCACCTGCAACGCCTGTGCAACCGGAACCACCGCCGAAGCCAGCAGCCCGTAGATCACGCGACTCAGGATCAAAACCACAACAACCGCTGTGGCTCCCCATTTTTCACCCCATTGAGTCAGGGACCACAACATCAATGTGGAAACTCCCAACCCCAGAACTCCAGCGAGCAAAATAGGCTGACGGCCGGCCGTGTCGCTTTTAGCCGCCCAGTAAGGAGAGGACCATAGAAACAAAAATGACCCTGCACTAAACACCGCAACTACCAGGGACAGACTGACGTGCATCGCCTCTGCCAAATAAGGCAGAAGCGTGAACAGCAATATCTGCAACGCACTGAAGGTGATGGTATTAAGGTTTGCCAGGAGAGCCAGGTTCAATCATGCCCCCTGCGACCTTTAATAAGGATCTGGCCGCAAATATATAGAGGAAGCAACAGCATCACACCGGAAGCAGTGGCAAACATGCCACCAAAAATGTAGGCGCCGATAATCATAAAAGAAGTCAAAGCGAACAGAATAACCGGTATCGCAAAGCGACTTTTAAACAGTGCATGTTCTGAAAGCTTGCGCGTTTCCATGGTCACACCCACTCCCGCAGGTTTTGCTTTCTTGCGCTTGTACCAGATAACCAGACCAAAAACAGGCAGCAGCAGGGAGAAGATCGAGAATCCCAACCATACAATTTTCAGGAAAAGTCCGCCGTAATTGCCGAAATGCAGGGGCTCCGATGCCAGCGTGATTTCCATATACCAAGGAAGCTCACGCACTTCACCTTGCAGGCCCGTCGCGGCATCCACCACCACCAATTGGGTCATACGCTCTGTTTTTGGAGTGTTTCCAACCATCACCACCAAAAAGTGATTGGGTGGCGCAAACTGCGTGTCTGGCACAGCGATATAGTCCACTTTGGAATTCGGGAGAGACGTCTCTGCCGTTTTAATGACGTTGTCCAGCACAGACATGTTATGAACATGATCGTTGTCACCGTGAACGTCTTTGTACTGCAAAGTGATTTGTTTCAATTCTTGATATTGATAGAACTTGATCAACGATGAACTGATGCCCAGTAAGAATCCAGTTGCACCGATAATCAAACCCCAGGCAAAAACACCCATCCCGATATAGCGATGCAAATCCGAAAACCAATGACGTGGGGATTTGATGCGCACTTCTCCGAATGCAACTTTTTTGGCGAAATTACCGTAGATGAAAAAACCGGACAGCATCACGAAAAAATAAAGAAGACCAATCAGTCCCACATAGATTTTTCCGTAGGATCCCAGGAAGAATTCACGGTGCAGTCTTAGCATCCAATCCATGAAGGAGCTTTTGCTGGCTTCAACGTTGATCTCAGCGCCAGTATTCGCATCGTACGTCAGCTTGCGCGCACCACGGAACATTTTGGAATCATTCATTCCCAAACGCACGTTGATGATGTTCTCGTTTTCATCGTCTTTGAAGACCGCCAGAGGTCGCTCCCCTGGGAACTTTTTCAGAACCTCAGACATCAAACCGGAGTATGAGAAAGGGGCACCGGTGGCTGACGTCGCAGCGGCCGTGTGAATCTCACCTTCTACTTCTTCTTTGAAAAGCAGAATGGATCCACTGATGCTGAGGAAAATAAAATGCACCGCCACGAAAAGACCGACGTACATGTGAAGCTTATAAAAGAATCTGAATGCTGAGTTTTTTAGTGCCATATAATTAGTTAAAGTAGGTACCATACAGAGGGAATTATCACAAAAATTTGACCTGAGAAGTTCGTTGTTGAAAGCCTATTGGGAAGATTTTTTCCGAGTGTCAAAAGACCTGACAGTGAGTCGGAAATTGCCAAACTTTTGTGAACTTGCTCTAATGTGAATATGATTAAGCAAAAGGCCTTGAAGGCGATCGAACAAGAGGGAATTTTACTCGTATATCCGATCAAAAACAGCTCGGAACCGGACTCCCTGTGGGCCCATCTGTGGCCTCGTTCGAAAATGGTTTGGGAATGGGATGCCGACGCAGATCACAAGGTGTCGGATCTGTGGCTGCTAAAGGAAGAGCTCTCCCGGTCCAACAAGGTTGTTTATGCGAAATGGTACCAGAATCGTGCGACCTTTTTCTCGAAGGAGGCGTTCGCCAATATGATGGCATTTCAACGCAGTGATGCCCCGCTTTCCCATGAGAGCCGCACCATTCTGGAAGCCCTGGAAATGGACTCCCCTCTTTCGACCAAACAGCTTAAGGAAATTGCCGATCTTCAAGGGCGTTATATGGAGTCCACTTACAATCGAGCTATGAAAGCATTGTGGCAAAAACTCCTGATTGTGGCCTATGGCGAAATCGAGGACTCGAGCTTTCCATCTACCGCGGTGGGTGCAACCAAAACCCTGTTTGAACCCCTGTGGAATCAATCCCTTGCGATCTCCCAAGATGAAGCCCGTGAATATCTGCTTAAGAAATTAGGAGCCGAAAACAAGTTTTGGAAGTTTGCGCAGAAAATTCTTCCTGCAAAAACGTAATGTTAACGGAAAATCTGTCAGCTTCTTTGACACCCCTGAAAGTTCTGCAAATATACACAGCCAATCGACTTTCCTAAGCAAAATACCCGGGTTCTTGTTATAAATCCGGAGATATTTTTAAAGTCATTGGAGTTACTGATGAAATCAACATTTGCGATGTTCCTTCTGATTTTTGGTACGACAGCTACCACGACCGCATTGGCGGGCGCCCGTGATTGGCGTATTACTCAGCCAGTTTGGACTGAACAGCATGAATATCAATTCGGTCAATTCGTCACCAAACTGGGTGTCGCTGTGGAAAACCGCAAATGTGCGACAGTTACTGAATGTTTGAACAGCTCTGCAAATATGTTCTATGGAACAGATCCAGGCGGCATCCGCTACTTCGCAGACTGCGCTGACTTGCCTTATTATCTTCGCGCTTACTTTGCCTGGAAAATGGGATTGCCTTTCTCTCACGCGACGGGATTCACTGCAAACCCAGCCGGTCCCGAGGATTTCAACAAAGACATTCGCTACTCCACAAATGGCAACTCGGTGAAATATCGTCGCGATCTTTTGACCAAGAAAAACAAATTTCGCATCACGACTTACCCTGATGCCGTGGATTTTTTGAACTCTGATTTGATCAACAGTGTTTCAACAGCTGCATTCCGCATGATCGGTGATTCTCAAGGTACAACTTACGCTGACTTCTATCCCGCTCGCTTGGATCGCACGGGTATCCGCCCAGGTACTGTTATTTATGATCCAAATGGTCACGTAGCGATCATCTATCGCGTCACTGAAGCCGGTCGCGTGCTGTATATCGATGCTCATCCTGACAATACTTTGACGATGGGTCTTTACACATCCAAATTCATGCGCTCCATCCCAGGTCAGGGCGCTGGCTTTAAAAACTTCCGTCCATTGCAACTGGTTGGCGCCTCTCAAGAAGGTGGCGTGTTTGTTGGAGGCCAAATCCAGGCTGCTGACAACCGCAATCTGCCGGCCTTCGGCACTGAGCAGTTTTACGGCAATCAACCGGATCCGTCTGGCGACTGGAAAAAAGGCAAATTCGTTTTCAGAAACCAGGAGATCAACTATTTTGAGTACGTTCAATTGAAGCTGACTAATGGTGAACCCGTTATTGATCCTCTTTTGGATATGAAATTCGAAGTTATCGATATCTGCTCTTCCTTGAAAGACCGTGTTGCAGCTGTGGAATTGGCTCGTCGTGAAGGCATTCCTTTAAAACAACACCCTGAACGCCTGCCGGTAAATATCTTTGGCGCTACAGGCGAATGGGAGTCCTATGCGACCCCTTCCCGTGATGCCCGTCTGAAAACATCCTTTATGGATATTCTGGCCCAGTCCCAAAAAGCGATTCAAAAATGGCGCGCTCACGACAGAACGATTCGCTATAACGGCAGCAATCTGGCGAAAGATCTTTTTGCGGTTTACTCCCAGGAAGCGACATTGTGTAAGTTCTCTTATACGACTTCCAATGGGGATACATTGTTGATGAATCTTGAGGCGGCTCGCCAAAGATTGTTCAATATGAGCTTTGACCCGTACCACTGCCCGGAAATGCGTTGGGGCGCCCGCATGCCGAAAGAGCTTGCTTCGTGCACTGACGATCAAAACAAGAAGGCTTGGTTTGATGCTCAAAAATGGTTGCGCAATCAAACAGAGCGCCGCTATGACGTGCGCATGGACTACACTTTGGATCAACTCAGCCGTGGACCAAAGCCAGGCGTGGGTACTGAATCAGCCCCTAGTATTGATATCGTGGGCTACCTGAAATCCCAGATGTAATTTCACTTCTTTGGCTCCCATCGGGGGCCAACGTTACTTCTGGTTAACTTATTGCAATCTTGCCTATGGAATTTGAGAGATTTTTGCATTATTTGCATTGAATCATTGCTTCTTTCACCCCGACCTCCTATATCCCCTCTCAAGAAACCATAATCAAAGCTATCACTAAATTCTGTGGGGGATCTGTGAAAGTACAAATCGTAAGCCTGCTACTGTCATTAGCGACGACGACTGCCATCGCGGCACCTTCTCAACCGATTCTGAATAAAATTTTACAGCAAGGCGTTCCGCAGGAAGCTTTAGAAAGAACGGTTCGCTTTATGGACGAGCATGCAGGACGCTCTTTCCAACAAAGCACTTACCAATGTGGCAAGTGGCCCGCAGGTAGCATCAAACCTTGTGAAGAATCCGACCGCTCACCGTCAACTCAGGTGGTGACGCTGGAGAACCCGGAAGTAATCGCGATCATTGATTACTCCCAACCTTCCACCAACCGTCGTTTCTTTTTGATCAATATGCGTACCGGCGATGTGGTTCGTTACTATGTTTCCCATGGCAAAGGTACTGGCAACAGCAACTGGGCAACTAAATTTTCAAACATCAAAGACTCCAAACAGACTTCGTTGGGTTTTTACCTGACAGGGGATTTCTATTACGGTTCTTACGGCAAAACACTGCGCATGTATGGCTTGCAGTCTTCAAACGATCAGGCCTTCAATCGTGACATCGTATTGCACGGCGCTTGGTATGTGGGTGAAAACTTCATCAACTCCAAAAACCCAAAAACGGGCCAGCCATTCGGTCGTCTGGGAGTTTCCTGGGGATGCCCGGCTTTGTCTCTGTCAATTGCGACAAAGCTAATTCCGGTTTTGGAAAAAGGCAGTTTGATTTACCATTATCATAAAGATCTGATGGAAGCCGCAATGACCGGAAACGAAGTCAGCGTGATCGAACCCTCTAAAAGAAAATAAAAAAAGGCGCTTCCAAGAGCGCCTTTTTTATTTCAATCTTTGTTTCAATCTACCTTGCATCCATCGTCCAGCCAGAGAACTTTTGAACTTCGTCGCTGATATCAGCTCCCAGCTCCACGTGGCGGTATGAATTTGGTGAATCCCAGATTTTACGAACCAGTTTGTTCATCACATCGTGGCCCGCTTTATAAAGCACCACATGCCCCATCAACGGCATCTCCAAGGTCACCAGGTCACCCAATGCATCCAAAGCCTTGTGGCGGACAAACTCATCAGCCCAGCGCAACCCTTCGGGATTAACGACGGTGTCAGTGTCCAAAACCACGCAATTATCCAAGCTTCCACCTTTTGCCAAACCGCGAGCTTGAAGAGCCTCAACGTCTTTCAGGAATCCAAAGGTGCGTGCGCTTGCGATATCCCGCCCAAATGATTGCTCATTGATATCCAGGTCAATTGTCTGCTTGCCAATAAGAGGATGCGCAAAATCAATCGTCACGGTCACACGCAGTCCATGGTACGGAACCACGTAAGCATGCTTTTCGCCTTCACTAAAATAAATAGGCTCAGTGATATAACAATACTTGCGAGGTTGATCCTGCTCGACAATACCGACATCCAAAAGAGCTTTTAGGAACTCACCGGCACTGCCGTCGCAAATTGGAATTTCCGGTCCATCAAGCTCAATAAAAATATTGTCAATACGAAGAGCCGACAACGCCGACAGACAGTGCTCAATCGTCGCAACGGAAAATGCCTCACCACCGATAGTGGTTTGGTGACTTGTCGCCTGAACATTTCTTGCTGTGACTTTCAAAGACGGGCTGCCCGGAAGATCTCTACGAATAAAATAAACACCGGTATCAGAAGGTGCTGGCTTGAATGTTAATGTGCACGGGTCACCTGAGTGGATCCCAATGCCATTAATCACCGTCTTTTTACGAATAGTTTTTTGTAAGAACATGAACTCAGTTTAGCACTGACTATTGGTCCTTAGCAATCCGCAACTTGCCGACAGGCTCGCCCTTCCAATTGTTGATAACTGGCATAGTGAATTTAGAGAGAGACTTGGCTTCCTCGACAGTCATTCCTCCCAGCTGCAACAGGATTTGTGCTGTGGCCAACTGAGCCGCGCGACCCGCTCCATCAGCGGCCTTCACGGCAAAGGCCATTTTTTTGTCAGGTAAAAACCCGGCAAAAACACCCTCAGCCCCGCCTTTGATAATAGCTCGACCATGTGTCTTTTCAATCACAGCTGTGGCGAAATCGTCACTCCCGGCGATGTAAAATGGATTTCCAACAACAGCCTTCGTGATTCGCTGGCAGGCCCGCACTCGATGCGCCGGTGCTTTGGAATTCACGAACACAGACATTCCAGCAGCAATTGCCTGCAACGGAACCGAGTATGTGGGAATCCCACAACCATCAACGCCGTGAGGGACCTTGCTGTGATCGACCTTCATGGTTTCTGTGAAAACGTTGCGCAATCTTTTTTGCGCCACATGCTCGTAAGTTTCATAACCATGAGGATCCTCACCCAGATGCAAACATGTCGTGATAAGGCCTGCATGTTTTCCAGCACAGTTATTACAAAATGGAGTGGGCTTTTGATTGCGACGAATCAACTCATGAGCTGCTGACTCGTTGTATGGCAGATGTGGTCCGCACATCAACTGACTCTCGGTGATTCCAACTTTTTCTGCCCACTGAGATAGAACCGTCAGATGTTCTTTCTCTCCGCGATGGGATGCGCAGGCCAGAGCAATCATCTTGTCATCCAGACCGAACTTATCTGCAGCACCGGACTCAACCAGCGGCAGTGCTTGAAGCATTTTTATGGAACTTCGAGGAAAGGTACCGAAGCTGGGATTACCCCAGCCATGAAGCAGCTGCCCCAGCTCGTTCACAACAGCGACCATCACGTTGTGAACACTCTCGACTGCGGGCCCTCTGAGGACTTCGACGACGAGAGGCTGTCTTTTAAGCATACTGTTTCTCCAGTTAGATCATTTTTGGATCATTTCTAATACTGCGTTCTTGGCGAACTCGGTGATCACGCGACCGCGCTGAGTTTTCTGAATGAATCCCTCCTGGATCAGGAACGGCTCATAGACTTCCTCAAGAGTGTCACGCTCCTCACTGAGCGCAGCTGCTATTGTATCAATTCCGACAGGTCCACCGTTATACTTTTCTTGGATTAGACTCAAAATACGACGGTCCATCAAATCGAGACCATGATGATCCACACCCAGCTGATCCAGAGCATATATCGCAATTTCTCGAGTGACGACGCCATTACCTTTAACTTGTGCATAATCACGAACACGCTTCAGCAATCTATTCGCAATACGAGGCGTTCCGCGGGCACGACGAGCCACTTCCTCAGCTCCTTCACTGTCAATCTCCACATTGAGCTTGGCAGCAGATCTGATCAAGATTTTTTGAAGAGCCGCTTTGTCATAAAACTGAAGTCTCTCAACAATCCCAAAACGATCACGAAATGGTGGATTTAAAAGTCCGGCTCGTGTTGTCGCCCCTACCAGCGTAAATGGCGCCAATTGAAACTTCATCGAACGCGCACCCAAGCCATCACCGGTGACGATGTCGATGTAATAGTCTTCCATAGCGGTATACAGATACTCTTCAACGTGGCGACTCAGGCGATGAATTTCATCGATGAATAGAACCGAGTTGGGTTTTAGCGATGTTAAAATTGCGGCAAGATCACCCTTTTTATCAATCGCCGGAGCCGACGTCATTTTGATATCGGAGCCCATGTCATTGGCGATGATTTGCGCGAGCGTGGTTTTCCCCAAGCCCGGAGGACCCGAGAGCAAAACGTGATCCAGTGGCTCCTTGCGAATTTTTGCCGCCGCCACGAAGACTTTGATTTTATCTTTTACGATGTCCTGACCCGAAAACTCGCTGAAATCCTGGGGACGCAATTCATTTTCCCAGGCCTTTTCACCACCGGCAACAGCTCCACTAAAATCAGAGCTGTCGTTTTCCATAATGCTGCCTTCAATAATACGACTCATGACAAGCTACCTGACAATGTTTGGAATCCTTTACGCACGCCTTCTTCGACAGAAACTGTCATCGGCAAAGTCGCCACGAATTGATCCACCAGTTGAGATTTATATCCAAGATTCAATAGCGCCGAAGTGATTTGCGTCAAAGACTCTGACTTGATCTTGCTGCCCTCGTCGATTGAAACCAGTTTCCCCTTAAGGGTCAGGATGATTTGTTCAGCAGTTTTCTTACCCACTTTAGGCAACCCGGAAAGCGCCTTGGCGTTTCCAGCCTCGATCATTTCCTGAATTTGCACAGGACGACCACCCGACAAAATACTCAGGGCCATTTTTGGACCGACCCCGTTAACTTTTAGAAGTGAAAGAAACAGATTCTTTTCCTCTTTGTCGTGAAAACCAAAAAGCGTCAGGGCATCTTCGCGCACATGGGTATGAATCCAGACGATGATGTCCTTGCCCAGCAATGTTGTGAAGTCACCCAAAGTATTGGAGGAGGCAAACACCTCATAGCCCACACCTTGCACATCAATCAGGGCTGAATCCCCCAGAACTTCGATAATTTTTCCGCGCAAATAACCGATCATATACTCACCGCTTTTTGTAAAACTGCGTTCTTTTTCATTTCAAAGGCATGGTAGCAAGCCATGGCCAATGCATCCGAGGCATCGATGCGATTGATGGACTTAATCCCCAGCATGGCCAACAAAACAGCCTGCACGTCCTCTTTCGAGGAGCCACCATTGCCGGTGATTCCTTTTTTAACGGATCTCGTGGCGTATTCCGCAACGGAGGCTTTACCCAAACCGGCTTCATACATCACCACTCCCCGCACATGCCCCAGCTTAAAGGCGCTGTCGGCATTTTTGCCCATAAAGATTTTCTCGATCACCACTTGGTGGGGACGATATTTCTCCATGACTTCGCGAAAGGCCAAACCAAGTTCAGTCATGCGCGAGGCAAAGTTCATATCCTCCTCCAGCAAAATAACACCGTGATTGATGTGTTCAATTTTGCCATTGTTGATGCGAACCACGCCAAAACCAGTGATGCGGGAACCGGGGTCAACCCCAAGAATCGTCAAACTCATACTTTTAATTTCATTCCGAACGTATTGCTAAGTCAATGAATGTGCACTAGAATCTGAAGCATGCCGAAGATTGAAGCAAGCGCTATCGAAAAATATCAGACTATCCTCGCAAAGGATCCAACTTCCCAGGTGTTTGCACCGCTGGCGGAAGCTTATCGCGAGATGGGCATGATGAAAGAGGCCTTGCAGGTTGTGACTTCTGGCGTTCAACGCCATCCGCAATTTGTCGGAGGATTGGTCACATACGCTAAAATTTTGCGCGATGCAGGCCAAATCGGCCGCGCTATCGAGGCCCTGAAAAAGGCCACAGGCTTGGCTTCGGAGAACATCCTTGCTCATCAACTGCTGGCCGAACTTCAACTGGCCAACAAGAATCCAAAGGAAGCTTTAAAGGCCTTCAAGATGGTTCTGTTTTTGAATCCCAACTCTCAGTCCGCGCAAAAAGCCGTGCAAAAACTGGAGTCTTTGACGGCGGACGAGTATGACGACGAAGTTTTTGCGATGGAAAAACTTCCGCAGGTGAATTTGGAATCCCCTCCGATTGAGCAAACCGCGCCTGGTACAAAAACAGGTGCTGCCACTGAGGTTTTCAAACCCCAACCGGCGCCTAGAAATAAGGCTTTTGAACGCATGCTTTCCCTGATCGATGCCTTCATTGTGCGCAACGATCTGGAAAAGGCCCACGCACTTCTTAAGGACACCCGCGTGGAATTTGGCGACCATGCCGAGATTCAACGCAGAATGAAAACACTGCAGGTCCGTTATAACGAACCTGACGAACCCGTTCCTTTAAAACCACTCCTTCCGCGCGAGGAGATGGTGCGCAAAAAGAAGATCGAAACCCTCGAGATGATGCTTCGCAAAATCGAAGACTACCGCTCCCATATTTGACAACCCACGGCCGATTTGGGCATAGTAAACCTCTTTGAATAACAAACGAGGATCAGAATGTACGAAACGTCGGACTTTAGAAAAAATCTTAAGATTATGGTTGAAGGCAAACCTTACGTGATCGTGGACTTCCAACACGTAAAACCAGGCAAAGGCAACCAATTCACCCGCACAAAATTGAGAAACATGCTGACAGGCCAAAACCTGGAAGTAACTTTCAAATCCGGCGAGAAATTCGAAGTTCCAAACGTTGAAAACAAAGAGATGAATTTCCTTTATAAAGACGATACTGGCTTCAACTTCATGTCGAATGAAACCTACGAGCAAATCGCGATGTCCGAAGATGACCTTGGCGAATCAAGATACTACCTGACTGAAGGTTTGAAAGTTGTGGTTCTATTCTACAATGAAAAAGCCGTTGCTGCAGACGTTCCAAAAGCTGTGAACTTGTTGGTTGCTCAAACAGACCCAGGTATCAAAGGTGACCGTGTTACTGGCGCTTCCAAACCAGCAACTATGGAAACTGGCTTGGTTGTGAGCGTGCCTTTGCACATCAATGAAGGCGATACTTTGCGTATCGATACTTCAACTGGTGACTACGTAGAGCGCGTAAGCCAAAGATAGTTAGTAAAAATAATCACTAACGCAAGATATTAAGTCTCCGCTAACACTGGTTTTTATAACAAAATAACAGTGTTATTCTGATTAATCAGGGCGGAGGCTTTTTTTGTCCACTTTTGTTGAGTTGGAAATTCAAAATTTACTCAATGAGACCAGCGATCTGGATGAAGTGGCTTCACGACTTATTTCCACCCTGGACTCTTCTCCTGAACAGATTTCTCTGGATAACATCAATGCCTTGGCGAGATTTCTAAATCTAAGCGGTCGCCACCTGCAACTTGCAGAATTCGTTCTTAAGCATATCGACAACGAAACATTTCCTGTGCCATGGCCGTTTTTTATCGAGGCCTTGGGGCATGCCTCTTTGGATCTTGATGACAAAGTCATCGAGGCATTGATCGAGGGTATCCGAGAAAGCGAATCTGAAAATGAAGCCGCCAGATCTCAGGCTCTGAATTCACGCTCGCCTCTTTTGGGTGAATGGCGCTCGAATCGCAAGTACCGCATTCACAAGGACTTCCTAAGCAATAAAAAGAATCTCCTGGATCAATTGATCACTCTGCGCACGCAGCAACTTTATGAACAGGAAAAAGTTCTGCTGGAGCGACTGCAAAAACTTTATCCGGGCGACAGTGATGTCAGCAATGAAGTTCGCGAACACCGCCAGCGCCATGCTTTGGAAATTCTGGCACGCCGATCCCCGCGCGCTCGCGATCCGAAACCTGAAGAGCTTTCACCAAAGGATCCTGAAGTCGAAAAAGTTATGCTGATACTTTTGCAGAATCTGCGTGACCATGCGGAGCAGGATCCGGATATGGCATTTGATTTTGCAATCGCCGCGTTCATGCTGGAAGGCTACGAAACGGCTTTGGACATCTTGCAGTTTTGCGACATTTCCGAAAGCCTTTTATGGTTCCGCCTGGAAGTTCTGCTGCAATGTCGTCGCTTCATCGAACTTCTAAATGAAATCTCTCATGTTGAACTGGCTCTGGCGCACGAGCCGGAGACATTCTTTGCGACTGCTTACCTGCGCGCTCAAGCCATGTGGGGTATCGGGCAAAAGCACACCGCAGTTGAAATTCTGGAAGGGCTGCTGGCATCCCGTCCTCATTACCGGGCCGGCAGTGCGCTATTAAGTATTTGGAGTGGCCAGTGAAACGCGTCTTTTGGATTTTGATCACTCCAACAGTGGCATTCTTGATTTTATGGGGCTTGGGCACTTGGTTGATTATTCCGCGCCTGGAAGCCTGGGCTCTGAATGAATTGCAAAGTTATTCCAAAAATCTGCCTGTGGACATTCAAGCGGAGCGCATGCGGATTCGCGTACTGAGCACATCGGTGGCGCTTGATAATATCCGCATTATTTCAAAAGGCGAAATCACCAAAATCACCGAAGAGATTCGTGTTGCACGAGCGCGCGTGCAGTTGGATTTTTTCTCGCTGTTGGCCGGCCGTCTTAAACTTTCTGCTTTGGTGATCACTGCTCCTGAAGCAAAAATCAATATCGATCCCCTGATCAAGGACGACTCGAAGCCAAAACCGCTGCCTATAGATGAGATTTTCTCCATCACGGAAAAAATCCCCCTGCAAAAGGTTTTGATTCAGGATGCACACATCCTGGTGAGCTCTGAAAAAATGGGCTTCCACGTTGAGGCAAACAGTATCGGTATTCTTTTGACCAATATGGGCCGCAACATCACCGCCAAACTGGACACTCCAGCCCTGGCGCTGTCGTTGAAAAAAGTCGGACAGTTTTCCGGCTCACTGGACACTCACCTTTATTTAACCCGACAGTCTCTGCGCATTTTGCAATTGGGCGTACGCCTTGATGAATCCGAAGTTCTGGCCCGGGGTGAACTGACTGATTTTAAAAATGTGACTGTCAAACCTTCTGGTGTCATTGATTTGACTGCAAAGATCTCTCTCGAGGATCTTTACGAAGAACTTCATGACATCAAACCTGAAGCTAAAATTCCAAAACTTTCCGGAACCCTGAATACAGAGGCCGAAGTTCGCTTCAATGGCCTGCAGGATATCCAGGGTAAAGCCGATATCAACACCGAATCCGTTATCGTGGACAAGTTCACATTGGGTGACGCGCACATCAAGGGCGAGTACAAGGACAAGGCCTTTAATTTTTCAGAAGTCCAAGTCAGCCATCCGGCGGGCGAAGCAAAGCTTAACAAGTCAGAATTGCGACTGAACGAAAACTACGACTTCCAATCTGAGATCAAAATCAACAATCTGGATCTGCAAAAGCTTTTTGTCTCCCTGGATCTGGCAAACATCCCTGTTGGAGTTCAGCTGCAAGGATCACTTCCCTGCTCCGGAAAAATCCTGCCTTCCTTCCAATTGAATTGCGAAGGCGGAACACTTACAGGACAAAATCTTTGGGTCAAATCTGAAAACAACTCCAAGGGAACAGAAATTGTAAATCTGAAAGACATGAAGGTCACCGGCAAAGCCCACATGACCACGTCCTCTGTCAGCTACGATACCCACCTGCAGATTGGCAGCAGTGTTGGCACCAGCGATGGTGTTATTGATTTCGATAAGGGTTTTAAGATCAATTATAAAACCAAAAACCTGGACACCAAAGACATCCAAAACCTGGCGCACCTGAAAATGGCAGGCCAGGCCAGCATTGAAGGTTCAACCCAAGGAAACGCCGACACAGCAACGATGGACATGGTTTTGAATGTTCGGAACTTTGTTTTTGAGACTTTCACTCTGGGCAATGCCATCAGCAACGTGAAACTGCAAAAAGGTCATTTGATATTCTCGGAGATCGCCGGCGCCGAAAACCGCACCCAGTATATTGGCGACCTCGATATTAATTTGAACAACAGCTCTCTTGTCGGAACATTCAGTGCACCGACGGCTGATTTGGCCGACATCGCAAAAATCATTTCCGGCATCTATGAATTCCCTTTCTCCGTTCAGGGTATTGGAGCAGCCAAAGTCTCTGTTCAAGGGCCTTTGAATTTCTGGAAGCTAAACTACAAACTGGATTCCGCCTTTAAAAACGTCAAAGCCGGCGGCGAAAGCTTTGATCAGCTTCACTTCAACGTGGATGCCACCAACGGAAATATCAAAACTCGCAAAGTTCAACTTCTGAAGAACAACTCCGTCGCCGACGTCACGGGCGACATCAGCTCAGATAAAATTCTGAATCTGATTGTTGACGCCAAAAACTGGAGACTTGAGGAGTCCGATATTGTCACTCAGATCGCTGACAATATTTACGGGGCACTGAATGTTTCTGCTGAAATTAAAAACTCCTTCAGTGATGCACGTGTAAATATCAAGGGCGGCCTGACGGAAACAGTTCTTGAGGATCAAGAGGTTGAAAACTCCAATTTCCAAATGAGTGTCGACACAAAGGCATTCGGCGGACAGGTAAACCTCTTTGGCGATAAAGTCCAGGGCAGCTTCCAGTATCCATTTGAAAAAGTCTCCCCGCTTAGAATTCAGATGAAGACGAACAACTGGACATTTGCAACTTTGCTGGCCTTGATTGGCGGGGCAAATCTTGCAAGTGAATACGAGTCCTCGTTGACCGCTACCATCGATCTGCGCTCCGAGTCCGGAGATCTGCTTAAATCATCCGGTAAAATCCTGATCGATGAGTTTTCACTTAAACGCGCCAACTCCAGCATCTCCAATAACGGACCCATTGAAATTGCCATGGACAATGGCTCTGCGACATTTAAAAACTTCATCCTGCGTGGGCCACAAAACTCAATTCAGATCAAAGGCAATAATGTCACGGCAGAACGTTTGAACATGGATATACAGGCAAGAACAGACTTGAGACTGTTGCAGATCTTCATGCCATTCCTTGATGACTTGGGCGGCCCATTGCGTGTTTCCGCTGCAGTCTCCGGAAGGCTTAGTAAGCCGGAAATCCTGGGCACGGCGAATCTGACTCGCTCTTTTGTTAAGCTAAAAGGCTTCCCTCACCCACTGGAAAGACTGCAAGCCAACGTTTCTTTCTCTCAGTCACGCATCATCATCAATGACCTTAAAGGAAACATTGCCGGCGGAAACATGACCGGTGACGGAAGTGTTATCATAAATGGTATTCAGGACCTGCCGGTTTCTGTGCGAGCTCATTTGGAAAACATCAGTTTGAACGTGCCAGACCGCGTCCACACCAGCGGCGAAGCTGACTTGTTGTTTTCTGGAAAATGGTTCCCGTTTACTTTGTCCGGAACCTACCGTGTGTCAGGCGGGGTCTTTGAACGTGAACTGACTGAAGGTGCCGGCGGAGTTTCAAACATCCAGCAAAGTGCTTACCTGCCAAAAGTGTTGCGTGAAAATCAATTTGAACCCATCTTGCTGGATATCCAGGTCAACCTGGAAAAACCGCTTGCGGTAAAGAACTCCATGATCGACGGTTCCGTTTCCGGAGCTTTGGCTGTTAAGGGTCCACCCACGAATCCAATTCTACTGGGAAAAATCACCACGGAAAAACGCTCTAAGTTGATTTTCAAAGATCGCCACTTTGATATTCAGGCCGGCAACGTTGATTTTTCTGATCCGACTCAGATCAATCCAAACCTTTACGTCACCGCCACTTCACGTGTGAATGAATACGACGTGAGCCTTTTCGCCCAGGGCTCAGCGAAAAATCCAATCATCAAACTGACCAGCGTCCCCCCCCTCTCCGATCAGGACATTGTTTCATTGATTGCCCTTGGCGTGACCTCGCAAAGCATGGCGACTTCAGGGCAGTCCAAAGCACTTGCTGATCAAGCGGGTCTTGAGGTGGCAGGCGCCGCCTTCGCAAAAGAAATCAACAAACCACTTGAAAGCACACTGGGCTTGAATTTGTCTGTGACGTCCAAATACGATTCCACTCGCAATATCAGTATTCCTAAAATCACCCTGACCCGTCGTTTGACGGACAAAATGAAAGTCTCTGGCAGCCGTCAAGTGGGCGACATTTCAGGTTACGACGTGAGACTGGAATACCTGTTAAATCCAAATTGGACTGCCGTGGGTTCGTTTGAAAATAAAAATATTTACGAGAACAGCACCTTGCAAAACACACCTGTGGAAAACGAAAGTATCTTCGGTCTAGATCTTGAATTTAAGAGGGAGTTCAAATGATTCGAGCTTCCTCCCTGACTCTGTCAATTCTGCTTTTGATCCAGTCCGGCCCTGCATTTGGCAAGGGCTTGGATATTTCAAGTCTTCCGGAAAATATGCAAACGGAACTGGTGCAGCGTTATCCGGCAATCAAAAAGGATTTTATTCCTTTAAGTCTGATCGACGATGTTCTTAGATACCTGCAGCCTCAGCCCTTATTTGATCGCGTGATGGTGACGGAAATAACTGCCGGAACTTATAAACTGGAATACGTGGTAGCCCGCAGGATTGGGGAAATCAAGATCACCGGGAATGACTTTTTCTCGAACTCTGCAGTTTTGTCCATTTTTACCGTCAAGTCCGGAAACGTTTTTGATCAGCAGGAACTGGCTGAACTGGGTGAAAAGCTGCGTCTGGCTTACAAAGATCAGGGCTTTTTCAATGCTGTCGTCGATATTGAAATGCCTCCGGGCAAAGGTGAGAATGTCGATATTCATTTGAAGGTGACTGAAAACAAGCGCACGGTCATCCATAACTTAATTGTACAAAGCCCCAACCATGCCCTGAATAAGGCCATGGTCGACAAGCTGGATTCCAGCCTGGATGAACCATTGACGGAAAAAAATCTGTCGGATCTTATGAAGTCCGCCCGCTCATTCCTGAATAGCAAGCGCTTTGTCCGCGCTGACTTTATCGGACCCAAAATTGAATATAATTCTGACGAATCCGAAGCCACCCTGACATATCGTGTGGAGCGTCCGGAATCATTTAAATTTGAATATGAGGGCGTTGAAATCCTCAGTCGCGGAAATTTGAAAGATGCCCTTGATCTGGATAATTTCTATTCTGCCAATCCTAATATCGGTAACGAACTTTCCGCCAAACTTCGTGCTTACTATCTTTCTGAAGGACATGCCCGCGCCGAAGTCAGCAGCCGCGAAGAGGAAGACGGCAGCCCTTTTCAGCGTAAGATTATTTTCAATATTGAAGAAGGCCCAAAAGTAAAAATTCAGGGCATCAATTTAACCGGCAAGTTCAGTCGTGATCCCCAACACTATGCGGATATCATCAAAAACTACAGCTCCCCGATTGTTTCAAAGGGCTACTATAATAAAGACGATATCGACGCGGGCTTAAAGAATCTGGTTCTGGCACTGCAAAACGAAGGTTACCTGCAGGCGAAAGTCACTTCCAGCCGCCTGACCTACAATAAGGAAAAAGACAAAGTCACCCTGTACGTGAATATGGACGAGGGGCCTCTGACGCTGATGCAGTCCGTGTCTTTCCTGGGCAATCAGGCTTATCCAAGTGATGAACTATTGAAAGTCACAGGCCTGAAACCAGGCCCACTGCGCTTGAATCAAATCGATCAAGCCGTGAAAAACATCAAAGATTTCTACCATAACAATGGTTATATCGAGATGCTTTTACTGAACGAAAGAGAAGACCTGGTCTCTTACGACGAGACCAACACCAAAGCTACTTTGAACTTTAAAATCTTTGAGGGACCTCAGGTCCGCGCTGCCTCCATCGTTTTGGAAGGAAATACTTTCACCCGAGACTCTGTTCTGTATCAGGAATTGGAAATCCGCCAGGGTGAGTTGATCACGCCAAAGAAACTGGAAGACTCGATATCTCAGCTGCAAAGAACCGGTTTGTTTAACACCGTGGACGTCAGAACACTGGAAGAAAAAACCAACATCGCAGATCGTACGGTGATTGTTCGTATCTCTGAGCGTGAACCCGGAACATTTAATATCGGTGCCGGTGTGACCAATGAACGAAAACTGACGTTGCGAGGATATACCGGGATTGCCTATCGCAATTTGATGGGCACGGGGCGCGGGGTCTCCTTACGCCTTGAAGGTAATTATAATATCGCTGACGTTAAATATCTTGAGCACAAAGTGGTTGCTGGTTACCTGGAGCCTTACTTGTTCGGTTCCCACATCCGCGGTCGCGTGAATATTACTCTCTCCAGTCAGATCACGGATTATAACTTCAAGCAGGTTACTGATTTGAATCAGTATACTTATACGATTGAAAAAGACCTGACTCCGAAAATTCTGGGAACCTGGGATATTTACTCTCTGGCACAAGTGAAGGACTCCGGTTTGGATGACACCTACCCGTACCCACCGGAACGTCAGGATATCGTCACGACAGGTCCCAACATTGACTTCGATTTCAGGGATAACCCTTTCAATCCGACTGCGGGCACGTTCACCCGCATTAATGCCGAATATTCAGATCCTTCTTTTGGCGGAACTGAAACCATTAATTACTGGCGTGCCGTGGCCGCAATCACCTTCTATAACAGAATCGGAACGGCTCAAAAGCAACCTATCATTTGGGCAAACAACTTCCGCGGCGGTTACCTAAAGAATCTAAGTGAGATGCCTGACACTTCTGCCCGTCAGAATGGTGTGCCTTGGGATAAAAAAGGTTTCAGCTTAGGGGGGATCTCCACGGTTCGTGGCTACGAAGCGGGCTCCGAGTATTTCCCAAACAACAACGATCTGGGAATTGCCGGCACCAATAGAAAGTACTATCTGACGACGGATTCAACCATGGGACTTATCAAATCTGAATTAAGATTCCCGGTGTACGATGCCCTGGGTGGTGCCGTGTTTTATGATGGCGGTATCGTGCAGATTCAAGGCTTGGATATCAACGAACCGTACCGTGCTTCGACCGGTTTCGGCATTCGCTACAACACCCCGGTCGGCCCCCTTAGCGTGGATATGGCTTGGAAGTTGAACATGCAGCCTGGCGAGGAGCCGTGGCGCGTACACATCTCGATCGGTACATTCTAAAAGATCGTCTCGACAAAATAAAAAACCCGGTTGGAAAACCGGGTTTTTTTTATTTTCAAATTTGAAAATGAAATTAGCGAGATTTGGAGCTCGCGAATTTACGACGCAAATCCTGAGTAACTTCTTGGATCGTCGCATTCAAAGTCACTTCAAAAAGATCTTCGGCAGAGATTTTGTATAGTTCGCCCAGCTTTTTCAAAGCATTGATCGGTGGATGAGAAACCCCACGTTCCCAGTTGGAAATAAACTGAGGCGTTGAATAACCCAACTTGTCTGACACATCTCTTTGGGAAAGACCTGCAGCCACACGTTTTGTTTTTAGAAAGTCAGCTAACATATTTTTTTGTCTCATATAACCGCCTGAACGAAAATAATCATAAACAACTTTTCAGAATGTGACAAACTGATTTGGACAGAATCTCCAAACCAACAACTAAACACAGTATACATCACTTGAAGTAAATTCCGTCCTGTTTTTTCGCATAGGATGTGTAAAATAGCATAGGACCTCCCTAAAATCAGAGAAGGACTCAATTATGAACTCTAAATCCTGGAATGAAGTCTTCAAAATATCCACCCTTTCCGTGAATCCCCGGGGGTTTTTAGGATTGTACGGGCTTTTAAATCTCCTGCAAGAAACGGCCTGGCAACATGCGGAAAGAATCGGCTTTGGTTCAGATCAGATGGCCCGCGACAATATGTACTGGGTCATTACTCGCCAAATTGTCGAAATGACTGCGTGGCCCCGCTTTGGCGAAACCATCCGAATCCAGACCTGGCTGCGCCCACCCGAGGGGGCTTTCGTACTGCGTGGTTTTAAAGTTTTGGATTCCCAGGACAAGGTCATTGGCACTTGTACCACCAGCTTTTTGGCGCTGGAGCAAGGCAGTGGCAAAATTCTTCCCGTTGAGAGCCTGCGCCCTTGGTCGGAGCTTATTGGCGAGGAAACACTCGCATTGGAAACCGAAAAGATTGCGGTCCGTGGTGATTACCTGAAACTGGCAAACTTTGCGGTTCGCAATTCCGATTTGGATATCAACTATCACGTGAACAATGCCAAGTATGCGCAGTGGATACTGGATGCTATTCCCTATGAACTTCACAAAACTTTAAAACTGAAATCCTATTCCGTAAATTTTTTGGCAGAAACCAAACTGGGTGATACTGTTGATATTGAACAGAGCCTGACGGATTCATCTGAAAATGCCCAAGGCGGCTCCTCCGTTTATCGCGGGGTACGCACCGCAGACGGCAGGAATTTATTCACGGCTCGCTTGAATTGGGAGAGACCCTAGTGTTTGAGCTTAAGCCCTTTGCAGAAACAGAATTCACGAAAATCATCAAGGTGGAGTCTCAGGTCTATGTCACCGCCAAGGATGAAGTGATACTTGAGTTTTTCCTCTCAGGTCCCACTCGCCATTTGCATTTCCCACCGCAGCACGAGGGTGCGGATTCTGTACGCCGGGATGAACTATGGAAGACCACTTGCCTGGAGGCTTTCTTTGCTTTCGACAACAATTCTGACTCCCCTTACCTTGAAGTGAATTGCTCACCTAATGGCGACTGGAATGCTTATGCTTTCAACAGCTATCGCCAGGGCATGAGAGCGGATGGCACTGCCTCCGTGAATCTGATTCACCGCTCTTTGGAATCAGACCAGGCGGTCTTTCGGGTGAGAATCCAATCACCGGCGATGCCTCAATTTAAGCAACTTGGCATCACGGCCGTCATCGAGTTTTCCGATGGATCAAAGTCCTATTTCGCGTTGTCACACCCGGGTCCTCAGGCCGATTTTCACAATAAAGCGGCTTTCACCTACTCCCTCTAGAGGAGCATCGCAGAAACCCCAAGCTTTCCCTCTCAGTTCCTTGACCACCGCAAGCGTGGCAAGTTAGCTTTGTTTGCTTTCATTTAATAATAAATAACGCGTCAAGTCTTGAGGCTTGCCGCAAGCAAGAGTCTCGAAAGGATTCCCAATGAAAAAACACACAGTACGTGTTTATCCATCTAAAGAAAAATTAGATCGTAAAGATCAACTGGCTTGGAAAATTGCAGAGATCGCTTCTGACAATGCTCCAATCAAAGCTGACGTTTTGGATATGGTTATCAACCGTATCATCGACAATGCGTCTGTAGCTATCGCAGCTGCAAACCGTCGTCCGGTGGCTTCTGCTCGTGCAATGGCAATTGCGCATCCACGCAACGGTGGCGCGACTGTATTCGGCATGCCGAACGATCAAAAATTTGACTGTGAATGGGCTACTTGGGCTAACGGAACTGCGGTTCGTGAATTGGACTTCCATGACACTTACCTGGCAGCTGACTACTCTCACCCTGGTGACAACATCCCAGCGATTCTTGCAGTTGCTCAACAAATGGGTAAAAACGGTAAAGAACTTCTTAAAGGTATCGTAACTGGTTACGAAGTTCACGTGGACCTGGTAAAAGCAATCTGCCTTCACATGCACAAAAAAGATCATATCGCTCACTTGTGCCCGGCTCAAGCAGCAGGTATCGGGACTTTGTTGGCTCTTCCAACTGAAACTATCTTCCAAGCAGTTCAACAAGCGGTTCACGTGTCTTTCACGACTCGTCAATCTCGCAAAGGTGAAATCTCTTCTTGGAAAGCTTACGCTCCAGCACACGCTGGTAAACTAGCTGTTGAAGCAGTTGACCGTGTTATGCGTGGCGAAGGTGCTCCATCTCCAATTTACGAAGGTGAAGACTCTGTTATCGCTTACATGCTTGACGGCAAAAACGGTAAATACGAAGTACCACTTCCAGAAGTTGGCGAAGAAAAACGCGCGATCCTAGAGACTTACACTAAAGAACACTCTGCAGAGTATCAGTCTCAGGCATTGATCGACTTGGCTCGTAAAATGAAGCCAATGATTAAAAACTTCGACGATATCGCAAATATCGTGATCCATACTTCTCACCACACTCACTACGTCATCGGTACTGGTGCGAACGATCCACAAAAAATGGATCCAAATGCATCCCGCGAAACTCTTGATCACTCCATCATGTACATCTTCGCAGTGGCTCTTCAAGACGGTACTTGGCACCACGTTAACTCGTACGCTCCAGAGCGCGCGAAACGTGCTGACACTGTGGCATTGTGGAACAAAATCTCCACTATCGAAGACAAACAATGGACTGCTTGGTACCACGAGACGGATCCAGATAAAAAACGCTTCGGTGGCCGCGTAGAAATCACGATGAAAGATGGTTCTAAAATCGTTGATGAACTTGGTGTGGCTGATGCGCATCCAGCGGGGGCTCGTCCGTTCAAACGTGCGGACTACATCCGTAAGTTCGACACTTTGACTGAAGGAATCATCACTAAAGCTGAGCGCGATCGTTTCATCGGTCTTTGTGAGAATTTGGAAAACTTGACTACTGAACAGGTTCAACAGTTGAACGTGCAAATTCCTATCGACAAGTTGGTTAACAACAAACGCGATACAAAAGGTATCTTCTAGTCTTCGGACGAAGACCGTCAGCGACAAGGGCGGGCCTTAGGGTTTTTACGAGACCCGGGCCTCCTGCCCTTGCCGCTTCGCCTTCGGCGAGGGCCATCCAGGCCCCGCGGAGGTCTCTACAAAACCCTAAGGCCCGCCCTTACCGCTGCCTGTTTTGTTGAAATAGAAAATCACTTTTGAAAGACATTGATGCTGAGACATCTTTTGATTCGTAAGTGATACATTTAGTATCGATCTGGTTCAGAGTGCCTTCTTTTAAACTCTCAAAAGCCTCGAACCGTAGATTTTGATTTTATTTTTTATTCCGTAATGGAGGTTCGTTATGTTGTTTCCTGAAATTACACCTGCTCAGAAGCGTAAGAATTTTAGAGATGCTTTGAAGACTGGTAAGCTTTTGCAGATGCCGGGGTCTTGGTCTCCGTTGGCTTCTATGGCTATTGAGAAGGCTGGGTTTGATGGGGTTTATATTTCTGGGTCGGTTTTGTCGAACGATTTGGGTTACCCGGATATCGGTTTGACTTCACTGACTGAAGTTGCTCAGCGTGGTCGTCAGATTGCTCGTACGACTTCTTTGCCTACTATTATTGATATCGACACTGGTTTTGGTGAGCCGATGAGTGCGACTCGTACGGTTCAAGAAATGATCGAGATGGGTCTTGCTGGTTGCCATATTGAAGACCAGGTAAATCCTAAGCGTTGTGGTCACCTTGATGGCAAATCACTTGTGGGTCGCGATGAGGCGGCTCGTAAAGTGGCAGCGGCGGCTCGTGGTAAAAAGCTTGATGAGAACTTCCTTTTGATTGCTCGTACGGATGCTCGTGCTTCTGAAGGTTTGGATGCGGCGATTGACCGTGCTAAGGCTTATATCGATGCCGGAGCGGATTGCATCTTTACAGAGGCGCTTGAGAACGAGGCGGAGTTCGAAAAATTCCGTAAAGCAGTTTCTGTTCCTCTTTTGGCGAACATGACTGAATTCGGTAAAGGTCGTTTGTTCACTTATACGGAGCTTTCAAACCTTGGTTACAACATCGTGATCTATCCTGTAACGACTTTCCGTCTGGCGATGGGTGCGACAGTTGCAGGCTTGGCTGAAATTAAAGCTAAAGGCACACAAGAGGGCTTGCTTGAAAAAATGCAAACTCGTAAGGATCTTTATTCTTTGACTCGTTACGATGAGTACAACAGCTTTGATCAGAACATCTTTAACTTCACGTTGAAGTAGTTTTTTGATTTTTGATTTTCAAATGAAAAGAGCAGGTTTATCACCTGCTCTTTTTTTATGATGCCTTTAAGGCCTTACTCACGCTGACTGTAAAATTCAATTTTTCTCTACGAACATGATCTTGCAATATCAGTTGTACCACCAACTCTTCCAATACCTCTATTTTTCTTGCGATCTCAATGGCTCTACGAATAGACGGAATTTTACGACCATGCTCTAAATCGTTCAAACTTTGTTTGGACATCTTCAACTGCTTGGCCATTTCAACTTGAGTTAATTCTTCGCCAAGCCTGTGAGACTTTAGCAAGCGACCAAACGTAAGAGGGCCAAATTGTTTTTCAATTTCAACAAGTCCCAATCTTTTTGTTTTAGTACTCATGCTTGTTCACCTCTTCGAGAATAACAATTGTTATGGTGCCGTCGTATTCTTCCGTATAAATAGCTCTATAAGATTTAGTTAGACGGATCGACCTCTGTCCATGCCTAGTTCCTTTCAATGGTTCGTCATGATATCCAGGAATCTTCCTAACCTCACGAAGACCCTTAAGCTCGACAGACATTGCCCAGGCGACCAACTTATCGAGCACATAATCCGGCACTTTTCTAAGCTGTTTACGGACTTTATCAAAGTCGACTCGGTCCACTTATAAAGTACTCCATTTTGGCATACTTTTCAAGCCCACTTGAAATTTCGATATGGCGGTGAAGTTTACTAGCATTTAAGCCCCTTTTTTAATAGGAGGGCTCTTCTGCAAATTTTATTGGTGACTGAGATGAGAATGGTTGATTTTGAAGGTGGACGACCACGAAAGTCGGAATCTTCAGCCGCCTGCTAATTGTATCTCGGTAACATCCACACCCGCTAAGGGTGTGGATGTTATTGGTCTGTAACTATTTTCTTGGGAAGTGTTTGTAGTAAAGATCCCAGGAGTCGATCATGGAGCCATCATCGAAGACGCAGGCGTCGTATTGGTCGTTGTTTTGGGCTTTTAGAATTCTGTTTTTTGCACCTACGTCCCAGCAATAGAGAGCTGCCGGATTACCCGCCAGAGGCGTTGGATTTTTTGTCGGCGTTTTTGCTTTGCCGGTGAATACCGTCCAAGCCTTGCAGCTTGGTTTGCCACCTTTGAAGCAAGCTTCATTGATGTTGGCCTTCTCGTAGGTTTTAAACTTAATTTGTTCGTATTTGTCGTTGTTGTAGTATTTGAGAGTCTGATCGGCGTGAGCTCCGGCAGCGAACATCAAAGTACCCAATACAAATGCTGAAATTTTCATATGTCTATCCAATCCTTCTAACTATTTTTTATCTTCAATCCAGGTCAAAGTAGCTTCTGCGTAAAAGGTCCGATCCAACAAGGTCTTCGCATCCACCCAGCCATCATTGTTGGCCTTCTGCCAGCTTTTTCCCCAGCTGTTCAATATTTTGATTGAGTCAACACATGCACCCTTTGAGTCACAGACTTTTCGATAACCTGCAATCACAGCCCCGTGCAGATTTTGGCAGGATTTTTTAGTGGGTTTGGCGTCCAGACAAATATTCCCTAGCCCAAGAGGACGTCCTTCGTTCAGCACGCCTTTGATCGTTTTCAGAATCTGGCTATAGTTACCTGTTTTACCAATTTCAGGATCGAGCTTCACTTCCCGCTTGCTAGAGAACTCCAAACCCAGTGATTTATTCAGTTTTTTACACGCCGGCGAAATCATGACTCTATCAAAAAATTCAGCATAGGTTTCCTTCCCAAATGCCTTCAATAAATCCGTTTCAGAAAGATTGAGGTTTAGACTGCCTTCAATCTCTGTTTTCGCAGTCGTATAAAAACTATTGGAACAGCTTTCGCAGTCCTTCGGAATCTTTTTGGAATTATTATATAGATCCTTTAGCTTGCTCCAGATTTGCAACTGAACTTCAACGCCTTCCTCTGCCCCACCTACGCGGCTTAAAATCTTATCCAGAGAAAGACACTGCTCGGAGGGTGCAAAGCCACCACCACTGACCAACTCTTCAAGTGCGTTGGCAATATTTCCAGCGTATGGATCCGCGGCATCCTCTTTAGATTTTGTGGATTTTTTTTCTCCATCCTCTGCCGCACGCCCCAAAGGAGCCAGACCCAACGGAGAAAAAACCTGTTCTTCTGAAATACTTCGACAATCCGTTTTCATGGAACGGCAATTTTCAGCGGTCAATAGTGTTGAAGCTGCGACGGCATAGCAAATTCCCAGCGTATCCTGGGTGAGTTGCGGCGGAAGATTCTCGATCTCAATTTGAGACTGAGCATCCACCTTTTGGTTCGCTGAATTCACAGGCTTGAATCCATAGACCTGGGCATTGCTGAGTATTGGCAAAAGTAATGTCGCGATCATCAATTTCATAGCTCAATTGGATCACAAAATTCTCATTATGAGAATCTTGCGGATTTGCCCTAAAATTCCACTAAACAAAACAGGACCTTGGTCCGATGAGTATCCCGATGAGACTCATTCTTTCGATCGTTCTATCATTCAGCAATCCTTCATTTGCCTTTGAAAGCACCCCTGTAGTTTTCAAACAAACTGATATGAGCGCCCGATTCATCGCCAGCGAAAACTACGAAGACTTCCGTATCGATTCCGACCTGGATGGCCATGTTGATTTATGGGTGGTAAAAAAAGACCAAACCACAGCTATTGTTAAATTCAAAAACGGCAAGCCATCATCGATCGCTTTTAAACGCGCAGACTCGCAAGGAATCAAAGAAGCTCAGTTTGAATACGGGCGCGACCATTGGAAACTAAGCAGCTCAGCGGCACGCACCCCGTCTGTCATGAATGGAACTCCAGGTGACAACGCCTGTGTTGAACAAAACAAATCAGTTCTTGGCGATCTTTCGAAGTTCACTGAAGAATTCAATTTTGCGCAAATCACTAAAGCGGCACAAAACGCCATTTCCTGCGACGATGCCGAAATCAAAAATGAAATTGCCGTGGCACTCTCAAAGATTATGAAGGATGAATCCCTCTCTGGGTGCATTGGAACACCGGTAATTCAGAAATCACTTCCGGGAGCGGATGCTTCTGAGCTTCAGTATTTTTCAAACAAATTGAAACTGGATCTTAAAAAAATCAGCGCTCAACAAGAGGGCAAAAACCTGATCTCCTGCAAAAAATCCGCTGAAGGCGCAACAGAGCCTACTGGAAAGTACACTGAAAATGGTGGGATTGAAATCAGCATTCCAGCAAACGCTGACGTTGAAGAACTTGCCGCTAAGTTAAAGCCGCTCCTATATCATGAACTTTTGCACAGATCCGGCATCAGTGACGAGAAAACTACTGATCAAATCGTGAATATTTGCGCTAATGGAAAAAAAGTTAAACCATTGAGTGCCCAAAATAATACTTTACTGATTGTCAAAAGCAACGTGGACAAAAGCACGAACAACGTGGCAAAACAAAAAGTAAATGTCGCCCGAGAAGTAGTTAGCGCAAAGGTTCAAACTAAAACTCGTTCAATTGCCAGCGCTCCTGCTGAACACATCAGCTCTGAATCACTCAACATTGCCAGCGAAATCTCCTCCGCTGAGGTTCAAAACTCCATTCCATCGTCGTCAAACTTGGCGAAGGGACTAAATAGCAGTAATGAACAGAGTAACTTGCAGGCCAGCCAAACGCAGTCTGCACCAGTGCTTGCCATGGCGGATCGTGCAATGGGCGTGATGAACACTCCGGCGCTAGCCTCTGAAGACTCGTCCGGCTCTGGCTCTTCTTCAGTTCGCTCAACCAGAGAGCGTTATCAATCAAGACACAATGGCTACGATAGCCCCGACAGCAAATCAGCGTCTGCGGCATCTGGCTCTGGCACGGACATTTCAAAAAAGCTCTACCTTGGCGGCAACACGAACATGAAGGTGGTGCAAGAGGTGGACCTTACCAAAGGTACACCTGCTGATGCCTCCCCTAACACCATTACTGCTACGTCCAGTGGCTCGCGAATGATTGCATCTGCCGGTCGCACATCAGCCTCTGATGGCCGTTCCGACGTTGAGGTTGCAAGCAACGACAACCTGGCAGCAGGACGTTCTGGCGGCAGCGGCAGTGGCAGCTACTATAACAGCACGACATCGGGCACTCGCAAAACCAATGCAGCGACTCGTTCTGTATTCAGTAGTGGCTCTGCGGGCAGCTCACGAGATGAAATGCTTTCCAACTTTACCGGCGCAAGCTATAACATGGCCAAAGGCATGATGAAGGAATCTTCATTCCAACAAAAGATGGTGGAATATCAAATCACCGTGATTGACAGCTCCGGTTCACGCTGGGGCGCCAGCAAGGGCAAAACCGTTTTCTCTGATGACGGCAGCCGATTTATTCGCGTCAAATAGCACCCACTTCACCGCTTCCCATTCACCTGTGTAAACACAATCGAACAGGGATCAGGCACTGTCTATTTTTTGGTAGACAATCTGCCCTCCCACGGAAAGTCAGTACCCTGTCCTTTTGATCTGGAGTCAATTCGAGGTGGGCATGATTTTGCAATACACCCCTTTGTGTCTTATTACTCTGGGGAGGGTTAATGAGAAATCTTCGTGGGAACCTGGCTAAGCTTTCGATCTTGCTTGGTTCGGCAGTAACAATCGTCTCATTTCAAAACTGTTCCAAAGCTGCATTTAGTATTGATCCCAGAGCCAAGCAATCCGCTCTGGATAATTCCAATGTCTTTGACAATGGTATCTCCGACTTCCCGGCTCCTAATGAAGGCAGCGTCCCTGATTCTTCAAGCCCAGACGATAGCGAAGACAGCAGTACTCCTGACTCTTCATCCTCCAGCATGATCAGCGTGACACCAAACGCTGTATGCGGCCCTAAAATCGGTTCTGAAAAAATGTCAGTGCTTGCGACGACCTCCAAAATCGTGGCAGTACTTTATAAATCCAGCATGGGATCCATCGCGGCACAGGCCGTACCGGTTCAGGTATGGGATAGCGAAGCAGATTCCAAGCGCTTTAAGGAACAACTGGTTCTCTCCAAGAACATCGAGTTTCAAGTAAGCTCTCCTCTGTCCGAGGGCGTTTACTCTGTTGTGTTCTGGGATGGCGCCAAGGCTCAAGCTCCATATAAATACTCAATGAATGGCGCTGAAAAAGCAGTAGCGCCGATTCTGGATTCAGTTGCTAACATGCTGGATGTGAACTCTGCATTCCGCATTGGCAAGGACGGCAAGCTTCAAGGCAAAATCCAGGTGGCCAATGTTCTGGTCGGCTTCGAAGGCGACGCAGCCTGTGCAGATGCTGACGTGATCGACCCATTGCTTTTGCAATTGAATACAAAATCACCGAAACCAATCGCTCTGACTGCGCCTGAGCATGGTGTGATGTTTGACCTTCTGGGTGCATTGAATAATCACAAGCCAGTTAGAACTGCATGGTTTGCGACAGCGGATACAGAAAATTACTTCCTGGTTCTTCCAAATGGCCAAGGCAGAGTTCTGGGTATCAACGAATTGTTCGGTGATGCGACTTTAGGTCCGGATCAAAAGTTTGCAAAACAAGGTTTCCATGCTCTGGCTAAATGGGACGAAGACAAAGATCGTATCATCACTGGTGCAGACTCTGTGTTCGGTGCCCTGAAACTGTGGAAGGACGACAATCTGGACGGTATCGCGCAGGCTTCTGAGCTGCACTCTCTGGATGAAAAAGGCGTTATCGCGATCGACTTGAAGTACGACCGCCGTTACAAAGAAGTCGACCAACACGGCAACATGATCCGCTACAAATCAGTGGTGGTCATGAAAGATAACAGTTACGGATTGGTTTACGACTTGTACTTAAGATTTATTAAATAAGATTAGAAAGAGGGAATATTAACTTTTAACCGAATTACCCCAATAAAAAAGCCCGGTGATGAACCGGGCTTTTTCTTTTCCAAAAAGGGAACTGTTACCTCTAGTGGGAGCTTGCCAGATCCACAACCATATTGAAGACCAGGTTGCCCGGCTTGGAGTCTTTATTGTCCAAGCAGAAATAACCCACGCGCTCGAATTGGTAGCGGTTTTCCAAGGAAGCTTTAGCCAGGCTAGGCTCAAGCTTCGCGTTCTTAATCACCTTCAAGGATTCAGGGTTCAGGTTGATCTTGAAATCCTGACCTTCTGGCACGTCCTCTGGATGAGCGGTTTTAAACAAGCGACCGTACATGCGCACTTCCGCATCGATGCAATCTGAGGTAGATACCCAGTGAACGATACCTTTTACTTTACGACCGTCAGCCAGTGGCTTGCCACCCAAAGTCTCTTTGTAGTATTCACAGCGAAGTTCTTTTACTTTTCCAGAAACATCCTTGATCACTTCGTTGCATTTAATAACATAGGCATTGCGCAGACGCACTTCACGGCCTGGTCCCAGACGGAAGAAATCCTCTGGAGGATTTTCCATGAAATCAGAACCATCAATGTAAACTTCTTTAGTGAAAGACAGTTCACGCTTGCCAAGATCCGCGTTCTTTGGATGAACGGAAGACAAAATCGTTTCCTTGTACCCGTCCTCAAGATTCGTAATAACAACCTTGATCGGATCCAAAACGGCCATCGCACGATGAGATACCTCGTCCAGATGGTCACGTACACACGCTTCCAAAGTGTCGTATTCGATCAAGCTTTCCGCTTTAGAGACACCAATGCGTTTTGCAAATCGTTGCAAAGACTCCGGCGTGTATCCACGACGACGAACACCGGAAAGAGTCGGCATACGAGGGTCATCCCAACCCATTACCAATCCTTCTTTGACCAATTGCAAAAGCTTGCGCTTACTCATCACAAAGTAAGTCATGTTCATGCGCGCAAATTCGTATTGGTGCGGTTCGCCTGGAACATTCACGTTTTCCACACACCAGTCATAGAATGGTCTGTGATCCTGGAATTCCAAGGTGCAAATTGAATGTGTGATCATCTCTTTCGCATCAGAAAGCGGATGGGCATAGTCGTACATTGGATAAATGCACCACTTGTCGCCAGTTCTGTGATGGTGCGCTTTACGAATACGATACAGCAATGGATCACGCATATTCATATTCGGCGAAGCCATGTCGATTTTGGCGCGAAGGATGTGTTGACCTTCCGCGAACTTCCCCGCACGCATGCGGCGGAACAAATCAAGATTTTCCTCAACCGAGCGCTCACGGAATGGCGAGTTTTTTCCCGGACGAGTGAAGTCACCGCGATTAACGCGCACTTCCTCTTCATTCTGAGAATCAACATAGGCCTTGTTGTCTTTGATCAACTGCTCAGCCCATTGGTAAATCTCTTCGAAATAATCAGAAGCATAGTAAAGGTGTTTGCCCCAATCAAAACCCAACCACTTCACATCATTCATGATGGATTCAACGTATTCAGTGTCTTCTGTTTCTGGATTGGTGTCGTCAAAACGCAAGTGGCAACGACCGCCGTATTCCTGCGCTAAACCGAAGTTCAAACAAATTGATTTTGCATGACCCAAGTGAAGATAACCATTCGGTTCTGGTGGAAAGCGTGTGACCACTTCTTTCACTTTGCCGGATTCAAGATCCTTTTCGATGATTTGCTTCAAAAAATTCGCGCCTTCAGCGGGAGCTTTTTCGTTGGACTTGGTAGCGGCTTTATTATTGGAATTATTGGGCTTATTCATGATCCATTAAGTACACTCCCCGCCCCCTAAACTGTCAAGTCCAGCCCCTGATTTCCTAAATCGACGCTTCTAGTTGAACACGGACTGGCACGAGATGATGGCAGCAGGCTTGGTGGCTGGCGGCAATGGTGAACTTATCAAAGTGCTCACACCGGCTTTGACCAATCCCACAGGGGAAAGCAGATTCTTCCCAACCAATGTGTTGATGACATGAAGAGGATGCTTCAGCGCTACTTTGGACATGATGGAACGCAAATCCTCGGTACTACCACTATCCTGCAATAGCTTCTTCAAAATGGTAATTCCTCGGTTTATGTTGATAAAGTCGTAAGGCAATCGCAAACCGTGGTTCATGGCCCATTTTGTCCATTCTTCCGTCGACACATCGTCAGCAGTCTTAAAGCCTTTTCTAACTTTAGCCCGAACCAGCATTTTAAACTGAGACTCACTCAACGAGTTGCCGGCCTTGTTGCTGATTTCCCACAGTGCGCGGCCAATCAAATCAGAATCGTGAAGCGACAATGCTGATTCCAACAGCAGAATATTCTGTTGCATCTCTGGAGAGATCTGGCCACCCATGCCGAAATCCAAAAGATTCACTCTGATTTTGTCATCACCAAAACGAACCAGGAAGTTACCTTGATGCAAGTCCGAGTGATAGAAACCACTGCCGAACAAAGCTTCCTGCCCCCATACCTGAACCAGGGCCTCGACAATTCCAGCTCTTAATTTTGGCGCGACCTGCTGCCAGTCTTTGGCTTCCTTGTCGAGTTTTCGACCAAACACCATTTCCTGCACCATAAATTTGGACTTACTCAATTTTGGTGAGTAAATTTCCGGAACATGAAACTGAATGGAGTTTTTATATCCAGCCGTCTTCATGAAAACTTCCTGATTGTATCGTTTAGCCGCCAACGACTGACGTGCCACCGTATCATCCTGACTTAGCTCTGCAGTAACGGTCGCCGTGATATCTGAAACCAACGGACCCATCTTGGGCATTCCCGATTTCAAATACTCGATATTGGTATCCAAAATAGCCGCCACTTCGGCCAGAATGCGCGCGTCCTCGTGCACACGAGTTTCAATTTCCGGCTTGATAAAGCGAACCACAACATCCCGGCGCTGACCATTCGCCTGGATTTTTGCGCGATGAACCTGCGCCATCGTGCCGACACCCAGTGGCTTTCGTTCGAAGTACGTGAAGTCGTAATTCATGTTTTCATTTTTAAGAATCTGCTCGACCTGGTGATATGGCACCGAGCGAACTGCATCCTCAAGTCGTTTGAAAATCTGCAACATCGCTGGATCAAGCCCACCCTGACGAGCCACGACCTGCAAAAGCTTTTGCAATTGAGGCCCGGAGTTTTGCACCATCACCTCAAACTTTTGCATATCGCCCATCTGAAGGTCGCCACCCAAAAATGAAGACACAATCAATTTTTTGGAAGCCAATGAAAGTCGCGCAAAGTATTCGGAAAGGATTGTTTCCATCATAAGTTTGGTGATGCGGTCATCTGTTTGTGCCAGCCCAGAAGTCGCTACCTTTTCACCGATACGATCAAACTCCTTCAACTGTTCCTGAAAGAACTGATCACTGTGTTGCAGAAATAATTTTTTACCGTGTTTTTGCCCTGCCTCTGACTGCATTAGCAATGCCGCTTGCGCCAAAATCTCAGGATTCAGCATGGGAATCTTTGAGCCCTTTGCTTCAGAGCCCATTGTTTTCAATTTCTGCTCTTGCCACTCTATATATTCATCGATTTGTTTTTGCACGCGGGCACTGGCAGACTTAAATATACGGAAGGCACGCGGTGAGGACTTCTCCAGAATTTCCAAATCCAAGCTTGTACTTTGCGTGTTGGGCCACTCACCTCTGAATGCCGTCAAAAATTCCTTAAAGCTTTTAACTTCGATAGTTTCAACCGGCATTTCTGCTGCTGTCTTGAAGTATTTGATTCCGCGATCCAAAAGATTTTCCTGCTGGACAGGCTCCAAGCCGGAAGCCATCAAGGCATAAGTTGTTGCCAATCGCTGTTCATAGGACAAATAAAGACCAACATCTTTGGGCATGGCCAGAGCCACGACCCCAAAAAAGCCGACCAATGAAAATATAAATAGCTTTAATAAACCACTCATCTGTTTGTCCTGCACATTCAAATACGAAAACCTAGGAACAATCTCGTTCGCTTGGTGCACATTCCACACCCACGCCATAAGCACTCAGTCTGCACATAAGGTGTACAGCTTTTAAACGAGGGACCACAATTGTCACGCCCAGAGCCAATTAAATGAATTAAGGCCCCCTTAGGCCACAGTCTTGCATCCGAACAAGTATCAGTAATTTTCCTATTTAAGGAGTTCCAGAAATGAAGACGATCCTTCGCTATATTACATTTGGAGTCGCAGCCCTTCAGGTCAACGCCGCTGTCGCCAGCAATTTTGCGCCATTGACTAATGTTAAGACAAAGACGAATGCCTCCGCTCCCATCGACTGGAATAAAAGCGCTATGGACTATCTAAACCACGGCAATCAACCTAAAGATGCGGTGGCAGACCTTATTAATAACAAAGGTCCTTATTATACGAAGGCCGACATTGAACGCCTGGCTCGTGAAAAAGAAGCCGGCGACCAAAAACGAATGATGCTTAAAGGTCAGGTCATTTCGATTGATACTCGCGATCAGGAAGCCTGCCTGGCTATTCAATCAGAACTACAAAATAACAAAACGCTCAAAGCCTTGAACGACGTTAAAGGTTTGTGTGTTGTCGACAATCAAAAGCCCATCGCTACAGTCACTGTCCTGAGTGAATCAAGTGAAGTTCAATGGAAAAAAGAAATTAATATTAAGAAGTACACTTCTACTGAAAAAAATATTGTGACCGCCACCCGCAACGTGGCCTTGGCCGCCCTTGGCGTAGCAGGAATCCTGTACATGATGCCTGAAAGTTTCACCAACTGGGACAAATCCGAAATGA
The DNA here is from genome assembly GCF_047305935.1 of Bdellovibrio sp. HCB288. Lineage (GTDB taxonomy): Bacteria > Bdellovibrionota > Bdellovibrionia > Bdellovibrionales > Bdellovibrionaceae > Bdellovibrio. Next base: position 102,273 of record NZ_CP178619.1, read on the forward strand.
AGAATCTGGGTAAAAGCTGGAAAGAAAATATCAAAGCCGGCCCACATATGGATAAAGACGACTGGATGATCAACTACATTGGTCACCCGTACTCTGGCGCTGCTTATTATCAGGTGGCTCGTAATGAAGGTTTAAGTGCAATGGAGTCTTTCGGTTATTCTGTATTGATGTCGACATTCTTCTGGGAGTTCGGTGTTGAGGCGTTTGCTGAACAACCATCGATCCAGGACTTGTTCGCCACACCCATCGTCGGATCTATCTTGGGTGAACTTTTCTACCGCGCGGAACAAAAGATTAAAGCCAACGACGGAAAACTTCTGGGCTCTGAAAGACTTGGTTCATTCGCGATGATCGTGATGAATCCAATGGGTGTCGCTGCAGAACACATCAACAAACTTGTGGGCTCCGAAGTGATTCAGGAAGCACGCGCTCAAATGACAGTGCGCAAAGCACCTGCCACAACAGCTGGCATCGAACGCGGAAACATCTGGGGCGTTGAAATGCAATTCCGTTTCTGATTTCCCATATCGCCCGGCCATGACGTAGTGAGTACAGTATTCTCACTACGTCTCAATCCAAAGAGTTCCTTCGCGAAGAACTTGACAGAAATGCTGACGGTCTCAGCAAACTCGTCAACCGGAGGTTACACTGCCTCCATTGCAGTCAGAGTTTCGGTTTAAAAGACCGCTTGCACAGCAAAACGCATCGCAAAATCCCACCTGCCACACTGCTCCCTCTTTGCCTCCGCTTGACCGAGGAGGGGCCAAGGACTAGCCTCGAGCCATTACTTTACTTTAACTAATGCGCTGCATTTCAAAAAGGTACGGCGTACCTTTGGGCGGCGAATTCGGAGGAAATTATGGCTGAATATATCAATCCAGATTACGTACCAGAACCGGAAAAAATGAACGTAAAAAAAGGTCTTGATGGCGTGGTAATGGATACATCTTCTGTATCTAAAGTGAACCCACACACAAACTCTTTGATCTACCGTGGTTACCCAGTTCAAGACTTGGCTGAGAACTGCTCTTTCGAAGAAGTAGCGTACCTAATGTACAATGGCGAGCTTCCAAACAAAGCTCAACTTGCAGAGTTCACTAAAAAAGAACGCGCAAACCGTGACATCACTGCGACTTGCTTGAACGTGATCAAATCACTTCCACAAAAATGCCACCCTATGGATTCTATCCGTACGGCAGTATCTTTCATGGGTTGTGAAGATGCTCGTATCTGGGATTCTTCTCCAGCGACGAACATGGACAAAGCGATGATGTTGTTGGCGAAAATCCCAACAGCGGTTGCTGCTGACTACCGTTTCAAAAAAGGTTTGGATTTCATTCCTCCAAAAGCTGATTTGACGATGGCTGAAAACTTCTTCCACATGTGCTTTGGTAAAGTACCACAAAAAGAAGTGGTTAAAGCCTTCGACGTTTCTTTGATCCTTTACGCTGAACACAGCTTCAATGCTTCCACTTTCACAGCACGTGTTGTGACTTCAACTCAGTCTGATATCTACTCTGCAACTGTTGCGGGTATCGGTGCCTTAAAAGGTCCTTTGCACGGTGGTGCGAATGAAATGGTTATGCATATGATGAAAGAAATTGCTGACCCAGCAAAAGCTGAACAGTGGATGATCGATGCATTGGCACAAAAGAAAAAAGTAATGGGCTTCGGTCACCGCGTTTACCGCTCTGGCGACTCTCGCGTTCCAACCATGAAAAAGTACGCACAAGTTATGGCCGACGTAACTGGCGAACAAAAATGGATGCAAATGTACACGGCTTTGGAAAAAGTTATGGTTGATAAGAAAAAGATCTACCCTAACCTGGATTTCCCAGCGGGTCCTGCATACTACATGATGGGCTTCGAGATCGACTTCTTCACTCCGATCTTCGTTATGGCTCGTACAACTGGCTGGTCTGCTCACATCATGGAGCAAACTGCTGACAACCGCATCATCCGTCCTCTTTCTGAGTACGTGGGTGCTGAACAACGTAAAGTTGTTCCTTTGTCTGAGAGAAATTAATTTTTCCAGAAAAAAAGCCCGCTCGCGAGAGTGGGCTTTTTTTTATTCAGAATAGAACAGGATCTCGCCCTCTCGGATTATCTTTCCGAGCTCCCCGGTCTCGTCGCTTCCCCGACAACCTTGAACATCCTTCACAGCCCCTGCTTTTTCCATTCGAATAGTGAAAGGACTTTTACAGCCATCCTGAGGCGCTACCGAGCCATTGTACTTTTCCGCAAAGTCATAAACGCGATTGGCAAAGGCAATGTACTTTTCCCGGGAGACCGGACGATTCTCTATCACCTTTTCATTCACTGTGCTTTTTGCGGTATAACCGCCAGCACCACCGGATTGCATCTGAAACAAGTAATAATTATGCCGCAAATGATAGTTAATACTGATCCTGCTGTCGGGCACCGCCGCGGATGAAGGTGAAATAAATGAAGCTTCTTTTTTGGGTGTGCTCGCACAAGCCCCCAGGGATAAAAAACCAATCGTTATTAGAGCACAATTAAACCAGCGACACCTGTCCATTAATTGCTGCCTTTCGAAGGAAGTGAATCAAATCGGCAATAGGGTTTTGCTTTGGAAGAAGCCGAACACTGCAATTCCTTGCGCAACAAAGCGTTGTTGGCAAAAATTCCACCCACCCGTACAACATCGGTGGGATAATACTCCAGATTAACTTTCTCAAAACCCGATGAATCATCGCACAGGTCACGAACTGCATTAATAGCAGCGCGGGTTTTATCCTGTAAGCTGTAACTTGTCTGTTGGCGAATGGCCCGTGCCAGAATCTCCGTCCCCAGCCAATCCGCGAAAACCTCCGAGGACTTGTCCTTGTTGCCGCATTGAGCTTCGTCTTTGCTAATCCAATGACTGTCCACAAAGCACTGAACCAGTTCATCATACACCGCATGGTTCACTGAGTTGCGAGGGATCCCGCACGGATCAATGGCGTGCGCCAGTTCGTGAGCCATGGTAAAGATGATACTGTATTCCGAAGAGGTATTCAGGACGTAGGCGCCTCCCACCCGGACTCTATGCTCGTCGCCGGAAGAACTGCGCTCATAATAGATTTCACTTTTCGTGTATAGATCTGTCACGTCCGCATAGGTCGTGCGATCCACTGGAAGCTCCAGCTGCACCCGTCTGATACGATCAATCAGAAAGGCCTTATCGGCATCTCGTAAGACATTGGAATTTTGCCCTTCGAGATAAGAAGTCATCTGCCCGCGAACATACTCGAAGATTCGCTGCAGTTTTGCCTTCCGCTCTGGAGTGTAAATACGCTTCACCAATTCGTCTTCGACCTGATCCGTCGTCCAACCTGGATTGGTGCGCACTATTTTCCTGAGTACGCGCAGTGCCCGGATTTCTCCACGGTAGTCCAAAGAGGTTTCCCCCGTAGGATCAGCGTGTGCGCTTTCCTTGCAGATCGCTTCGTAACTGCTGCTGCAGAAATCGTCGCTGGGCTTCACTGTGGGAATAGGTTGTGGTTTGGGAGCTGCAGGAACTGAGTATTTTTGATCTATCGTGGCCGCTGATATAGCAGGTCCTTGCCTCAGAAAAAACCCTAAGGCCGCGGTACCCACGACAATCGTTATAGGGAGAAGATAGACCCTGATCCTCATATAATCAGAATATCAAAAAGCCCGCTGTCTTCCCATGAGAAAGGAGACTTCCTGATCAGATGCAAATTAAACTGATACTAAGTCCAATTAAATTAACCGCACCGATATTTCGACACACTCCCTGGGAAGCGCCCTATTTTTGCGCCAGTTGAATACTTTTCGAGTCAAAACGCATACGTACCTTATTATAAGCATCAAGGGTTAATCTGAAGTCAGCAGAGAATTTTTTGACTGACATACTTGCTTCAATGGCCTGTTTGGAAACTGGTAAGGACAGAATGTAATCACTGCGGCGAACCAGATTTTGAAATTCAAATTCGTTCAAACGATCAAACTTTTTGGATTTGCCGTGTTTTTCAAACAGAACCGCCATGATTTGCAGATGACTCTTCATGCCCTTGGCGAATTGCTTTTGCAAGGCCGCTTCATCTATACCGCGTTTCCATTTTTGAAAGTAAGAATATCCCGATGCATTCATCAAGGGTTCCAACTGGGAATCCAGATTCTCTGCCGAGGCCGTCGCAGCATACAAATCAGCGATAACTTCACGTTGCCAGCTTTTGCTCACAGCGGAGACCTTTTTGGGCTGTCCCATTTTGATAAGAGACTTCTTATTTGCCGCCTCAGCCGCTGAAAGACCCATTAAAAGCGTCAGAACCACCGCTACAACAACTTTGAACTTGGACACCTGCATCTATAGACCCTTTCGTTCGATCTTATAGATACTCAATACAAGAGCCATGCCCTGTTTCATCCTGAGACACTATTCACTAAACGTATTCCAGGCAGCAAAGTCATGTCGACTCAGTGGCGACATTTGACTGAATAGCGTGTTAATCCAGATCGCGGCATCCTCGCTGGCCAGCTCATAGCTGTAGTCCGTGATCCGCGTCGCAGGTATGTGCAGTCGTGAAGGCAGATCCGCGACCCCATCACGGTCCTCATCGATGATCACAAAGCCTTTGCAGATATCCGTATTCATCAGCGCTTGTGCCATGTACTCGGCACCGGCGCATAAACCCACTGCCACGATTTTGTCAGGATTAACCACATTGTTTTCTTTTAAAAAATTCAAGGCGGCCACGATATCCGCGACGCGCTTACTGGGTGATTCCCAGGAGTGCGGGGCTCTTTGATCCTCCCGGTAGAATGCGTGATCCACAACCAGACAGACAAACCCCTCCTGACAAAGACGACGGGCTACTTGGTCTGCGTATTTCGGGCCTGCTCCGGTCATGGCACCCTCGATAATCACTGAGGCCAAGGGCTCTTCATCGCTATTGCTTTCAGGAATAAACAGGCCGGCTTCCAAAAGTCTATCCTGGGCTTTGAAGGTGACGGTGACTTTCATAAAGACCTCCCCTTGAATCTGATTTTAAAACTCAGACTTCGTTCAGGTAAGTCCAATGTGGTTTTACATTGGACTACTTGGACTCCAGGCGGTTTTGTTGCAGTCTTCGCAGAACAAACTCGCGCAAGGTGTTAAGGCTGTTCGTCATGCGATCGGTTTCATCATAGAACAATCCATGACGACCTTCCTCCCCGCGCATCTTTTCCAGCTCCACAAAAGAAAGACGCAAATCCGGGTACTCATTATTGGCAATCTCCTTGCCACGAAGGGCTTCCGAAAGATTCAGCAAGGTGATTTCGATATCCTGAACAAACTTGGAAAATATCGTTTGCTGATGGGAGTCCAGGGCAAAGGGTGACGCAGACTCGATGGCCACCATGGCGTGGGCAAATCGATTTCCAGCAACTGTTACACCTGCCAAGAATTCGCGATCTTTATCCGTGGATCCCCGCTCAATTAAAAAGCGCTCCATCGAAGCCATGTATTCGGCACGCGCCACTCGGGACTGCTGGCGCAAGCGGTCTCTCTCTGGCACGCTGACAGCCTGCCCGGAAACACTTAACCCCGCAGTGGCTCTGAATGATTTGCGATAAGTATCGAGCATTCTGGCTACGACCTCGGACAATTGTGTTTTCTCCCAGGTTGGCCATAACATATAGGCCAGCATCGCCATCACACCGCCTAGGACGGTATTAAATCCCCTGTCCCAGATAACATTCTTTGGCGGCACACCGGTCATCGCCACCAGCAAAACGACGACGGCACTTACTGAGATGGCAAAGATTCCATAATTGGCCCGTCCCACCCAACGCATCATGAATGAAAAACCCACCATTAAGCCAATTGACCAAAAAGGTCCCATTGGCAGAACAGTGACCAGAACTGTGGCAAGTAAAAGACCCACGATGGTTCCACCCATTCGCAGCAAACCGCGATGAAACGTCGAAGTGTAATCCGACTTTAAGACAATCGCGACTGTCATCGGCACCCAGTAGCCTCTTTCGGTCGCAAGCAAATGCCCAACAATTTCTGCCACGGCCACACAAATCGCCAAACGTAATGCATGTCGAAATCCCGGCGAATGAAAAGTGAAGTTCGCCCGCAAGGTCGCCCAGATACCGCGAAATCGAAATCGCCACGGTCGGGCATTTTCGCTGCGCTCTGACTCCACCATACCGGCTTCAGTTGTTCGCGCGGCCAGTTCAATCACCGCCCGCGACTGCCCCACCATATTTTCCATTTGTCGAAGAGCATCACTCAACACGACCTTCATGAAAACCGATTGGTTACTGAAATCACTGTCACGAACCTTGGCCAAATCCACTTCCAGGGCCTTCAGGTATTCGCGGGCTTCCTGAATCTTTTGTTCGTGAGTGATGATGTAGGAAACCTTTTGCAGAAGCATTTTTTCCATCGCCAAAAAATCAGCGATAATATCCACCGAAGGATTGCCCTTGTTTTCACGATCAATGCGGTTTTTAAGTCGCCCCAATGACAAGATTCCCAGTCGCAGACGCTCCCCTTGAGTCAATAGCGAGCGGTATCTTCGTCCCTCAGGACGCACATCCTGGGAGATAGAGCCCAAACTTATCTGAGTATCAATGCTTTGAGCGCTGCCACCAGGGATCTCATCCGGTTTAAACTGCAGATCGCACAGCGAGCTTAAGTCCATGAAAAATCCAGATAAAGCGCGACGTTCAGGTCGATAGCGGCGCAAAGGCCACAGCGCCAAAGCCAACATCATCTGAATGCCCGCGCCCAAAAGGGCAAAAAGACTTAAATGGAATGCTTGGGAAGGATCCACCTTATGGGCACTAAAAACCACAAAGGTACTCATCGCCACAACTCCCAACTCGCCCAAAACGGTATCAAAAATAATCACGTATCCCGCCGCAAACGCGATCACCGTGATCAGGACCAGGGACAGATAAAAATTTGAGGAAGAGACCGACGCCAAAAAAACCAAAAGAGCGGTGATCACCGCTGCGCGAGTCATGCGTTTAGCCCGAAAAGCATAGGCATCGGAGTTATCAGAAAAACAGGCATTCAACACACCCATTACGATAATCAAACCGATCGTGGTCGAATTCATCCAAACACCGATCATCAGTGCAATTCCCACCGCCATTGCGCTGCGTGACGCAACCCATAAGTCCATACGAGATCGATCAAAACTGAAAAGAGGTGCCCAAAACGAGCGAGATTTAGAAACAGCCATACTTCCATGCTACTCCTCTGAGGGAGCGAAACAAGTACTCTGGCTAATTCCCACTAAATGTGAATCTTATTTCTGACAAAGTTCGATAGAATGACCATCGGGGTCCAACAGAATGGCCTTCATACCATCTGGCATCTCCGTTGGATCCAAAATTAACAAAGCCCCAGGGACTTTTACCAAATTTGCTACTGCAGCTTCCAAGCCTGTAATTTGAAATCCAAGCTGAAGGCTGGGAGTCTGAGACTTCTGAGCGGCTGGCAGGGAATACAATGAGAATTCAACCCCATCATGCACAGCGCGATGAACCTCACTGCCTTTGTCCACTTTAGTCTGTTGAAATTTAAAGCCTAAATGGCTGTAAAAATTCAGCATGTTCTGTAGCTGTGCAGTGTTAATTGTGATAGAAGTCAGGCTCAAACTCATTGTTCTATTATCAGAATCGAGGACCCATGAAACAAGAGAAAATTTACCTTAAGGACTATAAAGCCCCTGCTTTTTCCGTGGAGTCCGTACACCTCGACTTCATGCTGAATGAGGACTTTTGTCGAGTTGTAGCCAAATCAAAAATCAAGACTGTGACAGCGGGTGTTCCCCTGCAACTCAATGGTGAGGAACTTAAACTTGTCAGTGTCAAAATCAACGACAAGGTCCTGTCGACTTCCGATTACTCCGTCAATGCAGAGGAACTGACAATTCCAAACGTGCCTGCCGAATTTGTTTTGGAAATTGAAACTCAATTGGAGCCGCAAAACAACACATCCCTTGAAGGACTTTATAAATCCAACGGGATCTTCTGCACCCAATGTGAAGCGCAAGGTTTCCGTAAAATCACATGGTTCCTGGATCGTCCGGATGTGATGACCTCTTACTCTGTGACCATTGAAGCGGATAAAACCAAATACCCAGTTCTGCTTTCAAATGGCGATCGCGTAAAAATTGAAGACCTGGGCAATGGCCGTCACAAAGCATACTGGAGCGATCCACATAAAAAACCTTGCTACCTGTTTGCACTGGTCGCTGGTGATCTGGGTGTGATTCGTGACACCTTCACCACGTCTTCCGGTCGCAAAGTTAATTTGGAAGTTTACGCCGCTCATGGCAAGCAGGATCGCTGCTGGCATGCACTGGAGTCCCTGCAAAAATCAATGAAGTGGGACGAAGAGGTTTTCGGCCGCGAGTATGATTTGAATGAGTACATGATTGTGGCTATTGATGATTTCAATGCCGGCGCTATGGAAAACAAAGGTCTGAATATCTTCAATTCCCGTCTGGTGTTGGCAGACTCAAACTCTGCAACAGATTCAGACTTCCACGCCATTGAATCAGTAGTTGCTCACGAATACTTCCATAATTGGACAGGAAACCGTGTGACTTTACGCGACTGGTTCCAGCTTTCTTTGAAAGAAGGACTGACCGTATTCCGCGATCAGGAATTCTCGGCCGACATGACCGACCGAGGCGTGCAACGCATTGAAGACGTGGACTCCTTGCGTACGGGCCAATTTGCAGAGGATGCGGGCCCTAACTCCCATCCGGTTCGCCCTGAATCCTGCATGGCCGTGGATAATTTCTTTACGATGACGATCTACGAAAAAGGATCTGAGCTGATTCGCATGATGCAAACCATTGTGGGCCGAAAAGGTTTCCGCAAAGGGATGGACGAATACTTCAAACGTCATGACGGACAAGCCGTGACGACGGAAGATTTTGCAGCGGCGATCTCTGAGCCCAATGGCAAGGATTTCACCCAGTTCAAACGCTGGTACAATCAATCAGGCACGCCGGTGGTTTCCATTCAGGAACGCTATGATGAAAAGGCTGGGGAATTTCATTTAAGCCTGGAGCAATCCTGCCCGCCGACTCCGGGTCAAACGATGAAAGAGCCTTTCCATATTCCATTGATGATGGGACTGCTGGATAAATCCGGACAGGAACTTCATTTGGATTGTGAAAAGATCGAGAAAAACAGCGATGGCCAACATGTCATCGAACTAAAATCGCAAAAAGAAAACTACGTCTTTAAAGGCGTCAAATCCCGCCCGGTACTTTCAATTCTGCGCGAGTTTTCGGCTCCGGTGAATTTGAACTGGGAAGCTTCCGAGGAAGACCTCTACTTCCTGATGGAAAAAGACACCGACTCTTTCAACCGTCGTGAGATGGCGCAAAAACTGGCTCTGCGTTTGATGTCTGGATTGATCAAACAGGCTCGCAATGGCCAGGAGATGAACGTGGATGCCCGCTTCCTGAAAGCGATGTCTGCCGTGATGAATGATGAGTCCATGGATGCTGCGTTCAAAGCTAAAATGTTGCAACTGCCAAGTCTTGCGGTACTAGCACAAATGGAGCCGGTTCTGGATCCAAAGGCCTTCGATCAGGCCCGCCAGACGATCCGTCGTGAAATAGCCATGGGCAATAAACAGACTCTTCTTGCGACTTACAAAAAGTATCACAATGTGGAGCCTAAGAGCCGCGACACCAAAGTCTTCGGCCAACGCCTGTTGAAAAACCAGGCTTTGCATTATCTGGCTGATTTGCATGATCCGGAAATTTACGAACTGGTGAACACGCAGTACTGGGAAGCCCAAAACATGACAGACCGTATGACGGCGCTGATGATTTTGGCGGATTCAGAAAGCGTTCATCGCGAAAAAGTTCTGGCGGACTTCCATACCAATTGGAAGAACGATTCAGTTGTGATCAACAAGTGGTTCACGGTGCAAGCCCTGGCTCACCGTCCGCAGATTTTGGACGAGATCAAGGCTTTGACGAAGAACCCTACGTTCAACATCAACAACCCGAACAACGTTTATTCTTTGCTACGTGCTTTTACGACGAACCTGGTCAGCTTTAATAACGAGAAAGCTTACGAGTTCATCGCGGATATGATTATTGAAATCGATCCAAAGAATCCACAAGTGGCAGCACGTCTGTGCTCGGCATTTAACTTTGTTGGGAAGCTTGAGCCTGAATTGAAAGCCCAGGCCATGAAACAGATTAAACGTATGGTGGATGTTCCGGGAATGTCAAAAAACTCCCGCGAATTGCTTCAGTCAGCGCTTTAAAAAAAGGAAATCAGAATTAAGGAAGCCACGGTTCATCACCGTGGCTTTTTTTATTTGAAAACGAATTGGCAGGAAATAATGCCGGACGCCGCTTGGGCCAAAAGAGTCATCTTATATTCTGAAGCCTTCTGGATATTTTGCATGTGCATCAGGCGATCCGGGTGATCTGCGGAAAGGGCCGATTTTACGGCCAGCATTTCCACTTCCTGGCGAATAAAAGAATCCACATCGGCTTTGGCACCCGCTGTCCATGTAAGAGCAATAATCGATAGAGCACATAATGCTATTCTCATAAGCTATCATCCCACCTTGCTGACTGAATCTTGATTTCAGCTGGGTAATAGCAAGAAAAAGGCCCCTTTCGAAGGAGCCTTAAAACGAATCCATTGAATTTGAATATGAATCATTCTCAAAGCACTGTCTAAGTGTCAAAAAATGTCAGGACAGCTCACCTATTTTAATCGGCAGTGGTGGAGAAACTCTTCGCGGGTCTCTGGAAGAGTTTTAAAGTGCCCACGAACATCCGAAGTCGCCGTTGTACTGTGAGTATCCTCAATACCCCTCATCATCACGCAATAGTGTTTGGCGTTGATATGAACAGCCACGTGATCCGTATCCAATACATACTGCAAGCAATCCGCGATCTGTTTCGTCAGGCGTTCTTGCACCTGAGGACGACGTGCGAAGTATTGGACAATGCGGTTGATCTTGGATAGTCCGATAACCTTTTTGTAGGGAATGTAAGCCACGGTTGCAAAACCATCGATTGGCAAAAGATGATGCTCACAGAATGACAGGCATTCGATATTTTGCACCACGATCATTTGATCGTAGTTCATCTTGTTATCAATAACCGTCATCTTTGGAAATTTATGCGGATCCAATCCACCGAAGACTTCGTTCACATACATCTTAGCAACACGTTTAGGAGTGTCAGCCAAGCTGTCGTCCTCAAGGTCCAATCCCAGTACTTCCAGAATTTCCGTGAATTTTTCAGTGATTTTTTCAATCTTCTGTTCGTTGGTAAGACCGTTGTCGATCATCGGCGTTGGACGAACGTTATCCAGGATATCTTTGGTGCTTAATATCTGCTCGATCTCAGAATCAACAACTCTTTTAGATGTGTTTTTGCCTGCACCTTTTTTAGTGATTTTTTTAGCTTTTGCCTTTGCCACGATGACCTGCCTGTCGATTGGAATCCAAAGATGATTTCTTATGCCCTAAAATGGCCCTGCAAGGAAGAGAAAGCTTAAACACTTTGCAAATTTTGACTGCCTAACCACTGACGAATGAGCTCTTTTTCATGGTCAGAGGTATCCACAAAGTGGACCCGAATTTCGCTATGTGAGACTGCAATAATTTTGCCCTGACAGAGAATATCGTCAATATCCGGGATCTCCACGGAGATCATCTGCCCGACCTTGAACTTTTCGCGGGCCTGCGGAAGCATGATGCGAGAGCCCGTATAGGATAAATCCAGGATACGGCAATTCTCTTTACCCATCAGCACGACAGGGATATCGACATAGTAGCGATGGGCCGTCTGCTCCATCCAGTGCTGGCGGCGATCCAAATCCGGCGATCTGGAAAAATAAAGCCAGGCAATACCCGCCACTATGATGGTGCTGACGATTTTAAAAACAGCGACCTCCGTATCCAAAGGTGGTTCCTGAAAGAAAACCAGATGAGACAGGTTGATCGCAATAAACAAGGCGCAGAAAACCAAACCCATTAACCACAAAAGCTTGTGACGAATTAAAAAACTGATACCGGCGCCAAAGGCCACCAACCACCCGATGGCTTCCAAAGTTCCAGTGGTGCCCGTGTGCATGGTGGTGAAATCCATCACCGGAATCACCATAAGTGTGAATGCTGCCGGGATGATCACCCAAGGACCGTGTGTAATACCGATAGTTTTTCTCATGATCTTCTTATCGGCATAGCAAATGTGGGAATTCAGTTTTTTGTTGCTTCCCCGCATCTTCTTAATAGACTGTTTAGTTGTGAGACAACTCAGTTTTTACCTCTATTTTATTGGTGTTTTTTTAGTTTCAAAACAAGCCATCGCCTATCCTGATTTCATCAGTTACGGTTATTCTTCTTGCATCACTTGCCATTATAGTGGTTTGGGTGGTGGCGCATTGAACGACTACGGAAGAGCGTTGTTCGCACAAGAGATCACCTCTCGCGCCGTTTACCCGGATTCGATGGATGAGGAAGCCATTGCCAACACTTCCGGTTTCTTGGTGAACAAACCTTTGCCGTGGTTTTTCCGTCCCGGCATCAAATACCGCGGACTCTACTTTCAAAGAAATCCCAACGGCAGCAACGAAGTGAACAAGTGGGTCAATATGCAAAATGACCTGAACTTGAATTTCTTCTTCGATAAAAAGCAACGCTTCACATTGGTCACGACGGCCTCCTATGCGGAGATGGACATTCCTGAAACCACCATCGACAAGTGGACGATGTACGCCAAGGAATTTTATCTGCGCTTCAAACAAAGTAATTATCTGTGGTGGTACGCCGGTCAGATGGACAAAGCCTACGGCATCAGAAACGTCGACCACACCGCAGTCAATCGCTTCCCTGCCACCAACGTGGGCCTGGATCAATTCGGCCAATCTTTGGGAGCGATGGCACATATCACTTACCCAACCTGGGATATTGCCATCAATCCGTTTTTTGGCAGCGTTTACACTCAACCTGAAAAGCGCCAACAAGGTGTCTCTGTCACTGGTGAGTATCAAGTTTATGAAAAATTTAAAGTGGGTGGCTCTGTGCTGGCTTCAGAATCCGACGAAACACGCTGGCGCCTGGCCGGCGTCACAGGCCGCATGGGACTTTCAAAGGGAACATCCCTGCTGGCGGAAGCGGGCTTGAAAGAACAAACTCGCAAAGGCATGGGACTTGATCCACAGCTTGGCTCTTATGCCTGGTTGCAATCCATGGTTTACCTGACCCGGGGATATAATCTACTGGCAACACTGGAACACTCCAAAGATGATATTCAAAGCTCATCTGCCGAAAACTTGAAATACAGTTTCGGTCTGCTCGCGTTCCCACTGCCACGAACGGAGTTCCGTTTGGGGCTGACCAATGGAAAAACAAATCTGGACAACGCCGGGGTTGATGACACTTGGTTGTTACAAACCCAAGTGCATGTTTCTTATTAGGAGAGCGGAATGAAAAGAATCATTATCACCCTCAGTCTTTTGCTTTCAGCTGTTTCCGTTTTCGCCCAGACTGAAAACACCGAGACCTTTGAGGACTCCGAGTTCCCGACAGAAGAAATCACTGACACCACCCTGCGCCCGCGCGGCATGCGCTTGCCTGCAGATCCCGGAGAGTTTTGGATCGTGGGGCTGACCAGCCTTCAATGGAATGAAAAACTGTCAGTCACACAAGGTGCGACAACTCAATCGTCCAACATGAGCCTTAACGGTGCCGGCATCGTGATTGAAAGAGAATTCGAACGTGCACAATGGGGCTGGAGCATTGGGGTGGTGTTGGGCTCAGGACGCGCCAACAGCGGACCTTTCGACAACGACATCAAATTGGAGCGTGAGTCGTTCAAGATATATGGCTTAACACCCAGAGCATTTTGGAAACTGACAGATCAAGTGAACCTCGGAGGTTCCGCGTTTATTTATCACCGCAATCTGGATTTGCCTTCCGGCAGCGGAGTCAGCTCTTCAGCGGCCAAGGCCACCAATGCGGCAATCCTTGCTGACATGTCCTTACGTCTATTTACGGATTGGGATTTTTATCAAGCGATAGGCCCCCTCGATGAAGGAGCCTATATGTGGAAAATCGGCGTCAATTACCGATTTTAATAGCTACTTTACAGCTTTGGCTTTTGCTGGAGCTGCTGCACCCACTGGAACTTCAACGTGAAGTTTCACAATGTCTTCCGTGCCCACGCCCATGTAATTGATATCCTTGATACCAAAATCAGAAGCATTCACTTCAAACTCAGCCTTCAACAAACCGCCTTCAACTTTGTAAGTTCCAGAGATGTCTTTTTCAACACCTTTTACTTTGATTCTACCGGTCCCCTTGCCGCCTTTACCTTTTGCGGAAATCAATGTCGCCACCGGAAATTTATCTGTCTCCAGATATTTTTGCGTATGCTTGTCACGCAGTTCAACACCGGTTTTCAGACTTTTCATCCCCACCAGAATATTTTGTGCTGAGACTTCGTCGCCGTTCACTTGCGCCGTTCCTTTAACCTGATTTGTTTTCGCCTTGAAATCCCCCATCGGATTCAAAGTCACGTCAATCACCACGGATTGGGCAAAGGCACCTGAAACACCGAACATCACCACTGCTGCTGCAATAACCGATTTCATTTATCCCCCATTTAACAATTGGAAATAAAATCATACACAGCTTACCGGGAAGTTGCACCCCTTGGAGTCAAAAAATCTGCTTAGGGCACCCCCGGACAAGAGGCCAGCTCCTTTGAAGGCCCGCTCCCATTCGAGGATTCTCAGAACGAGATGGAACACGGAGCTTCGTCCAGACATTAAGATAATCCCAAATTGTGTCGATAGAGCCCTTATGAAAACACTAGCAACCACCCTGATACTTCTATGCCTTTCACTCACCGCGAACGCAGCAAAGATTTTAAAAGTCTCTGGCGGCAAAGCCCTGATCGATCTTGAAGGTGACACAGCCCTTGTTGGCGATCAGTTTTTCTCGATCGACAGCAGCGGTAAAAAGCGTGGGTTGATTCAAGTTTCAAAAGTTCAAGGTGGCCGCGCCATCGCAACGGTCTCCAAAGGTGCCGCTGTCGCAGGCCAATCGCTGCAACGCTTTCAAGGTCGCATGAGTGCAGCTCCGAATGAAGTGAACAGCCGCGCAAGTTCCAGCTCTGGCAAAAGAGCCTGGGGTGTTATCGCTGGTATGGCCAACAGCTCCATGGATGTTAAGTCATCAACTTCCGGCATGACCATGACCGGCACCAGTTTCAATGTGAATGGTTTTTATCAAACGTACTTGGACAAAAACATCAGCGTAAAAGCACTGGTTGGATATGAATCGTTGAATGTCTCCGGTTCGAAACCAAGCAGCTTTTCAGGTGGAACATGTAACACTGCTGGCGCGACTTGTTCTGCTGAGCTTGGCTACCTGGGCTTCAATGCTTTAATTCGCTATACAGCCTTCCGCACGTCCTCCATGGACTTCACAGTGGGCGGTGGTTTGGGATTTCTGTTTGCGATGCAAAAGTCCTCCAACGTATTGGACACTTCGAAAATCTCGACGAACCAGACCGTGGTGGGTTCCTTGGGAGTGGACTGGCACCTGGACAAGCGCACTTTCGTGCCGATTCAGTTCGACTATGCCATGTTCCCGGATAACAACACCTCTTCCGCGACACAGATGATTCTCCGCGCGGGTTACGGCTGGAATTTCTAATTAACTAAAAGACGCAAAATCCAAAAAGCCCTGCACCTCGCGGGGCTTTTTCTTTTTTACCCACTCGTTCAGGCCTTTGTCAGTCTTTCAGGCGAAATCCCCGGGGAACTCCAACCTATTTCATTTGAGTCGGTACTGCCTTTGCAATGCCCAGGGCAGAACTTTCTACCCAAGGGGTCACGCGTGCTTCGTAAGTCTTCAAAACTATTACTTCCGCTGCTCATGGGGGTCACCAGCCTTCAGGCTCAGGCCATGGATGCAGACCCGTACATGACCCAGGAGCACCTTCTGAACAACGCCGTTCAGTTGCACGTAACCAATCGCGGGATGAAACTCTTCGATACGAAGCTGTCAAAAATTCTGGGTAATTTGGGTGTCAAATTGGACGAGGGTTACTTCCCTGCTCTGTCCTATACTTTTGAAAAGCCCATCAATCCTGACGATTATGCCAAGGAAAATGGCGACGCTGTTAAAATGTACAAGCAAGTGCGCGACTTGCTGACGAAGTGGCTGGTGGGATTTTCTTTGAATGACCATCGCCCGACCATTGAAATCGGAGAATCCGGTTTCGTCGCAAATTTTTCGCGTTTCTCCCTGGTGACTGATCGTGCCTTGATGGAAAAACTGGGTAAGCGTGAAGGCGCAATCCTGGCCATCGAACTGGAAGTCAAACATCTGACTATTGGCACCAACTCCGTCAAAGTCTGGGACGTCAATAACGAATTCCTGGGGAAAATCGGTGCGGAAGATGTCAGTCTTGCTGCTGGTGATGAGAAAAACCCGCTGAAAATCCGTCTGCCTTTTTATCTGCGCATGAACGCCTATGGACATCTGGAGTTTGAAGCCCTGGAAGTTGAAAACAATTTGAACTCCATCCCGGTTTCCCTTGAGTATAAAAAACTGTTGGTGCCAACTTTCGCGATCGAGATCAACGGCAAAAAGTTTTTGCTGAACAACTCTGAAATCGACAAATTGTTTGTGGAACAGGCTCCCGCGATCCTGACTTCAGTACGCGAGAACCTGGGTAACTTTGCGCGCAACCAATTGCCAGCGATGCTGAATGAAAAAGCCAAACAGCTTTTGACCGGCAATCTGGATCAGGTCCAAAACATGGTGCCTCCAGGCAAAGAACCCAACGACAACCGCCCTGATTTCAAATGGGGCCTGCGTTTGCAAAATATCGGACTGAAAGAGTCCTTGAATGTTGATTTGGGAGCCTATGCAGAAGACCCGATCAATCCACGCAGCACGCCACGCCCTACTGATAAATCCCGCGGCGCGGTCACTTGGGGACTTATCCCGCAAACCAACTACGATATCGGATTAAGCCTGGATCGCGGCCTTATCAACCGCATCATGCAACTTTCCTTTGAACGCCGTAATTTTGAACGCATCGCCATGTCTGATGGTTCCACTTTGAGAATGATGGCAGCCCCCTTGATTGATTATGTAAAAGCGCCAGTGGCCATGCCGCTAAAAGGCAACGAAACCTTCGTTAAATTGCGCGTCTCGGTTGAAAACAAGCCGGATTCAATTTTCCTGAAAGAAAAGATCGTGGTGGATTTTGATATCATTGCAAAATTGCGCCAAATGGAAGATAAGAGCGGCATGCAGCTGGTGCTGTACTCCATTGACCCGGAAACCCTGGCGATGGACGACAAATACTTCTCACTTGCTGGCAAGCTTCTTAAAGGTAAAGTTCGCGAAGGAATCAAAGACAAACTTCGTGAACAATGTGCCGGCTGGAAGAATAAGGACGAGGCCATCCCAGGCGCGTTCCCACTTCCTCCAGAAATTTTAGGAATTAAACTCGATATTAACCGCGTCGTTATGGATCCAAAAGGTCACTTAGTCATGTACCTGGATTACGCGAAAGCAGGAGCACTTTAGTATGAAATCTTTTAAACTAGCCGCTATCAATGCACTGACTTTGATTATTGGCCTGGGCTTGATGACAGGCTCACTGTCCTCCAAATCCGCAAGAGCTGCGAAATTGGAAGCAGTGCCTTCGATTGAAGTCACGCAACTTGGAAACTACAAAGGTCAATACCTGACAGTTCTTTATGCTGTGGGCTCCAGACCTTTCATTTCCACAGATCCATCTCAGCTGAATATTTCCCAGGTCAAAGAATCCCGCACGGTTTACATCACCGGCGACAAAGTCACTCTGCCTCAGGTGCAGGTTGAAAAAGAGGGCTTCCGCCCTTCATATAACATTGTAGTGTTCGTGGTATCCCCACAGCAAAACTACTCGTGGGTCAATGCTGATGGCACATCTCCACAAGGGATGTCCAAGACTGCCAACCGCCTGCAAAACAAAGTCAGCGCGATTAACAAATCCGATGTCGACAGCTTCATCGCCTCAAAAGGTGAATCCGCTGTTTTGACTGTTAAGCTAAACTGATATCGAGTTGGCTGCCAGGATTCCCGTCTCTAGGGCACCGTTCAAGGTGCCCGGGAATTTCAGGCTCGTGTGCTCCCCTGCAAATAAAAAGCGGTTGCCGTACTCAGGCTCCCCGGCCGCTCCTCTGAATTTCATGTACTGACCTTTTGAATAATAAGCCATGGAGCCACCCGCCCAAGGACGATTTTTCCAGTTCACCATCTGATGAACACGGACGTTTTCCGGTAAATCCCTATAGAACAATTCCAGATCAACAATCGCTTCCTTCTCCGCGGCGCTACCGGCCTGCAAACCGGATTTGCCGGCACGGGAATAACTTAACAGACCTCGTGTGCCACTTTGTTCCCGTCCACTATCCCAAAATTTTTGGGTCAGGTAATCGCCCGTGAAATTCCCCAAGTTAGCTGCCATCGCGCCATGCTTTTTCGTCCAGAATGGGCTTTCGAAACCCAACACACCTTTGCTGTGAGTTCCATAATTCAAATTAGCCAGCGCTGCTTTTTTGGGTTCAGAAAAATCCAGCGACTGAATGTTTCTGACTTCACGAAGTTTTGTGAACGGCAAAGTGCAGATGACATTGCGAGTTTGATATTGCTGACGTCCTTCGGGAGTTTGAAAACTCAAAGTGAAGACACCCTCTTTTTCCGAGATCTCCACCAAGGCGTGATTCATTCTTACACTGCTATCCGGAATGACACCAGCCACTCGCGCACCCATCAACTGCATGAAATTAGTCAGACCGCCCTCAAGACGATAAGTGTTTCTGCCGCTCAGCAAGGAACTGCCCTCTGAATCCAGGGTATTGAGAAAATGCAAAGAAGACTGTTCGTCCGCATCCACTCCGAATCGCGCCACGGCCTGGCTCTCGATCAGCTTCAAAATGACCGGATCGACTTCACCGGCCCACGAGTTCAAAAGATCCTTCAAAGAAAGACTGTCATAGTAAGCAGCCCGGTCATACACATTGGCGTTGCGGTATGTGAGCGTCACCTCGGAATTGCGGAAAAGATCTGCGCGGACACGACGTAATGGTGCTGTCAGGGTTTTCAATTTTGGCAGAATTTCCTGAACCCGATAGGTGCGACCGTCGAAGCGAAATACGTGAGCTTCCAAACCTTTGGTGGTTTTCAATTGAACAGTGTTCAGGCTGAATTCCTTGGCCAGAGCGAAAACTGTGCGATGAGATTCCTCAAAGAACTCGGCGCCAAGTTCTGCCAATGGTTCCCCTTGCGGAAAAACGGAAACCGTTTGCACACGGCCGCCCAGACGTGAGGAGCCTTCAAATAGGCGGAAGGGAACTTTGTTTTTCTTTAAAGTGTATGCCGCAGCAAGCCCAGCGGCGCCCGCTCCCAAAATCACCACTTCACCTTCGAGATTGCGTTTGTCACCGGTAAAAAGGCGATCTAGGCTGGTACAACCTGATAATGCCCCCGAAACAAAGAAGCCGCTTGAACTCAGCGCAGAAATTTTTAAAAACTCGCGACGATTTAAAGAACTTTTTGCCATCAATCCCTCACCTGAATAGAATGGCAACACTTTGGAACAGAAGCAAATCAATCTCTCATCTTTAACTGATTCCTTCGAGAAATTGGCGGAAAATAACTGGGCCCTCACCTCAGAGGTCTTTGCATCTGATTTCTGCAAACAACTCGCCCAAGAGTGTCAAAAGCTCTTCAGCGACGGCGAGTTGACCAAGGCCTCCATCGGACCGGTCGGCAACAAATTAACTGCCTCTGAAATTCGCGGTGACTATACGCTATGGCTCGATGCCGGCAACTCGCCAGTTCAGAAGCAGTTTTTACTGTGCCTGGAAACAATTCGTGAAGAGTTGAATCGTTTTTTCTTTATGGGACTAAAACGTGTGGAAAGTCATTTTGCTTTTTATCCGCCTCAGGCGGGTTATGAAAAGCACATCGACAATCCCCGTGGCGCCAGCCACCGCAAAATTACTTTCGTGCTGTATCTCAATGAGGACTGGCAAAAAGAAAATGGCGGCGAACTAAGCCTGTACAATCCAAATAACCCCGAGAAGCTTCTGACCCGTGTCGAGCCCCGCTTGGGACAACTGATATTTTTTAGAAGCGATCTTTTCCCGCACCAGGTGGAAAAGAGCTTCACTCCCCGTCTGAGTTTAACAGGCTGGTTTAGGGATGATGCGTTATGAGATCTTTATTTTTTGAAGTCGTCTTCACACGACCCTATGCCCGTCTGATTATTCTGGCGTGTTCGTTGTTCGCAGCGGTTTTTGGAATCCTGGGACCTTTCTTTCAAAAAGAATTCATCGATCAACTGACGGGCGTCGAAACCAAACTTCATCTTTTCCAGGTCAGTTCTCCGCTGTGGTTTATTCTTTCAGCTTTCCTGTGTGTCCTGGGCTCCCTGGCTCTGAGTCAGCTGACGAACTATCTGAGCGCGAAGGAAGCTTTGCACATGCAGCGCGTGTTTGCGGAACGACTTTACGCAAAGACTCTGAATCTGCGCGTGGATACCATGAGCCATCGCCCTGTGGGGGAAATTGTCTCTCTTTACGCGACGGACGTTCAAGGAGCCACGGTTTTCCTGGATCAAACACTTCCCGCAGGAGCATCGACTTTATTCCCATTGTTGATTTCGCCTTTTGCGATCTCTTTGCTTTTTGATATTCCTTTGTGGCCGACGGTCACGGTCATGATCGGCATTACTTGCGTGAATTCCTTTTTGGCCTTTCGCCAATCGCGCTTTTTCTTCAACTTCAAACAACTGGCAGCAGAACGCATCGGCCTGGTGAATGAGTGGATTCAAAACATCCGCACCATTCGTATTCTGGGCTGGATTCATCATTTTGAAGCCGGCATTTTTGCCAAAAGGGAAGTTGAAACCAGAAATCGCGTTTTGATGGTAACCAACGGTCAAATCATGAATGCCATCTCATCGTCCATCACCTTTATTCTGAATGTGGTGACCCTGGGTTCCCTGATTTTGTATTCCAAGCACACCATGACCAGTGGTGAACTTTTGGCGCTGCTATGGATTGTGGGTATTTTCCTGACTCGGCCCTTCCGTCAAATGCCCTGGTTCTTCACCTTTGCATTCGATTCTTGGACTTCACTGAAACGTCTGGAAGAGTTCTTCTCCACCCAGAATAACCAAACGGCCGACAGCGGCGATATTCCGTCCGAACAAGCGGCGCTGGATGAAAAGTTTGCTTTGCAGGTCCAAGGCTTGAATTTACGAATTGGCAGTCGCCATATTCTTAAGAATATGAATTTCAACATCAAGGATGGCGAATTCGTGGCCGTTGTCGGCGAAGTGGGTTCGGGCAAATCTTTGCTGTTGCTGTCCTTGCTTCGCGAAACTGGCGCTCACTTTCACAGCTACCGCATCGGTTCGCTGAATGCGCTTCAGCAAGAGCCCAACTCGGTTCGGGAGAACTTTGCCTACGTTCCACAAGAGGGCTTTATCATGAGCGCCACTTTGCGCGAAAACGTGGCCTTCCTTTATGACATCGATCCTGACCGTGACAACATGGTTGAAGAATCCTTGAAGCTTGCGCAATTTGAACTGAGCACCGAAAGAGTCGAAAAAGGCCTGGGCACTGAAATTGGAGAGCGTGGTGTGAACCTGTCGGGCGGACAACGCCAACGCGTCAGTTTGGCGCGGGTTCATTTTCACAATGCCCCGATCATGTTGCTGGATGACTGTCTTAGTGCCGTGGACGTTGATACCGAACATAAACTTTTTGAATCTCTTCTTATGGGGGCCTGGGCGAATCGCACCCGATTGCTGGTCACTCACCGCCTGTCGGCCTTAAATCGCGTTGATCGCATTCTGTTCCTTGAAGAAGGACGCATCATTGATCAGGGAACTTTCGAAGAGCTTCTGGCACGCAATGAGAAGTTCCGCGAGTACACAACCACGGTTGCAAAAGAAGCCACCGCCCAAAAAGAAAGTGAAGGCCCTCGTGGCTAAACGCAATCCAGTCAACAAGCCCAAATACTTTTCTGATGGCGAAGTTAAAAAAGAAGGTGGCTATAACAAAACCATCTTTGAAACTTTACACTTTGCTTACGCGCCCTTCCTGTTTCGCATTGGATTGTGCCTTGTCCTGGGCATTATCGGACGTGGTTTGCTCTTGGCGAACACCAATGTCATCGGCTATTGGGTCGATAGCCTGGTTGGTAAAACCTCACCGGTTTCCAGCTTAAGCTCGACCCAAATCATCGCGTTGCTTTTAACAATGGCCGTATCTGGTTTCTTTATGACGTTGATATTCCGAGTGGGATTTTCGCGTCTGTCGGCCAAGGCCATTTCCAGCTTTTACGACGAAGTGACCCTGCGCACGTCGCGCCTGCCGATGAGTTTTTATGACAACACTCCCGCGGGTCGTATTATCACGCGCTTTTCAAGCGACTATGGCAACGTGTTTCGTCTGTTCGGCGGCCCCTTGGCCGAGTTTTTGTCCATCATTTTTGATCTGATCATGATGACGATCCTGATCACAGTGGCAAATCCGATCTTCCTGATACTGGTCGCTTTTATTGGGATATTGAATTTCTTCGTCTACAAACTGAATCAGGAAAAATTGCGCAAAGCCCGCCGTGAACTTTCGGCCAGCCGCTCGCCAAGCATCGCACACTTTGCTGAAACCACGCAGGGCGCCTCCACCATTCGCTCCTTCCGTCGGCAAAAGTCCTTCACGGAACGCTTTGAAAGCCTGGACAGCTATTTCCTGGAACAAAAGCTGTATACAACAAAACAGTTGATCAGCTTTTCATTTCAAATGAACAGCATGACCGCCGTGCTTTTACTGATCACCGGTGTGGCCTCTTATTTCATGATTGAAAAAGGCTGGGCCAGCATTGGTGCCGTGGGTGTGGCTTTCACGTTCATCACCTTGTCCGGAAATACTGTTCAGATGTTCTTTGAGTGGTTAACTCAATTCGAAGAGGCGATGATCGGTGTCGAACGCCTGGATCAATACATGCGCATGGAAATCGAGAAAGGCAATTACCTGCCGTCGACTGCAAACTTTGCCACGGATCACCCCGTCTATGCCGCCAGCGTTGAAAAGTATTTGAGTCACCGACGACTGACCGAAAATCGCAGCGCTTCGGTTGAAGTCACTGATTTGTCCTTCCGATATCGCGACGACCTCCCTTGGGTTTTGAAAAATCTGAATTTTGAAGTCAAAGCTGGTGAACGACTGGGCATCGTCGGCCGCACCGGATCTGGCAAATCCAGCCTTATTCAGGCTTTGTTTCATCTGTATCCTATTTCCAAAGGACAGATCACCATCAATGGCAATGCTCCAAAAATTCATGAAGCCGATCACGGTGTCGATTTGAATTTGTATCGCCAATCCATGGCCTTCATTTCCCAGGAACCCATTTTGTTTCAGGGCTCACTGCGTTTCAATCTGGACATCGAGGGTCATCACTCCGACTCTGCTTTGCAGGAAGTCCTGAAAAAAGTGGGTCTGCTGGAATGGGTGCAAGGACAGGCCTTGGGTCTGGAAATGAGAATCGAAGAACGGGGTAAAAATCTGTCCCTCGGTGAACGCCAGCTTTTATGTATGGCTCGCTGCCTTTTACAACAAGCTCCCATTGTTATCATGGACGAAGCAACCAGCTCTGTGGATCCACAGTCCGAAGAGATCCTGGTTCGTGCCACCGAAGAGTTTTTCGCTGATCGTACACAGATCATCATTGCTCACCGTTTATCCACTTTAGCCAAGTGTGATAGAATTTTATGGTTACAGAGCGGGGAAATAGTTGAGCTGGGACCGACGCAGGAAATTCTGCCTCGATTTAAAAAGACCGAACTCGTGTAAATAAATCTGCGGCCCCCTCAATTAAAAGTTTGCCGCGTCCGATGTATTAGAGTACTCCTCTGTGGACACGACAAAAACAGACATCAGCAAATGAGGTGGGCATGGATAGCAACCAAACCCTCGATGAAACACTAGATGAAAACTCCGTGATCAGTCTAACCGATCAATGGTCCTCATTGACCCCGGATGAGCGTCGTGAAAAGTTCAAGGAGCTTCCAAGAACTGATGCCGAAGAGCTGTTTCTAAACCTCCCGACCCACGACCAGGCCGAATTGATTTCTGAAGCGTCTCATCTTGAGAAACGCTCCTGGGTGCGTTTGCTTGCTCCCGATGACGTTGCCGATTTGATTCAGGAAATGGGTGCCGAGCACAAAGAAGACCTGCTGTCATTGCTGGACCCACAAACCAAACGTGAAGTGATCGCCCTGCTAGCCTATGCCGAGGACGCAGCTGGGGGCTTGATGAGCACCCGTTTCGTGCGTCTGCGCGCGGAGATGAGTGTCGATGAAGCCATCAGCTATCTGCGCATTCAGGCAAAAACTCACGTTGAGTCCATCTACTATGCCTATGTTCTTGATTCCGACCAAAAACTTCAGGGTGTGATTTCTTTCCGTGAAATCTTCTCGGCCGCGGCCGGCACACGTATTTCTGAAATCATGCAAACCGAAGTTCTGAAGGTTCCACCAGATATGGACCAAGAGGAAATCGGTCGTATTTTCTCCCAGCATGATTTGATGGCCCTGCCCGTTGTCGACGAGCAAGGTATCATGAAAGGTATCGTTACGTTCGATGACGTGGCGACAGCCATTCAGGAAGAGACCACTGAAGACATCCACAAGCTGGGTGGTGTGGAATCGTTGGATGCTCCGTACATGAAAATCTCGATGTTTGAGATGATCAAAAAACGTGCGGGCTGGTTGTTGGTTCTATTCCTGGGCGAAATGTTCACCGCGACTGCCATGGGTTATTTCCAAACCGAAATCGAACGCGCGGTGGTTTTGGCATTGTTCATTCCTTTGATTATCAGCTCCGGTGGTAACTCCGGCTCTCAGGCTTCGACGTTGATTATTCGTGCGATGGCCCTGGGTGAGGTGCGCCTGCGTGACTGGTGGCGTGTTCTGGGCCGCGAATTGATGGCCGGTCTTGCGCTGGGTGTGTGTTTGGGTCTTGTCGGTCTGTTCCGAATCTTGGTTTGGCCTACGCGCGAAGCCTTATACGGCCCCCACTATGTATTGGTTGCTGTAACGGTGATGATCAGTTTGATTGGTATTGTTCTGTGGGGAACTATCTCAGGCTCCATGCTTCCGTTCCTGCTTAAAAAGATCGGATTTGACCCGGCTTCAGCTTCTGCCCCAGCCGTGGCAACATTGGTGGACGTGACAGGATTGATTATTTACTTCTCGGTCGCTTCATTCGTCCTTGCGGGTGCTTTGTTATAAACTTCCCAAGGCCCAAAATTAAAAAGGCGTCTTTTAAAGACGCCTTTTTTTATTTTAAAATTATCTCTGAAAGCTAGCGAGTTGTATCCAAAGCCATTTTGCCAGAAAGCTCCTGCTCTTCTTGTTGGTCTTTGGCTTTTTGCTGATCGCTTGTACCGATTGTGGATTTCGCAGCGCCTGCTTTGATATCGCCACCCTTGCTGGAAATCACAAGAGTACCGGTAGCGTCGCCCGGGGCTTCCTTAGTTACATTAAACTCAATGCTTGCTGCCGGCAGGACATTCGTTACTGCATCCTGACCGATAGTTTGAATGGAATTCTCGCCATTCAAAGCAAGTTTGTTCGCTCCGATATCAACCATACCCGCTTGCGCAGTGCTGATGATATTTGCGCTGTTCAAGACCAATGTGTCTGCTTTGATAACCAAGGCAGCTGCCGTCGTTTTCAAATCACCGCAGACAAAAACAACTTTTGCACTGATCACAGAACCCAATTGATCCGCAGTGGCCTCAACTTGTTTCTTGGTCAAACCATTTGTATAGCTCGCATCAACTTGATCATCAGAGCAACCCAACACAGCGTACGACGTGTCAGATGTGACTTCTGTAAGAATAGTTTCCGATTTAGTCAGATTTAGCATTGGCTTGAAATCCGGATCCAATTCAACCACTTTGCCATCTGCAGACAAGCCACCAACAACAGTGACTTTGATTGCCGGATTCAAACTCATTTTGTCAGAGGGCTCATCGTAATTAGTTTTGTTTTCATCAATTTTTACAATGGCACCCGTCACCATGATCTGACCTGGTTGACCACCGACCGTCAAGTCAGCCGAAACCTCACCTTTAGGAGTTGTATCACCACCGCGAAGAGCGACTCGGCTGGCCTTATCATCTTTAACTGCACAAGCAGCAAGACTCATCAAAACGGCTGTAGCAAGTAGTTTAGATAGCTTCATAGTGGTCTCCTTTTAAAAGGCGAAAATTACTTCCACCCCTTACTAAGCAAGATCCACTCCATTGTTTTGATGGATTCAGCTGGAACTGTTTTGAACTGAGAATTTCTTTAGGTCACTCAACGTCACCCGGTGACGTTTCAGGGCACTCACAAGGATGGAGTGCGACCACCATCCACCGGCAGATTAATACCATTAATATAGGATGCTGCCGGGCTCACCAGGAAGGCAATACCCTCCGCCGCTTCCAATGGGTCCCCGATTCTTCCAGCAGGAATAGTCTTAATCCATTGTTCTTCGACTTCCTCGATACTATTTCCGTTTTTTTGCGCCGCCGCCCCCATCAAAGATTCAATGCGCCCCGTACGGATATATCCCGGAAGCATATTATTGACGGTGATTCCAAAAGGCCCCAGCTCTCCCGCCAAAGTTTTGGACCAACTTGCCATGGCACCACGAACCGTATTGGAAACTCCCAAACCCGGAATCGGATTTTTAACAGAGGTCGAAATAATATTGACGATTCGACCATATTTTACGGATTTCATGAATGGCACCACTGCTTGTACCAGCAAATGCGCAGCATGCAGATGGGCTCTTATGGGCGCATCAAACTCCTCGATAGAAGCTTCCAACAACGGCCCACCTTTGGGACCTCCAGAATTGTTTATCAGGATATGAATCTTTTCCTGCGAGATTTTTGGAATTAACTTTTTAAGCTCTGCTGTGTCCGCCAGATCCACGGCAAAATATTTGTGCCCCTCTCCCGGAAAGGATGCCAAAAGAGCCTTCAGCTTTTCTTCGTTGCGAGCCAGGGCAATTACGCGAGCTCCACGCTGGGCCAATAGTTGCGCTGTCGCTGCGCCAATACCTTGTGAGGCCCCACAAACAACGGCCGTTTTTCCCTGCAGATCCCATGAGCTCATAACGTCCTCCAAATTGATGCCCTTATTTCATCAAGGAACGTGAGCGCGCGCAAAATAAAAAAGGGCTCCTTATTCAGGAGCCCTTGAGGTTGATTCTATTTTTTAGAGCAGGTCTGGGCCTACGATCTTACCAGGTTCGAAGTCCACTGTTGGATCATAGCCAGAGTTCCTTGTTTCGCGTTGGCGAATTGCACCCCGTAGGATTGGTTCGCTTCGCTCCACACGACCTGACCTTGCACCTCGATGATTTCGTTTCCATCCGGGCTTGCGATTCGCATGGTGACAATACCACCCTTTTCCAAAGCCTGATCGGTGTTGAACGACAAACCACCTTGGGAGATCGTATTCATCGAGCCTACCAACTCGCGATCGCCAACCATTACTTTGATTTGCGACTGCATTTTGAAGCGCTCGTGACGACGTTTGTTTCTTGGATCACTTTCCATCGCACGCTGACGAAGGATGAACCAAACTGCCATCGGGATCATCATCAGCCCCAGCACCACACCCGCAGTTGGATTGGCACCACCGGCACCAGGACCGTTATTGATCGCTGTCGTGATTGTTCCGCAACCGCCGGCCGCACCTGCTGCACCTTCAGAGGCTGGGAAGCGCGATACATCAAAAGCTGGCTGTGAAGCCTGTTCGCCATGGCTGGCCTGAACAGCTTGAATCAACTGACCTGAATCCACGCGAGCACCTGTTGCTACAAAGTTCGCAAGACCCGAGACCACGTCGGCACTTTGGAAAAGCTTTTGTTTAATTTGATAACCCGTCAACTGAGGCTCTTCACGCAATGCCAGAGCTGCAACGCCAGCAACCAAAGGTGCCGCCATCGATGTTCCTGACATGTATTTATAACCACCACCAGGAATCGTACTTAGAATATCCTCACCCGGCGAAGCAATGTGAACGGTATTGCGACCATAGTTTGAAAAGTCAGATCGAACATCGTTGATATCCACCGATGCCACAGATACCGCACTTGGCAAATCATAGTTGGCCGGATACATCGGCAGGCTGTCGTTATTACTGTTATAGTTACCTGCAGCATTCACAATCAGAATGCCTTTGTTATAAGCAGCCGCTAATGAATCCAGCAAAGCTCTGGAATAGTTTGCACCACCCCATGAGTTGTTGATCACTTGGGCACCGTTATCCACAGCGTAATCAATCGCTCTAATTGCATATGCCGTGGTACCCGAGCCATCCGCTTTCAGGGATTTCACTGGCATGATGATGATTTTGGATTCTGGCAAAGGACGTTGGAAAATATTAAGTCCCGCACCAATAACAATCCCGGCCACGTGGGTTCCGTGATTGTTGTCATCCATCACATTGGGTGAGTTATTAGTAAAGTTCCAGCCATTGATATCATCGACAAAGCCATTTCCATCGTCATCAACGCCCGGAACACCACTAGCTTCAGCAGCATTCACCCAGAGTGCACCTGAACCACCGGTACCATCAGCTTTATAGGCTTTAAATACGGTGTGAGTGGTATCCAAACCTGAATCCACTACTGCAACGACAACTTTTCCTGAGTTGGAAGCCAAAGAACTGGATTGCGACCAAGCACTCGTCAATTGAATATTGGCCGAGATAATGGGCGCCGAAGACATATAAGTCTGGCTGTAGGCGTTTGCCCCCATCAAGATCGAATTCATGTTGAATAGCTGTTGCAGCGACCACCCTTGAGTAGCGGTTTCACTGGCCACAGTTCCGGATGTAGACCAAACGTAATTTGGCTCCACATATTCGATATCCGGGTCATTTTTGAGATCAGCAACCTCTTCGGCGGCTGAAGCTAAAGAACGGACTGAAACGTGATACATGCCTAGCTTACTGTAGGCGCCTCTCATAGTGACTCTTTGCGCAAGTCGCGCACGAACACCCTGCTGGTTTACACCCGTAGAGCTGTTGCGCACCTTAACGATATATTCACCGGGAACGACGGTCGACATTTGTGCGAACGCTGTCCCAGCGAATGTAAGAGTCAAAGCTATGAAACCTATTACAATGCGTTTCACGGTTTCTCCTTAGAAATTGAACAATATCTATTCGGCTGCGGGTCCAGGAATAATGAGCAAAAAATAGTGACCTATTTTGAGACAAGCGTAAGACCTTGATGCCATTACACTAAGCTGATATTAATTTTTTACCGATACATTCGGAGACAAGGACACCATCCAGCTATGAAACAGCTTCAGAAAATTTTCTTGCAAGGTCTCGTAACCTTCCTTCCGATCGCGCTGACGATTTATATCATCTATGCCGGCGTTTCTATTGTGGACAGCATCCTGGGCGATACTCTCCGCCAGTTCATGCCGGTGTATATCCCAGGCCTGGGCTTTTTGCTGACGATTGTACTGATCTTTATCCTGGGCTTCCTGTTGAACAACCTCCTTGCTGCGGGGCTCTTCCATAAGCTTGAACAAAGACTAACTCAGGTTCCGTTAATCAAAGCGGTTTACAGCCCCCTGCGCGACCTGATGAATATGTTCTCCAAAGGTGCAGGTCCCGGTGGCGGCATGCAGACCGTGGTTTTGGTGGATATCAATGACAACGGCATTCGCGCCATGGGTTTGGTCACTCGTGAGCACTTCACTGATATTCCGGCGATCCACGCCCAAGCCAACGAAAAGGTTTCAGTTTATATTCCTATGAGCTACGGCTTGGGGGGCTTCACATTGCTGGTGCCTCGCAATCGCATCACTCCAATTGATATTCCGATCGAAAAAGCCATGAGTCTTGCCATTACAGGCTGGGTGAAGGCTGAAAAGCATGAAGGAGATAAGTAATGTCTGATGCTTCCTGCGCAACGACTGTCAGTAAAGCTTTGAAAATCAACAACGATCTAAGTCGTTATGGGGCCTTTGCTGAAATTGGTGCCGGCCAGGAAGTCGCCCGTCATTTCTTTCAGGCGGGAAAAGCCTCTCAGACCATCGCCAAAACCATCTCTGCCTATGACATGATTGTCAGCGATGAAATCTACGGCCGCGAAGCCAATGGCCGCTATGTCTGCGAACCTCGCCTGGAAAAGATGCTGGGGCATGAATACACTTTATTGATCGAACGTTTGAGTACCCCCCGTGGCGCTAAAACTTGTTTCTTTTCCTTTGCTTCAACAGTGGCAACAGCTTCATCAAGCTCCAACAAACAATCCCATGGCTGGATGGGTGTGCGCTTTCAAGCGACTCCTGGCGGTCCTGATAACGAAATCATCCTGCATGTGCGCATGCTCGATCGTCATCGCCTGCAACAGCAGGAATCCTTAGGCGTTCTGGGTGTGAATTTGCTTTATTGTGCGTTCTATGGACTAGCCGATACAGATAACTTCGTTCCGCAATTGGTGGAAAACCTTAAAGAAGGCCAAGTCGTGATCGACGTGATCAAATTCAAGGGACCTGCTGTTGCTCACTTTGACAACCGTCTGATGAATTTGGAATTGGTTCGCCGAGGCTTGGCCGAAGCGATCATGTTCTCGCCTAAAAATGAAATCCTGAATGTATCTGACGCCGTTTATGGCAAATCATTGTTAATTCAACGAGGCACCTTCCGCCCCGTCACCAGCACCCATATTGACGTTATCCAAAAAGGCATGGCGCAAATGAAGGCTGACGTAAAAAACATGGAAGGCAAGGATCTGGAAATCCTGCCCGTCATGGAAATGACAATGCACAACCTGACAACGGACGGCCACGTGAACGAGTCTGACTTTTTGGCTCGTGTGGAAGTGCTGACCAGCCTGGGTTATCACGTGATGATTTCAAATTTCCGTTTGTTCTATACGTTGAAAAGATTCATCCGCCGCTACAATCAAAATCTGATGGCGTTGATCATGGGTGCAAGTCATCTGGAAAAGTTGTTTGAAGAATCACATTATAAGAATTTAGAGGGCGGCTTGCTTGAGGGCCTGGGTAAACTGATGGAGCAAAAAACCAAAGTTTACGTTTATCCCCACAAGACTCCGGATCTTTGCCTGACGACGAAGAGCTTTTTTCCCAAAGCTCACTTGCGACACATCTATGCTTACTTCGTGGAAAGTAAGCAAATTGTCGATGTGTCGGGTTGTGATGAAACTGCAGACTACCTGCACTCCGGCGACGTGGTTAAGATGATAGAATCCGGGGATTCACGCTGGGAGCAGTTCGTTCCGCAGAAAGTGGTCTCTGCGATCAAATCGCAAAAACTGTTTGGTTTTAAGTAGAGCTCTTTAAAGAACACCAGGATTTATTTTACACGTGATAAGTGGGATTTATTTCTGGTGTTTTGAATCGGCGCGAAGTTTACCGTGCGCCTATTGAGAGATGTCTATTAGTGCAGATTTGCAAGACAAGATAAAAGCGTCGAATTTTCTTTTTCGTTCAAGTTCAAAGTCATTTTTGCTTTGATTGTTTCTAGTAGCTTAAGCATTCCTAATGCCTCCTTTCATTTGACCAATATACGGCATTCTTAGCCAATATCTCCAACGCATAATAAGAATCCGAATATGCGCAAAACGCATACCCAAAAGGTACGGACACACTTTCTCCACACAATGGAGAAAGTGTGTCCGTACCTTTTGGTGCTCGACCTTTGATGGGGGGTTTTCTCATTCAGTTGTCGATAGGTTCTCAATGGGCTTTCATAAACGAGAATGACTTTCAAAATCTTGGATCTCTGCCGAAGAGCTTTTTAACCTATAACTGTTGGAGGTACCCGTGAGCCTAGTGCAGCTGATCTCTGGAACCGAATGCAAGATCTCCGTCGTCTCGATGGAGACTTTAAATCTTATCAACGGATTGCTATCGCCTTCCGTATCCCGCAAGGAAGTTTATCGCCTGTGCTGTAAGGCTGGTGTCTGTCCTGTCACTCTACTCCGCAATTTAAAGTGATTTCGTAATTTCACTTCCTTCAAACAGGGTCACAATGGCCCTGTTTGAACTGGCATCCCTATTGCTTTAGGAGTTTTCACCTTCGATTTACGAAGGCACTTTTAAACCACTGGGGGTTCTTATGTTTTTGCGACGTACTTTTGCTGTTCTTGTTTCTTTGGCGACTTTGTTAACGGCAATGCCTTCAGTGGCGCAATCACGAAACATGCGTCCTCCAGAGCAGGATCTGCAGCGACGGGTTTATCAATTGGAATCCACTGTGTACCAACTTTCCCAACGCCTGGAGCGCCTTGAATACGGGGCTCCTGAAAGCCGAGGTTGGGTTTGTATCGTGAAAGATCCTACCTGGGGTAAGGTCTACCAAGGAAAAGCTGAAAGCCGCGTTGAAGCCTCTGCCCAAGCCACAAATGCCTGCGTAACTGGTTCCGGATTTGCCATGAACTGCCGCGCTGAACCTACCTGCGAGCGCCTCTAAAACAATTCGGCAAGAATTGTTAATTTAGAAAAACAAAAAAACCACAGCACTCCTGCTGTGGTTTTTTGTTTTTGGAATAAGTAAGTCCGTACCTAAACGCGGGATTCTAGGAATTCGATCAGGCATTGCACGGCTTGGCCGGAGCCGCCGCTGCTGCCGATGGCGCCGCTCGCGCGGTCTGCCCAGGCATAGATGTCCAAGTGCGCCCATTTTTTGCCGCCGACGAATTTTTGCAGGAACAGAGCTGCCGTGATGGCTCCACCGAAACCGCCGCCGGAGTTTTTGCAGTCTGCAAATGGCGACGATAGATCACCCCAGTATTTGTCGAACAAAGGCATGCGCCAATTCAAGTCACCTGCGCGTTGACCGGCTTTGGTCAATTCGTTCGCAAGATCATCGTCGTTCGAGAAAAGACCTGCGATCTCGGCACCCAAACCGACTTTGATTGCGCCGGTCAAAGTTGCAACGTCGATCACGTACTCAGGTTCATCAGAACCTTTTTGTTTGCAAGCTACGTCCAAAACGTCAGCCAATACCAAACGGCCTTCGGCGTCTGTATTATCGATTTCAACTTTCATTCCGTTACGAGCGGTAACGATATCACTTGGACGGAAGGCATTTGCATCCACTGCATTTTCAGCCAGAGCCAAATAGAAATCCAATGGACCTGGATATTGGGACTCTGCCGCCCACAACGCCAAACCCATAACGGCAGCTGAGCCGCCCATGTCTTTCTTCATCAAACGCATCGCAGAGGACGGCTTGATATCCAAGCCACCAGTATCGAACGTGATCCCTTTACCAACAAAGGCCACAGGCTTCAGACCTGACTTTTTCGTTGGGCGGTATTTCAAGTGAACCATGCGTGGACCGTGAGCTGCCCCCTGCCCTACAGACAGATGCAATCCCATTTTTTCGGATGTCAGCTTTTTCTCATCCCAAACTGTGATTTTTAGATTCTTGCCCCAGGAAATTTTCTTGGCTGCAAGTTCAGAGTATGATTTCGGATTCAAATCGTTCGGAGGCAAGTTCACCAAGTGACGGGCCATAGTCACGGCACGCGCACGAGCCGCCGCTTCTTTCAACACTGACTTGTCAAAATCGTCCGAACTCATAAGTGAAACTTTAGGCAGATCCACTAGCTGTTTGCCGTCAACGAATTGGCGATAGTTGTATGGAGCCATATCCAAACCAACTAATGCACCCATTTCCTGAGCCTTGGCAGTCCCGGCGAACTCGATACGCAATGCTTTTAGCTGATTTGCCTTAAAGTGAGGAACCAACGAACCAAATTGATCGCGAGCCCATGTGTAGGCCGCCTCATCCAACAAGCCATCATGGCCCACGGAATTTTTGCCTTTAGAACGAAGAATCCAAACCGGCCCCTGCACCCCCACAAAAAAGACCAACTCTTTGTCGTTCTTTTTCAAGGTGTCCATTTGCCAAGCCAAGGCATGGTCATCAATCAAACCATTCAGCTTACTGGAGTCCTCAGAACCCAAAAAATAGACAAAGCCCGTCATTTCGTTCTTTGTTTTAAGTTCTTTACCGATTTCAAATGTTTCGATCCATGAACGGATTTGCAGTTTTGCGGACGCTTTAGGCGCAATTGCCTTCTTTTTCGCCACGATTTCCTCACTTTTCCTTTGAGCTTAAGACTAAAATCCCTAGAATATTAATATGACGTGGACCGAGACCACAAACCTTAAATTTTGCTTACTCAATGCAGAGAATCTGTTTCTGCTTTTTGATGAGCCGCCGACAGCCGAGGTACTTAAGTACAACGAGCGTCAATGGCAGGGTCAGTCCATTTCCATATATGAGAATAAGTCCTTAAAAAAGTGCGAGGACATCGCCAAAGCCCTTCGCGAAATCAATGCCGACGTTATTATGCTGTGCGAGGTGGGTGGTTTTGAATCCCTGAAAAACTTCAACCAACTCTTTATGAACAGCGCGTACTCTCCATGTTTGATTGAAGGAAACTCCGATCGTAATATTGATGTCGGCTTTTTAATCCGCAAAGATCTGCCGTTTTATTTTGACCTCTTATCGAACAAATCACGTCCGATCAATTACCTCTATCCCCACGAGCGTCAAAGCCTGGCGGAGGGTTATCAGGTCAAAGGCGGCAAAGTTACCACAAGTCACAAATTTTCCCGGGACGTCGTCGAACTAAAGCTTTTCAAACAAGACAAAGAAAAGCCCTTTATGATCATACTCCTAACACATTTGAAATCTCGATTGGATCCTGAACGCATTGATCCGAATGGTTTTGAACGCCGTCAGGCAGAGTTGCGTACACTTCTGGAAATCTATCGCGAGCTAGAAGAAAAAAATCCGCAGATCCCAATCATGGTGGCCGGTGACTTTAATGGCAACGCGGGAATCGCAAATACTGACGAGGAATTTCGTGACATTTACTCCTCCACAGGACTTAAAGATGTTTTTGAAGTGGCCAACCTAACTCTCGAGCAGCGCGCGACTTTTTACCAAGTCAAAAGCAGCGCTCGCACAGAAGGACGTCAGATCGACTTCGCGTTTCTGTCTCCGCTGATGCAAACACTTTTGAAAGCGGACTCTGCAAAAGCGTTCCGTTACCGAGACGAATTGGGTAGCGAACGCGGCATCCCGCAAACGATGGAAGCCAAACAAAGAATCCCATCTGATCATTATCCTATCGTGTTCGAAATCGAGAATATCATTCTACGTTAATTTGCGTCTGCACAGTTTTCGTTGCCCGACCCTATGGAACACAGTAATATAGCAACCATGGCAATGCAGAAAACGCTCGTCCCAGAATTTAAAATTACCGCGAAAGTGGTTTACGTTCCTTCCGAATCCAACCCGGAAAAGGGCTATCATTTCTTTGCTTATAAAATTGCGATCACGAACCAAGGCTCAACCCCGGCTCAGTTGATGAGCCGCCATTGGGAGATCACGGACGCCACTGGAAAAAAAGAGGAAGTTCGCGGCCCTGGAGTTATCGGCATGCAGCCGAAAATTCAACCCGGCCAAACCTTTGAATATGATAGCGCCTGCCCCCTGAACACCCCGACAGGAAGTATGAAGGGCCGCTACCACATGATCACCGAAGATGGCCAAAGCTTCTCGGTGGACATCCCTGAATTTTATTTAGTGGCACCAAACGCCCTTCATTAAAAAAGGTCCAGTTTTTAACGCCGCTCTGGTAAACGCAAAGCGGCCTGTGATAGACCCTTCCCTACTTCGGGAGGCCGCCTATTTTTGGCGGATAAACTATGGCACTATTCAAAACACTCCGTGGCCTTTTAAAAGTTCCAAAAAAAGAATTAGGCCTGTGCATGGTGGTTTCCGAGCAAGAAGGCGCTGAAATCTGGGTAGATGGAAAACCGACTCCGTTTCACACTCCCCGCATGATTGCCGTCCCAATTCGCGAAGACGTTCAAATAGAGGTTCGTATGACGGGACATCAACCCCACACAGCCATCGTGCGCGCCCCGCAAAAGCTGAGCTATTACTATTGCAACCTGGAACGCATTCCACTTAGACTGGTACGCGATGAAATCGACAACTTTGCCTCTGTTTAAAAAAACGAAACGCCTGATCCTACGCCCTTTGGAACTTCATGACTTTGAGAACTGGTCGCAAGCTTACAGCAGCATGTTACCACCTCAAAATCAGTTTGATGAAACCAATTGGGTTGATTCAGAACTGACCAAGGCAAAGTTTAAGGCCCTTTTAAAAAAGCAATTACACAACCATGCCTTGGACCAAGTTTATGCCTTTGGAGTTTTCTTAAAGGATGATGGTCTTTTAATTGGCGAAGTGTTTATTGGAAATATTCAACGCAATGTTTTGCAAAATGGAATTCTTGGATACCGCATTTTCAATAACTATTGGAATCACGGTTTTGCCACGGAAGCCTGTTCCGCTGCTTTGCAAATAGCGTTCAAAGATCTAAGACTTCACCGAATTGAAGCAAATATCGAACCCACGAATAAGGCTTCCCTAAAAGTAGCTAAGAATATTGGCTTAAAGAAAGAGGGCTTCAGCCCCAAACGAATTTTTGATAATAAAAAATGGCTGGATATGTTTAACTTTGCAGCGACTTGCGAAGACTACGGCATTAAGTACAAATTCCCACCGAAATAGAAATAAATACGACCGAAGGTCGATGTCACCGTCACAGCCACCCCGTGTGCGCTAACATTTTAGCCAAAGTTCACTGGCGAACCCCCTTGGGGAGGATCAGAATCTAACCAGGATCTGATCCTCTAACAAAGGAGTTAGTTATGGCTGGACCAGCATTAAACTCACAAGCCCGATCAGCAGCTCGCGATGCGGCTTCTCTTTGGGAAAGCAGTTATAAAGAAATTCAAAACCGTGCTCGTCAAGCAGTAGATACATCCACGGAGTTGGTGAATAAACATCCAACTGCCACAGTCCTTGGCGCATGCGCCGTAGGCTTTGTGGCAGGTGCGATACTTCGCTCACGCCGTTGATAAAAACACGAGGGCTTTTCCACCGCACCCTCGGAAAAGCCCTCGTCCAAAACTTGAACCGACAACACAACTCAAAATTCAAAAGCACGGGAGTCATTCATGATGAAGATACTGAGCAGTTTAATTGCGATGTTTATTAGCTCCAAATCCATGGGATTTAGCGGTGGAGGCGGCGGTGGCGGATTCGATCTTAAAAAAATTCAATCCGGAATTATTGACGACATCGCTTTGCGACTGCGCAAACCCGTGACGCTTATTTTACTGGGCGTTTGCGCCACGTTCTTTTTCTGTGGCGGTCTCTTCATGGCACTGATCGACGCCACCCTTCAATATGATAAGTTGGGCACCGTCTATGGAACAGCGACTCTGTGGGCTGGTTTGATTCTGGCGGCAGTCACCGCTGGTGGCTATACTTACATTTTCACCCAACAATGGCCCGGAGCTAAAAAAGAAAATGCACAGAAAAAAACAGCAGAGCAAGCAGCAAAAAAAGAGGAGGAACGCATGCAACAAGAGCATCACCGTCCCTCCAGCTTTGATGGTGCTTTAGCCGAACTGCTGATGGACTTCGTCGAAGGGCGCAGAACCCGCCGCGAACAACGATTCTCAGAACGTGAACATCGTCGCGAAGAACGAGACGCTCGCCGTGCAGCTCGCGAAGCCCGCCGTGAACAACGACGTCAATCGGAGTCGCATTCCGGTGAAAGCTTTCAAGACGACACCAGACACTAAATTAAAGTTTGAGACTTACGGAGAACGCATGAAGGTATTCCAACCCTCTTCCGTTTTTTCGTAGATGTAGCGCTCATGCAATCGACCATTTAAGCCGAACCAGAATTCGATCTCGGTGGGGATGACCAACCATCCTCCCCAATGCGGTGGACGCGGGATCACCTGCCCTTCGAATTGCTTTTCGTATTCACGCACGCGACGTTCAAGATAATCGTAGTCAGGAATTTCTTCGCTTTGATTTGAAGCCCAGCCGCCGATTTGACTAAGGCGAGCACGGGTTTTCCAGTAGGCATCGCTTTCTTCAGGGCGCACTTTAACTGCCATCCCCGTGATGCGAATCTGTTGCCAGATAGCTGGCCAATGAAAATTCAAACAGATATTGGGATTTTCTTCGAGATCCAATCCCTTATGGCTGTGATAGTTGCCATAAAAAACAAAACCCTCTGGAGTTCTGTCTTTTAGATAGACAACTCTCACAGAGGGAATGCCCCTATCATCCACGGTGGCGACCGACATGGCGTTCGCCTCCGGGATTTGCTTTTCAGTCGCCTCTTTAAGGAGGCGATCGAAATGAAGATAAGGGTCAATAGTCAGATCAAACATTATTGCTGACTATTTTTTAGCTTTTGCAGCTGGCTTGTCAGCCTTAACGATATCCATCAATTCAACTTCGAATACCAGAACTGAATTTGGTGGGATACCTGGACGACCAGATGGACCGTAAGCAAGTTCTGGTGGGATGAAAAGTTTTGCTTTAGAGCCAACTTTCATCAACTGAAGAGCTTCTGTCCAACCTGGGATCACGCCACCAACTGGGAATTCAGCTGGTTGACCACGATCGTAAGAAGAATCGAATTGTTCGCCGTTCGTCAAAGTACCTTTGTAGTGAACTTTAACTACGTCTTCTTTTTTAGGCATCGCGCCTGTGCCTTCTTTTTCCATGATGTATTGAAGACCAGATGCAGTTGTTTTTACGTTAGCTGCAGATTTGTTCTTCTCAAGGAAGTCTTTGCCTGATTTAGCATTTGTATCAGCTGCTTCTTGTTGTTTTTTCATCGCAAGCTCTTGAAGTTTCATCATCGCTGCTTGCATGTCTTCTTTGGTCATTTCGTTTTTACCAACAGAAGCATCTTTCAAAGCCTGCGCCAAAGCGTCAGAATCGAAATCGATGTTTTGTTGTTTCAAGTTGCCGCCAATTTGTTGGCCGATAGCATAGGACGCCTTTTTGATATCAGTGTCCAATTTAACTTTTCTGTTGCAAGCAGTTGTAAGTGCCATTGCAACAACAAGGCCTCCAAGTACTAACTTATTCATTCTTTCTCCCTATCAAGGTTGTTATCATTTTCTGAGACAATACATCTTGCGCCGATTTATTGGATTTTCAAATAGATAATGCGTGCTGACACGCGCGTTCTTTCCGGATTGTAAAGTTGGCATCAAGGATTCTTGCAAGCAGAAACTAAAATAGCGGATTCAGGAAGTCTTCGGAAATAGCCCCGTATAAGGATTTAAAATTCAGCGGTTTGGAAATAAATCTCAAAGCCCCATGCTCTTCATTTCCCTTGCGGACATAGGGCGCATTCACGTCGGTACATATATAAATTTTTGCGCGTGGGTGCTTTCTTTGGACAACCTTCAAAAGTGCCAGTTCATCCATTTCCGGGGTGGTTACTTTTGAAATCACAACAAGGACAGGGGCACTACCGAAACCATCCAACTGTTTCAGCACGTCATGAGCATTGGCGACAAGATGATAATGGAAGGACAGCGCGGGACTCTGCCGCGAAACTTCCTGTTTGAACAAAGATAGGAGTGTCGGTTCGTCATCAACGAACAACACATGCACCAATTCCACTACGCTCCAATTTCCCAAAAGAGTCCATATCCAGACCCTTAACAAAAGTCTGCTCTGCGTTGCGCAAATCAGCAAGTGTTTCTTAATAAAAATCGAATTCAATCGGCTATTTAGAAGCTCTTACCACCGCTCCCGGCCGGCCGTCTCAAAACAAGATGGCCATAACGGAGGATGGACTTACGCTTCGAATTCCGTGCACAATAACTCTTAGAGGAACTCATATTATGCTCAGCTTGATTATTCTCCTTTTTCTATCGGATCCGGGTCATGCCCAAAGCAAGAAGGTCAATACCCGTATTTATGAGTCCGAGGCCACTCAGGAAAAATCCGAGTCATTCACTGCCAAAGTGCGCGTGGTCCGTGATATTTCCGACGAAGTGGAAGTGTTCTTTGACTCCGACAAAGCCCGTGGCGCCTACACCCTGCCGCGCAGAATTCCGTCTTACGCCACTGTGTTAAAACAATTGCAGGACTCCGGGGAACCCGGAGGTTCTCCGGTCTCTGTCACCGCCGATTCCGAAAAAAGAATACTCAGCGTCGAAAAATCCAGCTCCTCTGGATTTAAAAAAAAGCACGAGTATGACTTCGGTGAAATCCCTGACATCTAGCATTACCCTTGCCATCCCCGAGTGGAAGTGAGACGTTTTTTCCCACACAGTAGGGGAAACCATGCGGATACTCGTTGTTGAAGATCAGGCAAAAATGGCCAACTTCCTTAAAAAAGGCCTTAACGAAGTCGGCTATGCTGTTGATATTGCCGAAAGCGGTACATCTGCCGAGTCTTACATGGCTCAAGGCGACTACGACCTGGTCATTCTGGATGTTATGCTTCCGGATCAGAATGGCATCGATACGGCCCGGCACTTCCGTCGCGATGGATTTACTGGCCCGATCCTGATGGTCACCGCTCTTTCCACCACCAAAGACAAAGTGAACGGCCTTGATGCTGGCGCTGATGACTACCTGACCAAACCCTACTCTTTTGATGAACTTCACGCCCGAGTGCGTGCTTTGCTTCGCCGTAAAGGCTCGACAAGTGGCGCTATCACGAACGTTTTAAAATACGCCGATCTGGAACTTGATCTTTTACAACGCAAAGTACGTCGTTCCGGCCAGGATATCTCGCTGACGACCAAGGAGTTTGCGCTGCTTGAGTACTTCATGCGCCACCCGGAACGCCCATTGGGTCGCGTTTCGATCGCGGAGCACGTCTGGGACATTCACTTTGATTCCGAATCCAATGTGATCGATGTCTATATCAATCTTTTACGCAAAAAAATTGATGCCCCCTTCAACAAAAGACTTCTTCATACCGTAGTGGGGACCGGCTATGTACTTAAAGAGTCTCCGTAACCTATTTGCGAAACTCAGCATTCGCGTTCGCCTGTCCCTGTTTTTCGTCGTGTTTTTTGGCGCAACGACGATTCTGTTCAACATGGTCATTTTTAAAATGTCGATCGATAATCTTCAGCAGGATTTCGACGACGCCCTTTTCAATTATTCCGTGGACGTTTCCGAAGGTGTGGAGATCGGGGTTAAAGGCGATTTGAACTTTCCACCGCTAAGACTGGATCATGGAAAAATCCTGCCGTTTCCACTGGGTACAGCATTGATTCAAGTACGGCACAGCTCGGGCGCGGTATTGGCCCGCGTGGGAAACTTTGGAGAGTTCAATCCCCCGTACAAAAAAGATTTCGAACGAATCTGGGCCGGCGAAGAGGCCACTTATCGCACCATTGAACATATTCATGACATCCCATCGGCAGAGGCGGATTCGTATCGTCTGATTTCATTTCCTCTGGATAACGTCACGAACCCACAACTTTTACTTCAAATTGCCGTCCCGATGACCTTGCTGGAAACTCAAATCAGCAAACGCCTGACGCTTCTGGAAATCGGTATTCCCGTGGTGCTTTTGATTGCCACCTTGGGAGGACTGTTTTTGTCTTCCCGTGCTTTGGCTCCTGTGATTCACATGATTGATATCGCCAAGGAAATCAAAGCCAGCGAACTGTCCCGCCGTGTTCCCGTGCCCGTCGCTGACGACGAAGTCAAAAAACTGGCACTCACACTGAATGAAATGCTGGATCGGATCGAACAGGCCTTCCAATCCCAGGAGCGCTTTATCGCAGACGCATCTCATCAGCTTCTGACGCCCCTCACGATCATGCGCCAGGAAATCGAGCTCTTGAAAACACAAAACAAGATCGATCTGGAGCAATACACCAAAAGTGCGTTGCAGGAAGTGGACAGTCTTGCAAACATCGTTCAGGAAATGTTACTGCTTGCGCGCGCAGATGCAGGCCTTGATGCTTTAAGTCTGCAGGAAATTTCCCTGGAAGAATTGATTTTTGAAGCCCTCACCCGCTGTGAGAAGCTGGCCAGTTCTAAAGGCATCAAACTTAAATTCAATATCAACAACGAATCCGATGCAGATCGCAAAACCGTTCGTGGCGACAATGATCTTCTTGAGAATTTGGTTTTCAATATTATTGAGAATGCGATCAAGTATTCACCCAACAATGATGTCGTGACCATCACCCTGATTTGGAAGAACGCGAAAACAGAACTGGTGGTCGAAGACAATGGCGCGGGAATTCCTGACGAAAAATTGCCATTTATCTTTGAAAGATTCTCGCGAGGCGCGTCCGTGGAAAACCGCGTAAAAGGCTTTGGTCTAGGTCTGGCCATCGCACAAAAGATCGCCAATTTGCACGACGCTAAGCTAAGTGCCCGCAATCACCCAGAAAAAAATGGTGCGATATTTTCGTTTGAAATTAAAAACTTTTAATATGCTTTTAATCAGAGATTTAACTCTATTTGCTACTCTAATTTTGTTTCCAATATCGGAAAACAAAAAGAACCGTTGGAGGTTTCAATGAAATTCGCATCTATCTTGATGTCTGTTGTATTCGCTGGTGTTATCGCTCAAGCTAACCAAACTGCTCCTGCTGCTGCGCCAGCTGCTCCTGCAGAAACTGCTGCTGCTCCAGCTGCTGAAACTAAAGCTGAAGTAAAAGCTGAGAAAAAAGCTGCTAAAAAACACGGCAAAAAAGCTGTAAAAACTGAAGAGAAAAAAGAAGAAGCTGCTCACTAGTCTGAGTACTTCGAGCTTTGCTCTAAGTAAAAAGGAACCCCTCGGGGTTCCTTTTTTTTTGCCTAAACTCTAAAGCATCCAAAGACAGACTATCGCAACCGCCGTTGGAGCCAACGCTGCGATCAATAGATTCAAAGGCTTTATGCCGCCCGGAAACTTGTGACTGAGCACCGAGTAACCTGCAGCATTCGGAGCATTCGCGATGATTGTCAAACCACCCCCGGCCAAAGCCCCCGCAACTAACGCATACTTACTGGCATCAGATAAATCCACTTGCGATCCCAGATAAGTTAACGCGGCATTATCGGTGATTGCAGTCAGCAATGTAGCGCCTTTGAAAAGTACAATGTCGTTCATTCTGCCCAGGAGAGGCGCCAACCACCATTTTTGGAAAGCACCAAATTGAATGATCCCGCCCAGGAACAATGACACCAAAAGACTTTCCTTCAAACGAAGTGAATCCTGATAACGAGTGGTCACTGCTGCGACCCCCAAGAACAAAAGGAAAATACCAAGGAAGGCATTGCGATGATGTCCTGTCACCACGATGCCAGCAAGGAATGCCAAATGGATCAAAGTAACCTGCCAAGGAATTGACTTCTGCCCA
The DNA here is from genome assembly GCF_047305935.1 of Bdellovibrio sp. HCB288. Classification (GTDB taxonomy): domain Bacteria; phylum Bdellovibrionota; class Bdellovibrionia; order Bdellovibrionales; family Bdellovibrionaceae; genus Bdellovibrio. Next base: position 145,621 of record NZ_CP178619.1, read on the forward strand.
CCCGCCATTCTGTTTTCAACATCGCGCAAAGTGATACAATTCGCTTTAAAATCATTCTTGAAAATCAGGACCAAACCGATCGCATTGATCACCACAGCAATTGCTGACTTCCAGCCAAGGTGAGTGAATACATAATTAAAGTCCCATCCCCATTTGGATGCGACCATCAAGATCGGAGGCGCCGCAAAAGGAGTCAAAGCCCCACCGATAGAAACATTCACGAACAAAACTGCAATCAACGCATAGATCAATTTGCTGGATTCTTTTTGCAACATTGCATTCAGCATGAAGGCTGTCACGGTCATCGCCGCAGGCTCGGTGATAAAGCTTCCCGCCAAAGGCCCCAAAATCAAGACCACCGCAAGATCCGTTGTTACGGCCGGTGTTTTCAGAATCTTTTGAATCCACGTGCTTAATTCAAGAATGGCCTGACGGGCTATTGTCAAAATCGGACGTGTTGAACACACCACCATGATCGCAAAAATAAAGAACGGTTCGGTGAAATCCAGGGAATTCTGATACGTGATCGCTGGCGTCCAACCTTCCATGGCAATATAAACCACCATGAACATACTGGCCCAAATCGCAAAAACCGCTTCAATCTCTCCCAGCAAATGCAAAACACCGCTGGTCATGGACCCTTTGGGAAACTTGTGAGACCAATGCAATATTTTACCCACCATAAAGGTGTGAATCACTGCCAACGCAAAAAATATCGTTCCGATGAGTTCTAGATTTGTATATGTCATGAGTAGAATCCTACTCACAAAACCAGGGCGTGTCTAAAAAAAGCGGACACGCGTTGCTGATTTTCAGTGGCACAAATTGGCGTTATCCACCATAAGTCGCTTTTGCGTCTGAAGCTCGCTGACTGTGTATTGAAACTGCTTTGGATCACAATGGTTTTGTTGAACTAGATTTTCTACAACTTGCTTTTCCGGTGGCGTCAAACCCAGATCCCAAATCAATTTCACTTTCAACCACTGCGCCAGATACTGACAAGAGTACGCGCGATTGGGTGGCATATATCTTTCTGGAGTGTTATCGCTTTTTCTCATGTTCTCAGGCCCGTCTGTTGCCAGAAGCTGAAAGTTATTACCCATGAAATTTGCATATAAACAGCGTTTTGAATAATTCCACTTATGTGCGCCGCTGACGTAGGCATTTTTCAACGGCACAAAGTGATCAATTTGAATCTCCGAAGCTTGAGTCACCGTTTTGCCAGTATAAGGCTCTGCCCATTGCCCGCTGACCACGGAACAGCCGCTGGAATTCATCGTCACCGGAATACTGGAATCACGAGCCAAAACCAAGCCCCGTGTGTTCAAACACGAATTATCATGGCTTGGATAAATCCAACCACCAAAATGACTTTTACGGTTGTAGGGCTGTCCCACATTTCCATAGTCCTCATTGTGATGATCAAAGTGTAAAAGCGAAATAACAGCGGCTTTGATCTCTCCGATCACAGCAGAGGAATCAAACAGCTCCTGAGCCGCAATCCATGGATCCATTCTGTTTTTAGGTGCATCGTGAAGGTTCGTGGGTGATTGAGTGGAAACAGTGTAGTATTCGTCAAATCGAGGATTATTTCCGTTTATATCTTCATAATCCGAAATCTCGGCATGAACATTTAACGCGCAGATCGATACAAGTGCTCCGGCAAGAAGCTTTCTGATCATCTAACGGCCCCCTCGAAAAGACATCCCTGTCTTGTATTATTTTGCTTATAAAGATATTAAAGAAGGACCAAAGACCTAATGCAAGGATATAAGTGTTAGGATTCGGTCAGCCGTGGAAACTTAGAAAAGAAATTATGTTACGAGCAGGGCGATTTCGCCATCGTCTATTGGACGAAACATTTTTGCAAAACAACACACAGCAAGCGATCACTGCTCTTGCGCCGTTTATTTCGATGTGGCGTAACAAACATCTCAGCGATGTTGAAATGGTGTGCACTTACCTTTTAGTTTTTTGCTTTTTACGACGTCCACAGGATTTTTTAGGCGGGCTGCACAATCTCCCCTTACCCAGCGCTCCCCGCTCAGGTATTTCCGGTCACAGAGTGATCTCGGTGCTTCGCGACTCTTTGCCTGCTCACTTGGCAGGAGCCAAAAGTTTAAGCCACCTCGATACCGAAGCAAATTTTGTCAATGCATATTGTGCGCGCAGCTGGCGATCAGTTCCTTTTTCAGCTCAAAGAACGGTAATCTCGTGGCAAACGGGCCACTATAATTTGAAATTAACCACGGAAATCCCTTCCGCGTTCGATGTCCTTAAAATGCAAGCCTTGGGACAACGTTGTGTCAGCATGCTGATTCAGCCCCATGAAATCGGCTCCTTCGTGGAAGACGGAAGGGATGTTTTGGGGTTTATTGTTCATGATCTGATCCATGCCGATCATTTCTTTCATGACCCGATCCGCGCCACGGCACAAGTGCATTTCTGCAAAAACCTTTTGCACGTTCTAAGCCTGCAGCAGATCAATGACATGCTCACGGAAGATGATCTGTTCAAGAACGAATTTCACTATCTTATGTCCGACATGAATTCTGTGCCCTTGCACTTGTTAAAAACACTAAAAGCCGTGCTTTTGGGGTTCTACAAACGCAAAACCTCTGAGGACATGAAGCAAAATCTGCCACCTGGCCTGGAAGCAGATTTCAAAAACTGTTTCCAAAGTGTTTTGACCAGCTGGAGTTTCACGGCAGAGGAATGGGCCGCCGCGGAACGACTGAATACCTCCGAATACCAACACCCCTCTGACAGCGTCCTGTTAGATAAGGCTTTAAGCAAAAATCATTCGCTAACTGAAAACTATTTGGTACGCTGTTATTCATGAAACTTCAGGATTTATTGGATAGAGCCGAGACACTTAGGCGTTACAAGGCTGGACAGACTATATTTGAGGCTGGCGGCGAGCCACTCGGGCTTTATAAAATCAACACCGGGCTTATTAAACTGGATTCATCCTCTTCCAGTGGTTCTGCTCACACCTTGCGATTGATCGGACCCGGTGGACTTGTCGGTTACCGCGCCTTGTTTGCTGGCGAAAACTACTATGCTTCGGCGATTGCGGTTGAAGACACTGTTCTTTCTTTTATTCCGAAGATTGAAATTCTGGCACTTTTCCGCAATCACCCGGAAGCGGCCATGCAGTTTTTGGAATACCTCTCCCGTGACTTGCGTTTGGCCGAGGCTAAATGGACCGGTCAGATGGATAAAGACGCCGCGGCCCGAGTTGCCGATGCTATTTTGTTTTTACAAGACAATTTCCCGCAACAGAATTGGACCAGAAAAGAAATCGCACAGTGGGCTGGGACCACTCCCGAAACTGTGATTCGCACACTGGCGAATTTTGAAAAAGAAGGCATCGTGGATCAATCCACGGGCCGCTCCATTCAGATCAAAAATCGCCAACTACTTTTGGCAAAAGCCGAAGAAGAATAATCCCACTCTTTTCTTTTTTAAATTTCCACGACGCAATAATTACGCCCAAGGTTGTTAAGGTCCGGTGTCTATCGTCAGCTATTGACACCTTCAACCAGCTTTTTCTTGAAGACTCTAAAACAGGAGGTTTAGCCTGTTTGCAGGTTACAAGTCCCAATATCTATTACAGGAGGAATTATGTCGTCCCTTTGCACTAAGGTGATTATATCATCTGCCTTTGTTATCGGAATTATCGGCTGTGCCAGCAAACCACCAAGTTACTCAGCTTTACCTGACACCTCAGATCCAATGATTGAAGTTACACAAACTGAACAGCTTCTAAATGAAGCCCGTTCAAAGCAAATGGACGTCCTTTCCCCTGACAACTTCAAAAATGCTGAGAAAGCCCTGAACAAAGCTAAAGAGGGCATCGCAGACAAAGACAAAGCTGCAGATATCCTGGAACAGGTTTCTTACTCCAGAGGCTGGCTGCAAGAAGGAGCCACGAAGTCTGACATTGCACGCAAGTCCATCGGACCGATTGTGGATGCACGTTCAGGGGCCTTGGCTGCCAACGCACCTGAAATGTACCCAAAAGAATGGAAAAAACTGGAAAGCAAACTTGAAAACGTGACTTCCGATGTTGAAAAAGGAAGTTTGAAGGCCGCCGACAAACGAGGCTCTGATCTCGTGGCATCCTATCGTCAGTTGGAACGCGATTCTGTGGAAAAGCGTTACTTGGGCAGTGCGAAGAGCACAATTGAAGCTGCGGAAAAAGACAAGGCCTCTGAAAAGGCTCCCCGCTCATTGGGCCTGGCACGTGGTCAATACAACGAGACCATGAAACTCATTGCAGCCGATCCCCGCAACACCACAGGCATTTCGCGTTCAGCGTCCAATGCAACCAAAGCATCAGATCACCTGGCTGAAGTGATGGTTAAAGTAAATGCCGGAAATACTGAGGCGCTGGTGTTGCAAACTGAAAAACAACAACGTCAAATTTCCAGCTTGCGCTCAGAGACCTCCACTCAATCCCGTGAACTCACCGCTGCGGAGAAACAATTGCAAGCGGCACGCACTACGGAAGCCGCAGCAGCAACAGCGACCAGAATCCGCAGTGAGCTGAATGCCAAGGATGCCGAAGTCTTCGCACAAGACGGCAAAGTTACTGTCCGCCTGAAAGGCTTGAATTTCCCTTCTGGCAGCGCAAACCTTTCGGCCAGCAACAAAGCATTGCTAACCAAAGTTGAATCAGTTTTGGAAGAAATCCCAACATCCAAAATTGAAGTTCAAGGTCATACAGATTCAACAGGTAGCAACGATGTCAACATGCGCATCTCCGAGAAACGCGCCCAGGCCGTGCAAAAACAATTGATCGCCAACGGAACACCAGCTACTGGAGTTGACGCTATTGGATTGGGTGATGAAAAACCAATCGGCAGCAACAACACCGCTGCGGGCCGCGCACAAAACCGTCGTATCGACTTGGTTATCGAACCTAAAATTCAGGAGTAGACATTATGGTTACACCGGGAAATGCTTGGCAGGATTTAAAAAGAGAGCTCATGGAAAAATGGCATGAGCTTACTGAAAGTGAGTTGGAAAGCACTCGGGGTAACTCCAACAGGATTGTCGATCTTTTGGAAAAAAAGGTGGGTATGCGCATTGAGGATGCCAGCGAGAGATTTGCAGAAATTGCCTCGCGCTACCACCTTTATGATGAACCCGAAGAGACGACACCAACTCCTGATAAGGAAAAAGAGGAACGGATCATGGAACTATCCACTAAGGATCCGAACACCCGTCCCGACATAACTCCTAAACATTAAAGTCTACAGGGTCCCGTCTTGAAGGCGGGACTCGCCAGAGCGATTCACAGTGACAAACGAACAGGGAATGGAATTCAGAACTTGCATTTGCCCTTGAACCTTTTTGATCAATTGAAGCATGTCGTTCTTTTTTTCCTGCTTTTTTACGAAAATCATCAATCCATCTTCTTTGAGTTGTTCAAATATCCGCTGAGGTAACTCAAAGGAACCGGCCGTGAAGATCACGCGGTCATAGGGTGCTTCCGCCTGATACCCTTCAAACCCATCACCCGTTAAGACTTTGACGTTGGTGATACGCATTTGATCCAAAATGCCACGAGCCCGGTCAGCCACCTCGGGAATAATTTCCGTACTGACGACTTTACCTTCCGCTCCGACGATATAAGAAATCAAAGCGGTGTTCCAACCGGAGCCTGCTCCCAGTTCAAAAACTTTTTGGCCGGGTGCCAGCTGAAGCATATCAAGAATTCGCATCACGAAGCTGGGTTGGGAAATCGTGGAAACGAAGGTTCCCTTTTTATACAGCAGCAAAGGAATATCCTCGTAAGCTTCCTGAAGTGTATATTCCGGTATAAACAAGTGTCTTGGGTGTCGGTAGTAAGCCTCAACAACCTGTTCAGACAATGGCAGAGATCTTTTTAGCAGCAAATCCTGATATTGTTCCATCCTCAGATCCTTATTTCCCTTGCGCGCCCTATTGAGCAAGTGCACTCTTTACTCATGACACTTACACAACTTGAATACATTTTAGCTGTTGGTGATACCGGGAGTTTTAGCCAAGCGGCTGTTCAGTGTCACGTTACACAACCTACACTTAGCATGCAGATTCAAAAGCTAGAAGACGAACTCAATGTCATTTTGTTTGACCGCACGAAGCAACCCGTGCGTCCTACTCAGGTGGGAGAGTTGGTACTGCAACAAGCAAGAATTGTAGTTCAAAGTTCGCAGCATCTTCGCGAGATCGTCGCTGAAAACAAAGGCGCCATCAGTGGAACTTTACGCATCGGCATCATTCCCACACTGGCTCCCTATTTATTGCCTCTGTTTCTGAATAAATTCATGAATAAATTCCCGGATGTGCATCTGGTGATCGACGAGATGGAAACGCAGCTACTTGTGGAGAAAATTCGCAACAACTCCCTGGACATAGGAATCGCGGTAACGCCCATTGATGATATCAATATTGCCTCGAAAGTACTTTTCTACGAACCGTTCACGGCGTACTTCTCTCCGCATCATCCTTTGTTACAAAAAAAACATGTCGACGAGTCAGATCTGTCCTTAAATGAAATGTTATTGCTCAGCGAAGGACATTGTTTTCGGGAACAAAGCCTGGGGCTTTGTAAAAGCAGAAAAAATGAAAACGCGACCACGAACTTTTCTTTCGAGGGTGGCAGCCTGGAAACTTTGAAAAAGCTGGTTGATCAAGGTGACGGTTTTACCCTGCTTCCCTTGCTCGCGACTGATGACGTGCGCGATAAGAAACGCTTAAAGCCTTTCACTGCACCTATCCCCACTCGGGAAGTCAGCCTGCTGCATGGCCCTCATTTTCAGCGCAAAGCGCTTTTGAAGGCCCTGATCGACACCATTATCGCAGCGCTACCGAAAGATGTTCCTCTACAAAAATCAAAACAGCAATTCAAGGTCGACAATCCTTTAGGCCATCGCAGTTAGTGCCACACAACACATAGTTTTAGCCTATATACTCCATAGCAAAAGAAGATTTTTCATTTAGCTTTCAAAGGCCTATCCTATGGACGTCATCTGGTTTTGTCCTAGGAGGAAATTATGAAATACGGAGCACAAAAAGAATCTTCAGCCGGCACAGTCCATACCTTCAATAAAGCCACTGCGAAAGGCTCACAGAAGGATTCAGACAAAAGCACCCAAACCGGTACGGTGGGTGAATTGAAGAAAACTCTGGCTGATCTTTACTTACTACAACTAAAAACCCAAAACTTCCATTGGAATGTTGAGGGTCCTTTGTTCTTTTCACTGCATAAACTATTCGAAAAGCAATACGAACAAATTGCCGAGTATGTGGATCGCTCCGCAGAAGTACTGCGCGCCATGAAGTCGCCAGCGCCCGGCAGTTTTCAAGCTTTTAAAAAATTAGCTGATGTGGAAGAGTGTACTGATGAAAAACTCAGTGCTACAAAAATGATCGATATACTAACAGCCGATCACACCACACTTGCAGAGCTCTACAAAGCCCGCCTTGAAACAGCGGAGCAAGAAGAGGAAACCAGTGCTGTGACTCTGTACGAAGACTTGATCAGCTTCCACGAAAAAGCAGCATGGATGATTCGCAGTCATCACTCCTAGGTTTGCTGCTTTTAAAAACATAAAAGGCACCCATAAGGTGCCTTTTATGTTTTTAAAACTTCCATTTTCGATTTTCGCCGATGCCGTCCTAATTAAGACTTAAACCACCAGCTCAATAATTGCGCGGAACCCATGATTCCCCGCCATCGCGCCCAGTATATTTCTTAGGGACGAAATATTCTTACCCTGAGCCCCAATCAACTTACCGCGATACTCTTGCGGAAGGTCGACTTTGTATATCGTAGTTTTCTCCCCGCAAGAAAAAGTGACTTCCACATTCTCTTTACAAGAAGTCATTTCTTTAACTACCGTTGCCATGATGGATCCAATACGTTGACGTGCTTCGTTCAATTGTTGCTCGACTGTCACAAATACTCCCTTAAGTCCCGATACAAAATGAATTGTACTTAAATTTTGCCACTCCGCAACTGGAAGAAAACTTTCCTAGCCCAGAACTTGTTTCACAACATTCGTTGTGTAAACGCGAGCCAAACTCGGGGATATACAAGAATTTGACTAGTCACAGTTTACCGCATTTCCGCCCTATTCAATTCAACAAAAAACACGAGTTCGTCTTTTCTTTTTACCGAATATTGTCTTGAATCGAGACTCCAACATAAATAGGAGGATACAAATAATGAAAAAGATTACTCAACTGGCTGTCATTGCAGCACTCGTGACTCCAACCATTTCCATGGCGACAACACCTCAGGAACTTACAGTATCCATGGTGGATACAATCATCTATAAGAAGCCAGAAGCACCGGCCTCCTGTAAAGCTGTAAAGGCGACTGAAGAACAACAGATGGCACTTCGTGATGCCTTCCTGGAGTTCAATGACCAACGCAAAGCCATGCGCACCGACCTTAGAAAGTCACTTTCAGATATGAAAAAAACTTTCAGCAGCGCGACTTCTACCAAAGAAGACGGAGCCGCAGCACAGGCTGATGTGGGTTCAAAAGCCATCGCAATGGGTAAATTAATGGGCGACTTCCAAATGAAGGTCTTCTTTGACATTCTGAATCCCGAGCAACGTGATCCGGCAATGAAATGCCTGGACGATTTGAGACCATAGTCCTTATCCAATCAAGAGGAGCCAAGGTCCGACTTGGCTCCTCTTTTCACACATTTCAAAATTGTCTCGAAGTGAGACAAAGGTCCAGCTCCACACTCACTCCATAATCCTGCTGCAAAATGGAACTTAATGGTACGGGTATATTTTGATACCTTAGAGAGTGATTATGGCTGTACAAATTTTTCTTCTTGAAGATGACCCTATCCTGGGCAAAGCAATTCAAATGCAGCTTGAGCTTGATCAATTTCAAGTTCATTGGGCCAAATCTTTGGCAGCTGGTCGTGAGGTTTTCAAAACTCAACCGGGCATCGATTTATTTTTGCTGGATGTAAACCTTCCGGACGGAAATGGCTATGAGTTCTGTGAATGGTTGCGCAGTGAAGGCATTCAAACTCCAATCATGTTCCTGACTGCTCGCACGGATGAGGAAAGTGTCGTTCGTGGGTTTGAGCATGGTGCCAACGATTACATCCGTAAACCATTCGGCCAAAAAGAAATCATGGCGCGGATCAAGAATCAACTCAATGACCGCAAGCCCACTTTGGATTTATTGCGTTTCGCCGGCTTAACCCTTATTAAAAATCAACAGGTTCTAAAAACTGAAGACAGCCTGGTGAATCTAAATCGTCGTGAGTTTGAAATCCTGCGTGTTTTCTTTGAAAATCCCGAAACAATTATCTCCCGGGAAAAGCTGATATCCAGTTTGTCATCGGGAGAAGAACTCTTTGACCGTACCGTTGACTCCCATATCAGCCACATTCGTTCCAAACTTACCAAGAACGGTATTCAGAATGTGAAAATCAACTCCGTCTATGGACAAGGTTACCGACTGGAGAAATTGGTATGATCACCCGCTCCTTGTTTGGCAGAAACTATTTTATCTTTGTTTCAATCATCATCGTTTTTATTTTTATGGCATTTGGCTCGACGTGGCTGGTTTCCTATTTGGACAAACCCTCCCAAGTCCAATTCGTGCGACCTCCCAACCATTTGTTCCGCAACGTTTATCAACAACTGGATAACGATCCCCTTGTTGCTTTCAAAAAGCTTCAGGATAGCAACACTTCGGATAACTTTTTGCGTTTTGATATCGTCGATAAATCAGGAAAAAGCCTGGTCAACGGAGAAATTGTTTTACCGCGAGCTTTGAATGATTCAGATCTTGAGACCATGTCTCAGGATAAATCGGTTCGCTTCGGCGAGTCCAATTTTGGACCTCCCAAAATTGAAGTCGCAAAAACGAAGTTTGCCGATGTCTACTTCGTCCATCGTTTTCGTCCGCCTCCTGGCTTCGGTGCACCCATGGGTGACCAACCACCACCTCCTCCTCCGGGCGGTCCTGGTGATTTTAGGGGACCACATCCTGGAGAAATGCGGCCGCCACCACCGCACAAAGGAGCTCCTCTACCGCCACCAAACATGAGTCGTAAAAACCCACTCTTCATCACAATTGGCTTTTTAATTGTGTTCACTCTGATCTCAGTGGGTGTGGCCTTGCTCTATCAATTCTCCCGCTATCGCGATCGCGCCAACGAAGCCTTCCATGTTCTGAATGAACTTCGTCATGGCAATCTGTCGGCACGTATGCCCACAAAAAAGTTGGAGGAATTGGGACCACTGGTTCAAGCCTTCAATCAAATGGCAGGCGATGTGGAAAGCATGGTTGAAAGTTTACGCAAAGCCGATCAGGCCCGCCGTCAACTTTTGCAGGATCTCGCACACGACCTGCGCACTCCCCTGGCCTCTTTGCAGACCTTTTTGGAAACGCTGGAAGTCGGAGAAGGTCGACTTGCGCCTGAGAAACGGCAGGAAATTGTCTCCTTGTGTTTTTCGGAAGTGGAATACTTTGGAAAACTGGTTGAGGATTTGTTGTTCCTGGCGCAAATCACCGAACCAAAATATTCAGCAGGCACCGAAGAGATCAACTTACTGGAACGCGTACAGGATCAGGTGACGGTGTTTAAGAACCGTTATCCAAATTTGAAATTTAAAATCGACAGCACGTTGGATGCCTCCAAGGCAAATGTCATGGGTTCATCAAAGCTGGTGGACCGCCTGTTAAGAAATGCGTTTGAAAACTCCTCCTCCTTTGCCAAGGGAGAGGTGCATATTAGCATCACCAACGGTGGCCCCAAACTGAATCTTGCCATCACTGATGACGGACCTGGATTTTCAGAATCCTCACTCAAGGAGTTTGGTCACAAAAAAGCCAGTCGCAGTTTATCCGATGGTTCGTCTGGCAAACGAATCTCCGTCGGCATTGGCTCCGTGATCATGCGAGAGATCATTCAGCTTCACGGAGGAGAATTAAAAGCTGAGAACATCATCAATTCCGGTGGTCGTGTTTCATTTTGGTTTCCTAAGTCCTAGTCCACAGTCTTTAAACACTTGCCCGCTACCTTGGTGATATACAAAGGCGGGCATTATGTTTTCCAGGATCCTCGTTGCAATATTCACTTTGATGACATTCCCCTCGTGGGCACAAATGATGAGTCCCACGATGATGGGCACGGGCTACTGGGGTGCTAATCAGGGCTGCTCCTATCAACAGCGCCCCGTCCAGGCCATGAACTCTGAATCCGATGATATTCAGGAACTGCGCCTGGAAATCAGTGAACTTAAACAAGAAATCACCGAGAAAAAATCTGAAAAGAAAAAAATCGATCGCGAGCTTAAACGGGCCAAATCAGATATCAATAATAATATTTCCGAAGAGTACGCTGACTTCCTGATGGCGCACATGGACAGCTCCCGCCGCTGTTCTGAATACATGGTTGAGAATCAGCAACGTGAAAACGAACCAATGGTGTCCACCGACATGGATGATTCAGATTTGGAATTTTCCAATGAAGAATCCACGGAGATCACGGAAGAAGGCAACCGCCCCTCTCCACCATCAGGTGGAAGAATGTCGCCGCCTTCCGGCGGTATGCCTCCTCAAGGTGAGGGCATGCGCCCGCCACGCCGTCAAAAAAATGTCACTCGCGGCGCTAATGACAACATGCTGGAGCTTCAAGTCTTTTCTACCACTGAATGGAATAAATATTGCGATGCCAACAGATCCGGAGCTGTGGTCACCTCAGTTTGCGACAATTCAAAATACCGCGCCAATGGCTCTAGTGCGCGAACCTCGCAGTGCAAATCCGCGATTTCCAGCTATCGCTCCAATTCTCATCAGTCCACAAAAATTCAAACGGAGATCGAGGATCTAAACAGCCAGATTGAACGACTGCAAGAGGAAATTCAGGATACACGCCAGGACCAATCCACAGAAGGTACTGTCTGCACAGAATGTATGGCTAAAAATAACAATTACAACTACCAGCAGCCACAATCAAATACGGCGGAATTAGTGGCTGGTGTCGCAACTGGTGTTGCCTCCATGTATGCCAACTACAAAACCAACGAAATGATCACAGACGCCAATGCCAACTTGGGATACCCGACTCAATCGAGCTTTGGATACCCCTATATGATGCAGGGAATGTACGGAGCCTTGACCAGTGGCTCCGGTCAAGGAGGATTTGGCTGCGGCAACTCGATGATGGGTGGCATGAATACCATGGGAGCGATGAGTGGTATGAATGGCATGGGCTCCATGTATGGAATGATGAGTGGCGGAATTTACACCGGTATGGGATCTCCGTATGGAATATCTGGAGTGTCGGGTATGAATTCGATGATGGGTCTTAATCCATCGATGATGTACGGAATGAACGGCATGTATGGGATGAACGGTATGAGCAATATGTATGGCATGACCGGCATGAATGGGATGAGCTCGCAATACTCTGCGATGGCTTCGATGCAACAGCAAATGGCCTTGTTGAACTATCAAATGAGCATGATGCAATCCTACAGCGGCGTTTATGGTGGCACCGGAACTTACAATACCGGCAACAGCTATATTTCCCCCACGGGTCTGACAACGGCCACCACCACTCTGCCAGGCGGTGTGATCATGGGGACTTCGTCGAGTGGTTACACTTTACCCAGTAGCTATTTAAATACATATACATCGCCGTACACGAATACCTATAATAGCGGCATTACAATCCCGGGAGTGGTGCCCGCACCGAACAGTTCTACGACACTTACAGGAACCTCGGTCATCATGGGAACCGGCCGATAGAAGGAGCCAGTCGCTGGGCAACACCGAAAAGCCGCGTCAACGACTGGGAATCGGTGGCCCTGGAAGATGGGCATGCCGAGCTTCGGCTAAGTTGTGCTGCCGACACAAAACTCGCAAGTTTGAAATCTCATCGGTTCCCCCTAATGCCAGCGGCACGCGGTGATCTATTTGCAGTTGATATTTGCTATGGCAACGGCCTGCTATTGGATGACTGTACTCGCAGGTGTGATTGCACTTCTGAAGTAACATTCTTTTTACACTGAGCTTAATATGTTTGCGGACTGATTTACGCTTCGTTGGTATGTCTGTTGTTTTCGCTGTCATTTCAGATACCACTGTTTCGGACTTTCCCAATCTTTTCTGAATTTGAGCTTGCGCCAAATAGCCAATCAACTCCGCCCATGATGGATTCGGCAACACGTGCGACAACAATTCTTTAGCCTTTTGAAGTTGACGCATTTGTTCTGCTGTCAAAGTCATTTCTAAACGAGTCGAATCATTCTGTTGAGGTTTTAATGATTCATATTGTTGCGCAGGCAGATTAAATTCAACCGCCAAAACTTTTTGAGTTTCAAAACTGGATTTGTTCTGAATTTGCACCAAAATGCTTTCCGTTTGTTCTACTGAGACTATTTTGCCATTTTGTGATTCTAGATTAAGGCATTTTTGCACCTGTTGGAGTTGTGTTAAGTTCAACTCGCCAGTCTCTAGGGCCTTTTCGACGGTCGGAACTTTCTTAAATAATTTTGCGGCTTGCATACGACGATAAGCAGCGTCCTCTGAATACTTCAAATGCATCGTTAAATATTTAAACAAGGAAGCATAACCCAACTCCAAATGTAGCTTCCGATTTTCAACCTCCACCAGATGCCACAAAATCAAATGTGTGATTTTACGCTCCGTGTGCGCAAGCTTTTTTAAGCGATTCAAGACTTCCTGATTTGAAATATGTGTAAAATTCATCGGGATTCTCCTTTGTTGAAAGAAGGTATATCACGATATTTAAAACGCATTTTTAAGGTTTTTTATGAATGAGGTTGGCCGAAACAAATGCCATTTAAACTTTGGCTGAAGCTCATAGGATCACCGGTATTGATCAAAAACTCTCCCTACGTCACCAGTCGCGTAAAATTATATTTGAATCGGCACAGCCTATTTACGAGAGAAGAAAACGCCGTCAATTTATTTTTAGTTACATATAAAACATGACACAGCTTTTCCGGGCTGCGCGACTCAGGCTCATTTTACAAGAAACGAAAAAAGCCCTCTCTCGAGGGCTTTCGCTTCTTTTAAATTAGAAATTTTGTAAACTCTAGAAAGTAGCAGTTCTCGCAACACCGCAACGGTTGTATGCCTGAACTGTGAACGTGGAGGAGTTCCAATTGCTTGGCCAAGAAGAAGGCGCAAGACAGTTGTATGCCACACCACCAATGCTGCAAGATGTATTACCAACACCCGCCCCATTATCAAAGATATAAAGAGCTGAAGAAGACGCTGCGGCCTTGTTCAAAGAGAATGTAGGTGCAGAGTTCTGCTTCAAACTGCAAATCTCTGTGACGTAGTCTGAAGAATAAGGATTGCTTACCGAAGGACGAAGGCTGATTTTAACCCCGTTACCATCAAGATATGTTTTCGTGGTTGGATTATACAGATAAATGCGCAGATCTTTTTGCGAGCTTAAATCTGCCTTCACCTGCAAAGACACATAGAAATAACTTCCACTTTGAGTGATTGTTCCTATGTACGCAGCGGTAACCGTCGTATCATAGATCACCCAATAATAGCTGCTAAGATCGCTTAGATTGGCAGGTTTGGAAATTTTAAGAGTGATGTTCTGACCGGCCGTCAAAACAATCGGACTGCCACTGGATGGATAGTAGATATCACCAGAATAACCGTCCGCTGCAACAGTATTGCTTGCTCCATCATCAGAAGCACCCGGAGCACAGTTTTGAAAGCTCACCGCGACAGCAGCCAAAGCCACCACAGTACCACTTGCCACCAGAATTTTTTTAATAGATTTCATACGTTCTCCCCCCGGGCTGCACTAACGTCATCGGCTAATTTTGGGAATTTCCTAAATAGAATTCGCTATTTCATGCAATATACCGGGTCATTCCACGTCTCACTTTGAGACCTGTTAGTCGAGCAAATCAAAAATAATAGCGATCTCCACGTTCCTTCAACATTCCCCGCCTAGCATTAACACATGGGGCCCGAGTTGAGGGACTCGCAAAGCCCCCTAATTTCAAAGTCCAAAAAGGGAGATATTATGAAAATTTCCAAAAAGATCCTGATGACAGCGGTATCCATCATCTCATTGCACTCAGCATCCTTTGCCCTGGCTCAACAGTCTGAAAGACCTCGCGGCGGCGGCCCCAGCTCCGAACAAAGAGCCGCGTTTCAAGCCTGTGCTGAAGCTGCAGGCATGGAACGCCCCGAGCCCGGCCAAAGACCGACAGCGCCCACTGAAGAGCAACGAACTGCCATGGATGCTTGTTTAAAAGAAAAAGGCATTGAACCACCGACTCGCTTTGGTGGTCCCGGTAGAGGAGAAAGACCTCCACGCGAATCAGCAGGAGTTCAATAACGCGAAAGGCCCCTTCCGGGGCCTTTTTTTTTACTTCACGCCGGTGAATTTGATTCCCCAGCTTGTCAAAGTACCCGTGCCGCTGGCATTGACCAGTTTGATATTCCATACCCCAGACGACCGCTCTTGGTAAAAAGCATTCGTTAAGAAAACCTGATTGTTATAGTTTGCAACGGTGGTCAATGAGTTGTGCATATTTACTATGATACTGCGCATGCCGGAAGGCGAAGTTAACTCAATCGCCACTTTTGATAAATCTGCGTGGGTGACCTGAAGACGAATTTGCACGCTTTCAATTTTTACGTCCTGGTCGGTGCCCACTGTTATGCTACGAGTATCGGTCGCACCAGCTATGCTCCCTGCAGGAATATCCGAATTCAAACCCATAAATGACAACCAAGGACTCTCAAAGTATGTGCCCAGTGAAGTGCTATAGGACCTTGCCATAGAAACGGCCGCATCCACGTCCACTTTTCCAAATCCGTACCAATTATGAAATTTGAAGCCAGCACCGTTCGTACGCCAAGGCAATTCCCAAGCGTACCCAGATGGAACCGAAGTTCCCAATGGGTGACGGATGGAACCCGTTGTCACGTAATCCATCGGCACCGCAGTTTTTGCAAGAATGTACTTCACATCCCGCCACGTAAGATTCGGATTCGCTTCCAAAAGAAGCGCCGCCACCCCTGAAACCGTTGGCGCAGCAGATGAAGTTCCGTTGAATGTCGCGGTGTAATTACAATTGTTATTAGGTGAGGTTCCATTTTCGAATGAAACAGTGTTGGAGGCCCCGGTAAAAGAATATCCATCACTGCAACTTGTCCGGTCGGTTGTCACCATCGCCGGGTTCGTATAGCCAAACTCCCCTCCGAATCCCGACACCCAGATGTTTGCACCGGGTGATGAATAGCTGGAAGCATAGCCTTGGGCATTTAGTGCAGCCACTAGAATCTGGTACGGATTGGAGTTGTCACCATCCAAGTTGGAATTTCCCACGCAAGTACTGGTCGTATTCGGATTGGAGGCAGTATGATGACATTCCGTCCTAAAGAAGTTACCTGCCGCCTTCACAAGAATCGCGCCTTTGTTACTGCGATAGTTAGTCACCGCATAATGCAGTTGTGTTTCGTAATCATCAAAAATTTCCGGCAATGAATTCTGATCCACTCCCCAGCTCATATTAAGAACATCGAAGTCCGTACCCGTCGCTTGATCCAAAATGATGGCGTCAGATTGGGTGACAGCACAGCTTAAAAGATTTGCGATACTCAACTGAGCTTTAGGAGCCACACCTCGCGCGCCCACACCATTGCCACCGGCCGCCGCAATTAGACCTGCCACCGCGGTCCCATGATCATCATATTCGGACAGAGATGGATCTGCGTTGGGACAATCATTTGGCGGCGCTGTCGCGAAGTCATAGGGACTTCCCGTCGTGTAGTCTCTTGAACGCAAAAGAACCGTCTGAAAGTTTGGACTCAGGTCTTCATGAGTGTGCTGGAGTCCATCGTCAGAGACCCGGACCTTCACACCATTCCCCAAGATTCCTGCAGACCACGTCGCGCGCAGATTTAAATCCACGCCACTGGTGCCGCCGTTTCTGGAAACACCTTGCTGGCCACAATTGGCCAAATGCCAGGCATACGGGAACAGCGGATCTCCACCGTCATTAAAACAGGTAGAAGCCAATTCAAATCCACCGCCATTGCAATTCACCAGCAGCACACTCAAGGTGACACTGCTGAATACAAGCAATAAAGCTGAGAGAATCTTTTTAGTTCTTAACACGGTTGCCACTCACAATCTCTAGATCAGCTTTTTCAACTCGTTTGTCTTTTTTTAAAAAAGCAACCAACTTACTTAAATCAAAGTTCTGCAACGACGAAGTAACAAAAAATAGTCGCAGATGCGGAAATCGATTCACCACACTCAGGCCGTATTCCTTCTGAATGGATGTCATGAACTTGGTGTCCTTCAAAGTCAGTTTAACCCGACCAGGCACAACTCCGACTCGACCGGAGTTCTCGTCAAAAACCACCATCGGATTTTTCAAAGAAAAATTTTGATCATCGCCGAACATCGTCCCGTCTTTGATGATCGCGTAGCCGGATGTCAGTCCCACAACCTCATCGCCCGGCTCCACATTCACTTTTGGAACTGCACGAACACCCGTCCATACTTTCCAGGGCGAAGCTCTAAGAATCGAATTGCTTCTTAACTCTTCTGTACCCGGTTGAGCGTACTTTTGCACTTGTCGCGTTTGATCGCGCGAAACAATTTCCCGAGCCTGCATTTGCTGAGGCGCCTCGACAGAGGCTAATGGCATTGTTGAAGGAGCCGGAGTTACAGGTTGCGGAGTCTGTCCACTCACGTTGGTATTGCTATCCAGGCTTTGTAGTTTCTCTGTTTGAACTTCCAAGGACTTACCGGTGTTCTTCGCCAGGGTCGATACGCCCTCGCGCTGACCTTCCCTAAAAAGAAAGGCCGCCACAAGTGCGATTCCTAAAACAATAAGACCCTTTTTCATAGGTATCTTATCGGTATAACCATTTGATAACTCGAGTTAATTGTTCTTGCTCATGACCCCGACCAGCTGACTGACTCGAGTCATTAAGTTCCCTAAATTCCGTTTCTCATCGCTGCTGAACTGGGACCACATTTGACTGATGTTTTGATTATAAACTGGCAGGACTTTATTCATGAGTTCCAGACCTGAGTCTGACAAAACGATGCTGTAAGAGCGACTGTCCCCCAACTTTTGACGGGAATCAATCCATCCAATCTGTTTCAAATTCGATATGATGGCTGAAATCGTCGCATTGGTAACCCCCACCGCCTTGGCAGTCTCTGTTGGAGTCATTCCATCAGGACTATTATAAAGAAGGTTCAGAATGATGAATCGCGTGGTGGTTAGTTTGTACTCCTGAAAGAACTCCTCCAGGGCCGTTTCAAAATCAATCGTCAGCTTTCTCAGTAATATATGTAGTTGCATATCCTCTGTCATAAATTCTTCTCCAGTGCTTATAAAGAAATTCTAGACCCTAAATGTTGCAGGATTGTGGAATTGGGGAACTAACGACTGTCTAACATTTTTCGTCCAACTTGGCCGATGTTCCAAATCGAGACACTCAGATCAAAATAAACGCAGGCCTTGGGGGGCCCCGGGTGGCACGGACCTTGAGTATTACCCAAGTGAGACGTTTTTTTAACAAAGAGGGATGATATGAAAACGAAAACAATTCTTACGGTTCTTTTGATGGGTATGACATTATTCTTGGCCAATTGCTCTAAGAGCAATTCTTCCGGTTCATCTAATACAGCAGCTAACTCCTGCGGAACTGGATACGCTTACGTAACTAATAAAGGCTGCTTGCCAACAGCTCAATGCACCAGCATGGGTTACGCCGCAAATTTCGGTTATGACTACTCTACTAATATGTGCTTGGCTGGTACTTATAGCACAACAACGACGACAACGACTGGTACTCCGACTTGTAACGGTCAATCAGGTTATGTTCTGGTGAATGGAACTTGCTTGCCAGAGGCGGGTTGTACTCAGTACCGCGGTCAAAACGGTGTGGCTTTCTTCGGTTATAAAATCAATTCTTACGGTCAATGGGCATGTTATCCACAAAACTACCAAGGTCAGTGGTATAACTAAGACCTCGCTGACACAAACAAAGTCAGCGGTTCCCCTCAAACCAAATACTTTGGGCCGACCCTCATAAGGTCGGCCGTGTCATTTTAAAAGCCGGTCCCGGCGAATTTTAAAATAAATCAAGTAAGCGACAATCAGGACATTCACTACCGTGATGGCCACTTTCCACCAGGCAAAGCCCTCGATCAGCTTCAAGATCTCAAATGGCAGATAAATGCCCCCGGAAACAATTGCCAACCACTCAGCCCAACTGCGTTCATGCCACAATCCATAGGCCTCGACAAATCGCAATGCTGAATACGCCAATGCCAACAGAGCCAGCTGCCGGAGTATCTGACTGTGTTCCTTCAGCGCAGTGAATATCGATTTATAAAAATGATTGTGCTCGACTCCCAGGTAATGGGAGACCTGAACACCCACTCTTTGAATGTCCTGCCCCATCAAACTTAGAATTCCGATACTGACAAAAAGCACCGCGATGCCTTTGACGGCCTCGATGGAAGCAATCAATTTAATTCCACTCATAGCATCACGCTGCCTGTATCCGCGTATTTTGACAAGGAAGAAGCGACACAAGTGCGAACTGATTTTAAAATTTGTACTATCATTCCATGGATGCAGAAGCTTCACGCGTTCTCAATTTCTGGTTTGAAGAGCTAAATCCCGAACTCTGGTTTGCAAAAAAGCCTGAACTGGACCGGGAGATTCTTCAAAAGTTTTTGGGAACCTACAGAAAAGTAGAACGATGCGAGACATTTCGCTGGCGAGCAACGCCTCGCGGGCGTCTCGCCGAAGTTATTGTTCTGGATCAATTCTCTCGTAACATTTTCAGAGACACCCCGGAAGCCTTTAAAAACGACGGCCTCGCTTTGGCCCTCTCACAGGAAGCGATTGCAACCGGGGACGATCAAAAACTGGATCGTGACGAACGAGTCTTCCTGTATATGCCATTCATGCACAGTGAATCAGATCTGATACACCAAGAGGCTGTACGTTTATTCTCTCAACAGGGCCTTGAAAACTCCCTGGAGTATGAACTGGAACACAAGGTCCTTATCGACAGGTTCGGCCGCTACCCCTATCGCAATGAAATATTGGGACGGCCTTCAACGAAAGAAGAACTGGCTTACTTGAAGATGCCGGGCTCGGCCACCTTTTAGGCGGCCTTTTTACCCACGACTTCCACAGCGATATTATTGACCATCAATTCAAGGTTGCTGGCTTGGGCAGACATTTCTTCTGAAGTCGCAGCCGTTTCCTCTGCCGCAGCAGAGAACGCCTGAGTTTGTCTTTCCAATCCTTCCATCGATTTGTAGATGGATTGAATTCCCTCTGTTTGGTCACGAGTGGTATCTGCGATTTCCTTGTTCAGGATGCTGACTTTTTTCACAGAACTGACGATCTCATTTAAGACTTCATCACTCTTTTGTGCCAGATCCAGGGAAATTCTTGTTTGATTCACGTTGCTGGTCACAACCGCTTTTACTTCCTTGGCCGCCTCCGCAGATTTTAACGAAAGCGTGCGAACTGCATCCGCCACCACGGCAAAACCACGGCCCTGCTCTCCGGCCCGGGCAGCTTCCACCGCTGCGTTCAAGGCCAGTAGATTTGTCTGAAATGCGATGTCATCAATGATGTCCATCGCCGAAGTGATTTCCTCAGAGATCTTGGACATGGCCGTAATGGATTCCATCAAACGACGAATCTCATCAGCGCCTGTGGCAGCCCCTTGCTCCGAACTGTGCGCAAGACTCGCAGCCTGGTTTGCACGCTCCTGATTGGCACCAACCACCTCGCTCAGCGTGCGTACCGCACCCAGCGTGTCTTCAATTTTTGCAGCCGACTCGACGGATCCTTGCGCCACGTTCTGACCGGCACTAGAAAGCATGTTTGATGCTTCCTTCACTTGCTTGCTGGCATCGCTGGTATCAACAACCGTACGGGTTAAGAACTTCATCAATTTATTTGAGAACATCGCAAAAACCGCAAAGGCGATGAACGAAGCCAGACCGAATCCGATCATGACTTTCAAGCGCACTGCGGCGACCATTTTTTCAACGTCATCCACATAGACGCCAGTACCAACCACCCATTTCCAAGGTTTGAATTGTCTGACGAAACTTATTTTAGGCACTGGATCGGGCGAGCCTGGTTTCGGCCACATATAATTCACGAAACCTTCTGCCGCAGGTGTTTGCGCCATCAACGCAAACTCTTTGAACAAATGCACGCCGTTAGGATCCTTGATCCCACCGGCATCTTTACCATCCAACTCTGGCTTAATTGGATGCATCAACACATTCGGGCCAAAATCGTTGATCCAAAAATATTCACTGCCGGCATATCGATACTCGGAGATCGCCGCAAGCGCCAACTTTTGCGCCTCTTCTTCGGTGATCTTCTTATCCTCGAACTGCTTGTAATATCGTTGGATTGTATTGGAAGCGAGATCAACGGTATTGCGTAACATGACCTTGCGATCCTCGTACATGTTGTTGCGAACCATCGGCATCAAATAAAACAACACAATCGCCCATAGGGGAACCAGCGCTGCAATCAACAATGCCAGTGTTTTATAGCGATAACTTCGCCCATTCCATATACGTACACCCATTTCAGCCTCCAAATTAACGCTAAAATGATCGGGTGTTTCCACCCGGGGCTTAACAAGCTTGATTCGAAACTGAGTTTGTTCCATATTTTCTATTCAGGAGATCATACATATGCCACATATGCGTTTTCGCGGAATGAAAGCTGAGCAAGTTGCGAATTTAAGCCAGACCTTACCACAGCAGCTGGCACCGGCGATGGAGACAAGTGAGGACAATTTCTCATTTGAACTTATCAACACACAATATTTCACAAAAGGCCAAAGCGGTGGTGAGTATCCCTTCGTTGAGGTTCTTTGGTTTCAAAGGTCCCAAGAGGTGCAAGATAAAAGTGCAATGATCATCACTGAAAAAGTAAAAGCACTTTTTCCTCAAGATGATATCGCCGTGATCTTTATTCCTCTCGAAAAAAAGAACTACTACGAAAACGGCAGTCATTTCTAATTGCTAATGAATCTTTCTTAATTTGATAATTCTTACCGCTCTTCAATAAAGTCAGGTCTTTAAAACTTACGTAATAAAGGTCGGACTATGAGCGTTAAGATTCCTCTTTCGCCCATTCCTGTTTTGAATTTTGTCTCTGGAAAATTCAAAGCTGGAACGGGTTCTAAAATTTCTATTCACTCCCCGCACAATGGGGCCTTGATTGGCGAGATTCACCAATCTTCCCCTGAAGACATTCAAACTGCCATTGCAGACGCACGCAGAGCTCAGAAAGAATGGGCCGCGACACCTATTAAAGAGCGGACGAAAATTCTATTCCAGCTTCGTCAGATTCTATTGCGCGACATCGATGAAATTTCTCATTTAAAAAGTTCAGAGTCTGGCAAAACTTTTACAGAAGGAAAAGCCGGCTTGATGAAAGGCATCGAGGTTCTGGAATTTGCAACATCTTTGCAAAATCTGGATGTCGGCGGAAAACTGGAAGTTTCCCGGGGGGTAAGCTGTGAGTATCGCAGAATGCCTGTGGGAGTTGTGGCCAGCATCACGCCTTTCAACTTCCCGGCGATGGTTCCCTTCTGGACAATTCCAACGGCACTTGCCCTGGGTAATGCCTATATTTGGAAGCCCTCTGAAAAAACACCGCTGACTTCGATGAAGATTGCCCAGTCACTGCAGGAAGCCGGTCTTCCAGATGGCATTTTTCAAGTGCTGCAAGGCGGAGCCGAGGTGGCGCAGTCCCTTCTGGATCACCCGGATGTCCAGGCCCTTTCTTTTGTCGGTTCAACACCCGTGGCCCGCGCGGTCTACGAGCGTGGCACCAAAGCCGGCAAACGCATTCTTGCCCTTGGCGGCGCAAAAAATCATATTGTCTTGCTTCCCGATGCAAATCCAGAAATTGCCGGTATCGGGATCAGTGATTCCTTCACTGGATGCGCAGGTCAACGCTGCATGGCCGCGGCTGTTGTGCTAGCAGTTGGTGAGGTTCGTCACCACATTCAAAAAATTATCGACCGTGCAAGTTCCCTGGAACTTGGCAAAGACATGGGAGCGATCATCAGCAAGGCGCAAGTCAAATTCCTGCATGATCAGATTGAAAATGCTGTCGCCGAAGGTGCAAAAATTCTTCTCGATGGCAGAAAGGCCTCCCCGCCTCCAGGTATGGAACAAGGCAACTGGATTGGCCCTACAATTCTGGATTACGTTTCGCCACATCAGGAAATTTCCAAACTTGAACTCTTTGGACCGGTTCTTTGTATCGTTCGCTGTAAAGATATTTCAGAAGCCATGAGAATCGAGAATTCTTCACTGATGGGCAATGCCTGTTCTGTTTTCACTTCTTCCGGCGCATTGGCCGAAAAAGTGATTTCTATGGCAAGCACCGGAATGGTCGGAGTGAATGTGGGAGTCCCCGTCCCACGGGAACCATTCTCTTTCGGCGGTATCAATCAATCCAAATTCGGTCATGGCGACATCACCGGAACTTCTTCTTTGGATTTTTGGTCAAACTTAAAAAAAGTCACAGTCAAATGGGACCAACAACACGACAATAATTGGATGTCATAATGAATGAACTGAAAAGATCACCTCACGTTGTCTTAACTTCTCACTCCAGCCATGTATTTAAAGAAAGCCTGCCGATCAAATGGGGCGCCAATTCCTCCAAGGAACGCGGTCCCGTCGTGGGCTCTTTGACGGATTCGAAAAAACGCAATGCCATCGGCACACATAGCGGCAGCTACACGGTCTACCGGGCGTTGTCTGTGGCCCAAGGTCGTTACTCTACCAATCATCGTCCAGACTTGCACAACACTGAAAGCCCCGTGAAGATCGGGCCTTTTCCTTCTTGGTACGACCCTGACAAAATCGTGTCACTGGATCCGTGGGGTTTTGACATCCCGGCACATTTTCAGGAAGCATACGGTTGTGGCTACGATGTGCGCCCGACTATTGCCGTCACTCAGGCTCGCCTGCAAATTCCAGAGATCACTGAGGCCTTGGAAAAAGGTCGTCTGAAAATTGACGGCAAAATAATCACAGAAAGCAAAGACGTCAAAGTAACCAAGGTCGCCATTGAACCGGTATGGTACCTGCCCGGTATTGCCAAACGCCTGAACGTCGATGAAGGCAACTTGCGCAAAATTCTATTTCAGGAAACTGGCGGCATGTTCCCAGAGCTGGTGACACGCCCTGATTTGAAAGTGATGCTGCCACCCATTGGCTCCACGACCGTTTATATTTTTGGTGACCCCAAGGACCTGGCAAATCCCGAAATCGAACTGACTTGCCGGGTGCATGATGAATGCAATGGTTCCGATGTTTTTGGATCTGATATTTGCACATGCCGTCCCTATTTGATTTACGGCATCGAGGATGCGGCCCGTACCGCTCAACGAGGTGGAGTTGGTATCATCGCCTACTATCGCAAGGAAGGTCGTGCCCTGGGCGAAGTCACCAAGTTCCTGGTTTACAATGCCCGAAAACGCCAAGTTGGCGGAGACTCTGCTGCCACCTATTTCCATCGCACAGAATGCGTGGCGGGAGTTGAGGATGCACGTTTCCAGGAGTTGATGCCAGATATTCTAAACTTCTTTGGAATTACAAAAATTCACAATCTGCATTCGATGAGCAACATGAAATACGATGCCATCGTTAAAAGTGGCATCTCCGTCGTGAATCGAATTTCAATTCCAGACTATCTGATTCCTGCTGATGCCCAGGTCGAAATCGAAGCCAAGAAAGCCGCCGGATACTTTAGTCAGGGCATGCAGAAATCCGTTCACGAATTGGCCATGGTGCAAGGAAGAGGTATCGATGAGCAACGTTAGTTATGCAATGGAGGGCGTGGATTTTCTTCTCTCTCCACAAGCCGTTCGCCACAGTGCTGAGCAAATCCTGGAGCTGACGCAAAAAGGTCAGACTCACTTCAACTATCATCCAGAAAAGATGAACGGTGTGGTCAACTACGTCCTGCAGGTCATTCGTGAAAACTATCCGGAACTTGATATCCCCTTCCATTCTCGTTGGGGGCACTTCAAGGCCGGGCAGGTGGATCGTGCTTCTTGGTTGCGTAAGCGCATTCAACATCTGGATCCGATGGAGCAGGCCCGTATTAAATTGGACTTGGTCATTCCTTCTGTTCTCCTTGATGCCGGGGCCGGCAACATCTGGTCTTTCAAAGAAGAAAGCACCGGCAAAATCTTTCAGCGCTCCGAGGGCTTGGGGATTGCCAGCTATTACTTATTTATTATTGGTTATCTTTCTGATGATTTGGATGAACCGCTTCAGGCGACCGATCTGGGCCTTAGAACCTTAAGCCGCGAAGCTCTGTGCAAGATATTTCAAGTGTCCTCTCGGAATCCACTGGTTGGCGTCGAGGGACGTCTGCAGCTTTTGCACAACTTAGGCAAGGCCGTCGCAGAGAAAAAAGACATTTTTCCGTTGGGACGACCTGGCAGCATGGTTGACTACCTGGATGCAAAATATGGCAAAACCGTCACCGGGCCTCAACTTTTGCGCGCAGTCCTTGATGGACTGGGTGATATTTGGCCGGGGCGCATGCAAATGAATGGCGTCAACCTTGGGGATACCTGGAAATATCCAAAGATTTCCGGAGGCATGGCTTCGTTCCATAAACTTTCCCAGTGGATGACCTATTCCTTGATGGAACCTTTGATTGAGGCTGGTTTTAAATTGACGGACATCGATCAACTGACCGGCCTTGCGGAGTATCGCAATGGCGGTCTGCTGTTGGATCTGGGGTTGATCACCTTGAAAGATCCCGCAAAGGCTGAAGAAACGCACACTCCTGACTCTGAAATCGTCATCGAGTGGCGTGGTTTGACTGTGAGTTTGCTGGATCGAATTGGCCAGGCTGTGCAACGAGAACTTAAAAAAGACTCCACCGAATTTCCATTGGCAAAAGTTCTTGAAGGGGGCACCTGGTGGGCGGGTCGCAAAGCGGCCAAAGACAAACGCGCCGACGGATCCCCTCCCCTGCGCATTCAAAGTGATGGAACTGTTTTTTAATTTTTTCTGAGGTTTTTTAAATGCAAACACGTATCAAAGTTATCAATCACCCTCTATTACGACACAAATTGGGTTACCTGAGAGATCGTAACACCTACTCCCATGACTTCCGTGAGCTCGTTAAAGAGGTTACGAAAATTCTGGTTTACGAAGCCATGAAGGATTGGTCCCAAATGGAAAAGGTCAACATCGACACGCCCATGGCCCAAGCCACGGCTTATCGCATCAGCAACCCACCTATCGTGGTGTCAGTGATGCGCGCCGGAAACGGAATGCTGGATGCGGCCCTTTCAATGCTTCCTTTCGCCAGCACAGGTTTCATTGGAATTTACAGGGACAAATTTATCAACAACACGGTGGAGTACTATTTCAAAATGCCCCCTGACGTATTGGGCAAAGAAGTGTTTTTGTGCGATCCCTTGATTGCCACGGCGGACACCATCATGGCCTGCATCGACCGCTTGAAAAGCTATGGTGTGGGTAAAATCAAGGTTCTTAGTATTCTGGTCAGCGAAAAAGGCCTTCAAAAAATCCAACATTTTCATCCTGATGTCGAAATTTTGACTTTGGATATTGAAACCGAGATGAATGATATGGGATATTTGATTCCGGGCCTGGGCGATGCCGGAGACAGACTTTTTCAAACTAAGTAGGTGCGCATGAACTCACAACGACCTCACATCATTGGCGTGGCTGGCGGCAGCGGCTCCGGGAAAACATTTTTCGCCCGGGAGCTGCAAAACCTGCTGGGCAAGGACCACTGTAGTATCCTGTATCAGGATAACTACTACCACGATCAATCAGCACGTTTTGACGGCGATGGAGGTTCTGTTAATTTCGATCACCCGGACAGCTTGGATTTCCCACTGCTGGCGCAGGGCCTTCGCACTTTGAAAGATGGCAAAACCCTGTCTGTACCAATTTATGATTTCGTCACACACACTCGCAAAGTTGAAACAGAAAGTAAACACCCCACCCGCATTGTCCTTGTGGACGGAATTTTGATTTTACACTCCCCCGAGGTTCGGGCCGAGTTGGATGAAGCCATCTATTTTGACACTCCCGAATTCATTCGTTTTGAACGCCGTCTGCAACGCGATGTTCAAGAACGCGGTCGCACTCCTGAGGGAGTTCAGAAACAATTCGACCTCCAAGTCCGTCCCATGCACAATACGTTTGTAGAGCCTTCCAAGGCCCACGCTCATAGAATTATAAAGGACCATGAAGACTATCATCGGGCCCTGGCACAGGTTCGCCTGCACCTGGCAACGAAGTTTAACATCTAGAGAAAGCGGATTATGACGCCACAAAATGAAATGCATCGAACTTTAGGATTTATTCCCGTATTTTCCTTGGTGGTGGGGACCATCCTGGGCACGGGAGTCTTTTTAAAGGCAGCGATCATGTCTCAGTATCTGGGATCTGCAACCTGGGTTCTGATAGCTTATGTTGTGGCTGGACTACTTTCCTTGGCCGGAGCCTTGACCTATGCAGAAATCGGAATTCTTTTTCCCCGCGCTGGCGGTGAATACGTTTATTTAAAAGAAGCCTTTGGCGAGATGCCTGCTTATCTTTACGGTTGGATGCGCTTTTGGGTGGGAGCACCTGGGACCATCGCAGCCTATGCGGTGGGAACAGCAACTTTTGCAGCTCCCATTATGAATCTGGAGTGGATGGGCGGATTGAAAGGATTTGCGATCGTGCTGATCGTTTTCTTTTCCGGCCTGAACTGCATGAACGTCAAACTGAATGGGCGCTTGGCGAGCTTTATGACGTTCTTAAAAATCGCCATGTTGTTGTTTATTATTGGCGGAGTTCTGATTTCCTCCACCACTGGCAGCAACGAAAATATTATGGCTTCGGGTTCCGTATTCCCGGGATTCAGTGCATTTGGCGCAGCCCTACTGGCAGCTCTGTGGGCTTATGATGGTTGGAACAATATGCCCATGGTCGCCGGAGAAATTAAGAATCCTTCCCGCAACATTCCCTTGGCATTGGGATTAGGCGTATTGGTGATTCTGGGTCTGTATGGCGCCATTCACTATTGCTATTT
Organism: Bdellovibrio sp. HCB288; assembly: GCF_047305935.1. Taxonomy (GTDB): domain Bacteria; phylum Bdellovibrionota; class Bdellovibrionia; order Bdellovibrionales; family Bdellovibrionaceae; genus Bdellovibrio. Next base: position 173,791 of record NZ_CP178619.1, read on the forward strand.
CTATGCTCTGCCGTTTAATGAAGTTCTGACTTCCAGCTCTAAGACTCATCCCAATGCATTACCTGTGGCAGCCAAAGTTGCAGAAACTTTCATGGGGCCTTCTGGTATTTTGTTTTTGGGGATCGCCATGATGTTCTCTGCCATCGGCGCGATGAATGGTTCTATTCTGACCAACGCCCGCGTGCCTTATGCAATGGCCAAGGACGGATTGTTCCTGCCAGCATTGGCCAAGCTTCATCCAAAATCTGAATCTCCGTATATCGCCATTTTGGTTCAAGCGGCATTGTCCATCGCCCTTGCCTTGACGGGATCCTTTGACCAGCTGACGGACTACGTGATCTTTGCTTCCTGGATTTTCTATGCGCTGGTGACTTCGTCTGTATTCAAATTCAGAAAGACGATGCCGAACGCGCCACGCCCTTACAAGGCCCTGGGATACCCGGTGGTGCCGGTGGTGTTTTTAGTAGTGGCCGTTTTGTTACTGATTAATACTCTGATGACAAGCCCACAAGAAAGTCTTTGGGGGCTGTTTATTATCGTGCTGGGTGTTCCGGTTTACTACTATCAAAAGAAACGTGCCCTGCGTCTGCCTAAGGCCGTTGCTTTGTAAAGTGTCCTTTTAAGTTTCGGATTTGTTTCTCATATGATCAGCCAAATTCAAAAGCGAGTGTAACAGCTCGCTGCGAATTGGCTCTTGGATACCCACATCTTCAAATGCCATGACCATGCAAAGCATCCATTGATCGCGCTCTGATTTTCCAATTGAAAAAGGCAGGTGTCGCGCACGCAGACGTGGATGTCCGAAACGCTCCTGAAAAAGGTTAGGTCCACCCAACCAGCCAGACAAAAACATGAACAACTTTTCTTCGGATCCGCGAAGATTTTCGGGATGCATCTCCAGAATGCCTTTGGCTTCTGGCAGGGTCGCCATGATTTCGTAAAAACGCTGGCAGACTTTTCTAAGGACCGGCTCGCCGCCGATCATTTCGTACATTTTCTGTTCTTGAGACATAGCTTCACCGCACTCCATCATAAGGATCTCGGCGGTGAAACTACTATTTTAACGCAGTGGACGCAACTAGTTCATCACTTCAATTTCAGCTGTCGCTTCCACAGTTTGCCCATCGCTCATATGGCCATAAACCGTCAGATAGCCAGGTTTCGCCATTTGCCCAAAGGGAACGGCTCCACACTTCATGTTACAGAAAGTCTGCGCTCTTTGCCCCGGTTTGATATTCTTCGCAAGGCCCAAATCATTCAATACTTGCCCCGTGTACGAGCACACGTAACCAGTATCACCCGTGGTGAAGGTCAAGCGAGTTGGGTAGAAATTTTGCGCTGTATTGTTGGTCACATAGAGTTCAGAAATGCTTACATGAGGTGCTGAAAGATCCTGTTCACGCCCAGCATTCATTGCCGTACAACTCGTACCACGACCTGGAATCGGATAAAGGTGATTGTTTGTTTCAAGAACGATCTCGCCCGCATTCACTTGGGTCGTTACACTTAAAGTAGCCAATAGAATCAAAAACGCTTTCATATAATCTCCTTTAAAAACACTTAACCGCTCATCATGTTAAACTGCAAGCTTCGATCAATGCGCCAATTTTACAATCCTGAAAGATTAATAGCTTGCCCATCAACTCGTAATGTTTAACATTGCTTTTATGAGTACTGAAAACAAATGCCCGCAATGTGGTTCCGAGAATATCTATGAAGATGGCAATCTTTGGATTTGCCCTGAATGTTCCAATGAATGGAGCGCCCACACGGCTACGGCTTCAGACGGTGAAGACAATGCCGTTCATGTTATTAAAGACGCCAATGGGAATATCCTGCAGGACGGCGACACTGTCGTTGTTGTCAAAGATTTGAAAATCAAAGGTTCGTCGTCCGTAGTTAAAGTGGGAACCAAAGTAAAAAACATTCGCCTGCAAGATGGCGGCGATGGTCATGATATTTCCTGCAAGATCGATGGCTTCGGCGCGATGAACTTGAAATCCGAATTCGTAAAAAAAGCCTAAAAACTGGCCCCTCAAAGTGTGGCGGCAATCCGCCTGTTATGCTCCAAAGCAAACAATGCAATATGCCCAGCCAACTCGCTGGGCTTTTTCGTTGTACACCAAGTTTTTCTGATCAATCGATTGATATTCGCCCGCAACATTGCACAAGTGTGATTTAAAGAAAAGATCGGATCCCACCTAAGCTTTTTAAGCTCTCCCTGTCCCACGACGGCCCCGCGCCCGCCCAACACTGTGACGTGCTTTGCCTGTGGAAAGTACTTTTTCACATCAGATGGGTATGTTGGGTTTGAGTCAGATCTGATTAGCGCGTTCGGATGAACCAGTTCCGTCATATTTGAAAACAACTTTTTCCTGGCAGGACCGCGGTGATCCGCCCGGTATCCGTACTTCTTTCTTGCAGGAGCTGCTAGTTTCCCTTTGGCTGGCATCTGTGCAACTTCAAAACCCAGGATTCTTCTTGTTTTAAACTCCACCATCAAAGTCACTGAGAGCGGTTTGTATTTGGTGTGTTCAAATGTTTCCAAATCATCGAATTCAACTTCAACTGCCGGCGGCAGCTTCTTATTTTGCTCATGCAGCTCGGATTTTGCTGTCTCCGCCAGAAAACGAAACTTTCGTACCACAGTTTTTCGATTTATCCCCAGTATCCTTGCAGCCTCACGCTGGCTTACAAGTCCGGTCATCAATTTACGAACGTCTGTATTTAAGTGTCGTTTCTTTTGGCCATTTAAGCGATTTTTAGTTGCTGCGGAAAAGCTCATTTTGCATCTAAAACACCAGAGTCTGGTGAGTCGTTGGCCATCGGACTTTCTATAGTACATTCCAAGCTTACGAATTGTCCGAGATGCGTCAGAGGGGTCTCTTTGTAGGTGGCAATAAGGGCATTTTGTTTTCATGCCGTTGGGCAGTCGCAACTATTGTGCCCCAGAACTTGCATGAGGTTGCCACACTATGAAGGGCCAGTTTTATTCTTTTTTAGTAAGGCCATTCATATTGAGTTGGCCTTTTTCATTAAACGGCAATCTGATTCCTGAAACCTTGGCTTCACCCAGTATTTCATACCCCACATCCTGGCCACTTAAAACTTTAGTGATGCCATCGATCGCCTTCAGGAAGCTCACCGGCAACGGCAGCTCCACTTGAGAAGTCTGTCCCGCAGGAATCGTGATCAGTTTATCTGTCGTGGCTTTTGCAAACTCTTTTTGATCCAGTTGAACCTCATAGGTCAACTCTTCAACTTTAAGATCAATTTTGTTGGGGTTCTTAACACTCAGTACAAAAACCATGGTTGTCGATAGTGGCGTGGTGTTTTGGAAGTAAATGTTCGCCATATCGATTTCCGGCTTTTGCCCATAACGATCCTTAAAGTAACTGCAACCACCCAATGAGATCGCCATAATCAAGATCACGAAATACTTCATACGCACCTCTACTGCACTCACCCTGTCAGCTGCTAACTCCTATGTCAAGATGTCACCCAAGATGCACCAAGGGAGCCCAAGTCCTTCAGTTCTGGAATCGGCTCCCCTGGTCGGGACTGCTTGGCGCTTCCCAATGGGAAGCTGGTTCGCGGCCCCTAGAAAACATCTTCATCTTCACTCATACGGCTCCCAGATTTTCTGGAAGAGTTCAGGTTATGTGTTCCTTTTTTCGCAACATCAGTTCGCGCTTCGCGTTCCACTCTTTCACTGCCTGCTTTTTTATCGGGCCGGAAAGAACTTTCACGCTCGCGGTTGACAGATTCACGACTACTGCTTGCTTGTTTATTCTCGCGAGTTGCCATAACTGCCTCCTCTATCGTGCAGGTTTATTTTATACCTCTTTAAGGCGCGTGAATCACCGAGCCGGACGATAGTGGGTGCATTTCTCTTACTTTGCCCAGTGATATTGGAACTGACTCGCAATAGATATGAGGAAATACAGACACTCCATGTGCTTTAAAAAGAGTAGAATTAAAACGAGGTGGTTATGGACAAATCAAGAGAAAGCCAAGATACAAACTGGGATGCAGTGACTTCAGCGGTTCATCGTCGCTGGGACAGAATTTCGGATGAGGAACTCAACTCACTGAATGAAAGTGCTGAAGCCGTCATTGAACTTTTGGCCGAGAAATATCACATCTCTCCGAAAGATGCCGAAGGACGCCTGCATGCTGCTGTTATGGAAGAAGAAGACCGCAGCCATTCTTTAAGTGAAATTCGTGCGGCTGAAATGCGGTTTGAATCAGATGGGGGGCGCGTGGTTCCAAGTTATACTGAGTTTCACGAAACCCACGACATGAACAGAATGCGGGTCCATCCTGAGAACCCGCACTAGGTAAAACTAGCCGAACAGCTTCTTGCCGCCGCTGACTTTCAGGCCTTTTTCCTTGGCGATTTCGCGAAGAAGTTTTTCCTCTTCCTTGCCAAGCTTATCCGGGAACTCGACGCTGACATGGTAGTAGATATCGCCGCGACGGTTGCCACGAAGTGACGGCAAACCTTCGCCGGTCAACTTCACATTATCTCCATTTTCACAGCCCTTTGGAATTTCCAGGTGTGCTTTGCCCGTCACTGTTGGCACTTCCACCTCGCCACCCAAAAGCATTTGGATGTAAGGAACTGAAATCTCTCCGATCAAATCATCTGCACGACGTTCGAACTTGTTGTGAGGCTTCACACGAATCTCAACATAAAGGTCACCCGGCTGGCCACCCATGTAACCGCCCTCACCTTCAGTCGCCACACGCAGACGAGTTCCTGTGTCGACACCCGGAGGAATGTTCAAGCGGATTTTTTTATGAACGCTGGTGCGACCTTTGCCTTTGCAAGGTTTGCACGGATTCTTAACGACTGTGCCCTGGCCATGACAGGTTGGGCATGTCGAAGCCATTGCAAAGAACCCCTGCGAGCGCACAACCTGACCTGAACCACCACAAGTGTGGCAGGTTTCCGGGTGAGAACCCTTCTCTGCTCCGGAGCCGTTGCAGACTTTGCAGTTTTCATCGGTATCAAATTCAATTTCTTTTTCAAGGCCAGAGATCACATCCTTCAGATTGATCTCAGTGACGTAGCGAAGATCAGAACCGCGGCGCGGTTCATTACGATTGCGACGCTGTTGACGTTGGCCACCGCCACCGAACAGATCACCGAAAATATCGCCGAAGTGCGAGAAGATGTCTTCCGTATCCTGGAATCCACCACCGCCACCGCGGCCTGTGAATGCATCGTGACCGAAGCGATCGTATTGCGCACGTTTTTGTGTATCACTTAGAACTTCGTAGGCACCGGCAGCTTCTTTGAACTTTTCCTCTGCCTCTTTGTTGCCGGGATTTTTATCCGGATGGTACTGCATCGCCATCTTACGATAAGCTTTTTTAATTGTGTCCTGATCGGCGCCCTTTTCGACGCCTAGAATTTCGTAAAAATCTCGTTTAGCCATGACTCGTCCATTTTCAACAATATGCGCTATGAATTAACGATTCAAAATATGGTGCTTTGTTGGGATTCGTCAAACGCGGAATGCAAAAAAGAGGAATTATTGATTTAAAATGGGCACTTAGAGCCCCTGCGGACGACTTGCGTTACGCTAGAGCTATTTAAACTGGGGATCCATACTGCGGATCTTGTCTTCAAGGCGTTTGATGAGCCCAGGATCTTGTTGTGTATCTTTCATATTTTGCAGGAGGCTCTTCGCCAAATCCAGATTGCCGGAGTCGGAGTAAAGGCGACCTGCCAGGGTTCGCGTCCACGGTGGCGCACCGTGATCGGCGGCTTGAATCAAAAGTTCAGCGGCCCGTTTATTGTCTTTTACTTCGTACATGTAGTGATAAGCGGCTCGGTATAGAATTGGCCAATCTGATGGAAACTCTTTAACTGCCTTTTCGAAAACTTTTGTCGCACCATCAACATCGGTGATTAAGATCGTTAAAGCTAAAGATCCGACGGCATAAGGCGCGCGGAATTTTGGCGATAGATTCGTGATTGTGTCGATCATTTTATAGAGCCATGAATCGTTGGCGCAAACAGATACCTCGCCTACTTTTCCGGATACTTCGTCACAGTAATCCATATCTTGAATAGCGCGAATCCAAATGGTGTCTGCCATTATTTCGGAGTAACCAAATGTAAATCGCTCTAACATTGGTGGTGGTGCGATGTATTTGGCTTGAATATCTTTAACAGGAATGAACGTTGTTTGCTGGGTAATCACAACAAGCACAAACGCAAAAATCCCAAGCAGGGTGCTTGGGATTTTTGGTGTTAAACATGATAGTTTCAAATTTACCACGTTCACTACAAAACTCAGACTAAGGGATACCGTTCACAGTGTTACGCAATACCTTATTGTTATCCATTGTCCAAGTATCATCTACACCTGCACTCGTATGAATTCTTGCCAATGCAGCAGCTATAAACGTTTGACCAGTACCAGCTGCAACAATTGCCGTACCTGGCAAGGCAGCAGTTACCGCCACACCTGTCGCACCATTCAACATGATGCAACCACTAGTCCCTGGAGCAGCCGCAGTTCCGCAGTATGTTTGCGTTTTAGCGGAACCATTCGTAATGGCTGTATTGAATCCATTCGCAGGTCCAGCAACTGCTGTTGCAACTTGAAAACCTACATTATAACGAAGCTGACCTTCAGGAGAGTAACCAACCGCCATAAATCTTGGATCGAAAATAGTATACTCAGCATAGAAGGCTTTCTCTGAAGTATACAACGAAGCCAAGTTTGTCTTTGCTTCTGATTGACGCGCTTTCGCGATGTATTTGTTGACTGCTGGCACTGCGATTGATGCCAACACCCCGATGATCGCCACAACGACCATCAACTCCACTAGGGAGAAACCAGCCTGTGACGTTCTAGTAGTTCTTTTCACTGAAGACCTCCATTTAGTCTTTTAAAAAATTCCGTTTACTTAAACTGACCTAATGCTTATCGACATAAGTGTGTCAAAACTAAATAATGAAATCAAGGGATCTTCATCAAAGTGACTACAAGGAAACGAAGTTTTGTTTTGGGATTCAACATGAGTCATACCAGCAAATGAGACACGACCAATCTCCAGCTTTTTTAAATCCACTAGACTTGCCTCCATCAAATTCGTGCTCAATGTGAGACAAGGAGTAGAATAAACCCATGGCTGATGAAAACGGTAATCGGAACAACAACTATCCATATGGATCCCCAGACGGCGAAGCCGGGGTCCAGCTCGTCCCAAAACTAGACACTCCGAAGATGTACAAGGTCATTCTTCTTAACGACGACTACACGCCTATGGACTTCGTCGTCCTTGTATTGCGTCGGTTCTTTGCAAAATCAGAAGAAGAAGCCACGAAAATAATGTTAGATGTACATAAGAAAGGTGCCGGCGTTGCAGGAGTCTTCAGTCTGGAAATAGCTGAGATGAAAGTGATGCAGGTAAACCAATTCGCACAACTTAATCAGAATCCCCTTAAGAGCACACTGGAGGAGGAACCATGATGAGCCGCGAGCTAGAACGAAAGTTAGCAGAAGCCACTGAACTGGCGAAACGTCATCGCCACGAGTTCGTAACCCTGGAACACATCCTGCTGGTTCTTTCCGAATCCCCTGTGATGGTGGAAATCCTTGAAGCCTGCGCGATCAACGTGCAACGACTTCGCACGGATTTGCGCGAACACTTGAAGGTCGGTATCCCACAAATCACAGATGAACAGCTAGGTTCCTATGGTGGATTTGATTCATGGAATCCGGAATTCACACTAGCCTGTCACCGATTGATTCAACGAGCTGCCATTCAAATGAAAAGTGCAGGACGCAATCAAATCAGCGAAGGCAGTCTCTTAATTTCTTTGTTCTACGAACAGGACTCCCATGCGACATTTGCACTGGCTCGCCAGGGACTGACCCAATTCGACATTATCAATTATGTTTCGCATGGGATTACCAAAGACGGAAAAGAGCACGACTCCCCTCCGTCAGCCGCCCCACGCTCAACGGACTTCAATCAAGAGTCCTTCGAGGAAGGTCGCGGATCTCCCCTTGAAAGTTTCTGCGTAAACCTGAACGAAAAAGCCAAATCCGGAAAACTGGATCCACTTATTGGACGCGAGGATGTGATCGAACGAACGATCCAGGTCCTTTGCCGCCGCACTAAAAACAATCCCCTACTTATTGGCGAGCCAGGTGTCGGAAAAACGGCCGTCGCCGAGGGTCTTGCTCAGAAAATAGTCAACGGCGAAGTTCCTGAAAAATTGAAATCGGCCGTGATTTATTCTTTGGATTTGGGCGGCTTGCTTGCCGGCACCAAATTCAGAGGTGATTTTGAAGGACGCCTAAAAGCAGTCGTCAAAGAAATCGCCAAACGTCCCCACACTATTTTGTTCATTGATGAAATCCACACGATCGTTGGCGCTGGGGCGACCAGCGGTGGATCCATGGATGCTTCGAATCTTTTGAAACCGGCTCTGGCAAATGGTGAAATCAGCTGCATCGGCTCCACCACTCACCAGGAATACCGTCAGTATTTCGAAAAGGATCGCGCTTTGAACCGTCGTTTCCAAAAGATCGACATCAACGAGCCGACCAACGAAGACTGCATCAAGATTCTGACTGGATTGCGCAAAGCTTACGAAGACTTTCATCATGTGAAATACACGGATGCGGCCTTACGATCTGCCGTCGAATTGTCGCAAAAGCATATTCACGGAAAACTTCTGCCCGACAAAGCAATCGACGTCCTGGACGAAGCTGGATCGCATTTCCGTTTAAAAGATAACACAGACAAAGAACTGACTATCGATATCGGCGAAATCGAAGAGACCATTGCCAAAATGACCAACCTTCCAATCGCGACCATTTCTTCGACTGAAAAAACTCAGTTGCGCGATCTGGATAAGAAACTTAAAGCCCTGATCTTTGGTCAGGACGAAGCCATCGACCGGCTCGTTGCGAGCATCAAATTCGCACGCAGTGGTTTGGGCCGCCCCAATAAACCGATTGGCAGCTTCCTGTTCACTGGCCCGACTGGTGTTGGTAAAACTGAAGTATGCCGTCAGTTAGCACAGATGATGGGCGTTCACTTTGAACGCTTCGACATGAGTGAGTACATGGAGAAACACGCGGTTTCAAGACTGGTCGGTGCGCCCCCGGGATACGTGGGCTATGAAGAAGGTGGTTTGTTGACGGAAGCCGTCTCCAAACACCCTTACTGTGTCCTGCTTTTGGATGAGATCGAAAAAGCGCATCCGGATATCAACAACATCCTTCTGCAAGTGATGGATGCGGGTCGCTTGACGGACAGCAACGGTCGCGTTGCTGACTTCAAGAATGCCGTCATCGTCATGACCTCCAACGCGGGTGCCGCAGAAACTGCACGAGGAACAATCGGCTTCGTGGAAGAAAGCCGCAGTGGCCTTTCCATGGATGCGATTAAAAAAGCCTTTGCTCCAGAGTTTATCAACCGTTTGGATGCTGTTGTTTCCTTCCGCGATCTTTCTGATGACATGATTTTAAAAATCACGCAGAAATTTGTCGATGAATTGAAAATGGTATTGCTGCAGAAAAAAGTGGAACTCAATGTTTCTCAGGATGTCATCAAGTGGTTGATGAAAAAAGGATTCGACAAGGTTTATGGTGCCCGTCCGCTGGCAAGAACTGTGGACGAACACTTGAAGAAAGCTCTGGTTGATGAACTTTTATTCGGTCGCCTTATGGATGGTGGACGTGTCAATGTGGATCTCGAGAAGGACGTTTTGCGGTTCCAATTTAGCACCACACCGAATGGCGGCACGGGCCAAAAAAATCAAAAACAGCCAGTTACAACCTAGTCGTTCTTAGCACCTCTTCTTAACAGATTTGAAGAGGTGCCCCTATTGACAATTCCTTGAGAGACATCAAAATTAACTAGTCAGATTGCCCAGCTTGCGCTGGGGTGTCTCTTAAAGGAGTTATTAAAATGGCATTTTTCAAAAGAATCGGATTATTTGTACTGACGAACGTTATGGTTATCGTGACCATCGGTATCGTCTGGTCGATCGTAAGCCGCGTATTGGGCTTGACCGGTTTGAACAGTTACCTTCCATTCATGATGGCATTCTGTCTTGTTTGGGGTATGGGGGGCGCTTTCATTTCTTTGCTGATGTCCAAATGGATGGCAAAGATGTTCCATGGTGTAAAAATCATTGAACCAAACAATTCAAATCCAGAGCTTCGCCACCTGGTAAACACAGTTCATGATCTAGCTCGTCGTGCTCAACTTCCAAAAATGCCAGAAGTCGGAATTTACGAATCTCCAGACATCAATGCCTTTGCGACAGGTCCTTCCAAAAAGAATTCCCTGGTGGCGGTATCCACGGGCTTGCTGCAAAGAATGAACGAGAAAGAACTTGAAGGCGTTCTGGGGCATGAAGTGGCACATATCGCGAATGGCGACATGGTTACCATGACCTTGATCCAAGGTATCGTGAATGCTTTTGCGATGTTCTTCTCCCGCATCCTGGCAAACTTGATTGCGCAAAACGTGGACGAGAAAATGCGCGGTATCGTGCACTTTGCCTGCGTTATCATTGGCGATATCGCATTCACTTTCCTGGGATCATTTGTGGTGAACTACTACTCTCGCAAAAGAGAATTCCGTGCTGACGCTGGTGGCGCCAAGTATTCATCCCGCGAAAACATGATCGCAGCCCTGCAAAAGCTTCGTTCCGTTTATGACCTGCCAATTCCACCGGAAGAAGGTCAGACAGCCACGCTGATGATCTCCAACCGCGACAAAGGCGGCATCGCTGGACTTATGATGACACATCCACCGCTTGAAGTTCGTATCGAAGCGCTTCAACGCGGCGGTCGTCTGTAAATTTCTAATCCTTTGCACACGAGGCATGAACGGCTTAAGCTTAATTCATGCCTCGTTTTTTTATTGCCCTCTCATTTTTATCAGTTCTTATGGGTTGCGCGACCACTTCGCGCCAAGACACTCGCTTTGAAAAAAGATTGATCCCCCAGGATAATCCTGAATGGGTTCGACTTTACCTGGAAGCAAACACCAAAAAGAAATCAGACCCCAAGGTGGCCTGCGATAACTATAAGCAGTTATCAAGCCTTCACGAACTGCCTATTCATGATCTGGCACTGTTACGCGCTTACGAAGTCTGCGCGCCTGAAGTAAAACTAAATCCCCTGCCTGAGACCATCAATCCGTGGTACGCGGAGCTTTTTGCTGACATCAAAGTAAAAGCATCAGCCGCAACGACCGAATTAAAGGATGATGCAGAGGCATTTCTTGCCAAAGCGGCCGTTGAAACCAACAAAAAGAAAAAAGAGGATTACCTCTTAAAAGCTTTGGAAAACGCGCAAAAACTGCAATCCCCGGAGCTTATCACTGAAATCCAAACGCAGCTTTATGCGAACTCTCCCCGCTTAAATCCTGCACCGGAATTTAAGGATCTAAGTGCCGTTGCCATGGATCAGCGCTTTAACCGCGAATTTGATCCGGCATTGACGACATATCGTAAAATTCTGTCCAGCAAAGAAGCCAGCAAAGAAGCCAGCAATGAAGACAAGTTTCAAGCGACCAAAAATGTTCGCATGACTTATAAGGTCGCTCAGCGCAAGCAAGACTACGTCAATGCAACGACAGAGCTTTCGAACACCACAAAGAAACAATATCTGGCAAATAAAAAAGACCGCAAAGCTCTGGCCCGCTACCACGATGCTCAAGTTTTATTGGCTAAGACATTGTGGACTGAGGATCAAACCACGCTCGCCTATAAAACTTTGACGGCGACGAACCGCGAGCTTCGTGGTCTGTATCCCATGGATGAAGTTTATTTTATCCAAGGTCGTATCGAAGAGGAAAAAGGGAATTTTGAAAAGGCTTTGGAGTTCTACGAAGAAAGTTACAAGCAACCGGCGAGTCAGGCCGGCTTGCGGGATAAACTGGCTTGGTTAAAATCCTGGAACTACTACAAACTGCAACGCTTTGACGAGGCCTCGAAAAGCCTTGAGCAAATGCGTGATACTGTCAAAGATTCATCCGACAAGATGAAGGCAAAGTTCTGGTTGGGCCGCTCCTTGAAGAATCAAGGTAATGCCCCTGAATCCACTACCGAGCTGGAAAGTCTGATCAAAGAAGATCCTTTGGGCTATTACGGCATGATGGCCTATCGTGAATTGAATCGCGAATATCCAGCGATCAAAGCCAGCTCTCAGGATTCAGCCAACGCCACTGTTTTAGGCATTGGTGAATTGCAAGGGCACCTGCGCCTGCAAATTGAGTGGCTGATCACTGTGAACGAAAAGAAGTTTGCAGAAAAAGCACTGAACCAGGCTTCTGATGATCTAAAAAAACAGAATGTAACTGACGAAACAACATGGCTGACAATGTTCTCGGGCTACGCTCGTGCGGGACTTTATCTCCCGCTTTTCTCAACACTGGGATCCCTGCAACCAGAGGTTAAAGATCGTCTGCTTAACGACCATCCGGAACTTTTATTCCCTCAACCATATGGCGATATCGTGGCTGCAGCTTCCACGAAGAGTGGTATTCCTCAGGAATTCATTTACGGAATCATTCGTCAGGAATCTGCGTTCGACCCTGAAGCCCGCAGCCCTGTGGATGCCTTTGGATTGATGCAACTCTTGCCAAGTGTTTCTAAGAATCTGGCCAGCACCTATGGCCTTCAGTACAAAGAAGCATTGGACCTGTACAAACCAGAGATCAACATTCCATTGGGGGCCTTTGAACTAAAGAATCTGATGAAGAAGTACAATAACCAGTACATCCTGGCAGTCTCTGGGTACAACGCCAATGACTCCGCCATCCGTGGCTGGCTAAAAACCCGCTTCCGTTCCGATGTGGTGGAGTTTATCGAGGAAGTGCCTTACGAGGAAACTCGGGCCTATATCAAGCTCACGATGCGGAACTATGTGTTCTACAATCGCCTGCTGCATCCTTCACAAACCACTCGTTTTCCTGAAGAACTTTTGAATTTTAAAAAGTAGCCCCGACCAAGTGCCTGTCTCAATTTGAGATAGGCGTGGTTTTAGCTTCACCTCGACGACAATTTGCCGATAAGCCCCTTGGAGAAAGGGGAACTCTTCATGTTTTCTCGCAAGTGGTTGCTTACATCAGGTGCTGTCGGCGTGATCTTCTTTGGTGGATTGGGCACATACCTTTATTTCTCAGATGCTTCTTCCCCTTCCCGCTCTCAAAGCTCCAGCAAACAAAAAGATCGTCTTTTTGAGAACTCTACAATCACTTCAAAAACTGACAAGGTTGAAGACGAGCCCAGCGCTCTATTCAATGACCCAGCGATCAGCCAAGCTTGGGGTTTGAAAAAATCCGATGCGGCCCGTGCGTGGTCTGTCACTCGCGGTGACAAGGATATCGTGGTCGCTGTTATTGATACTGGCATTGACGTAAAACACGAAGACTTAAGCAAGAACTTATGGATGAATCCCGGGGAAACTGGCAAAGATTCTTTAGGCCGCGATAAAGCGACCAATGGCATTGATGACGACGGCAACGGCTTCGTTGATGACGTTCACGGTTGGAACTTCGTTTCTAACAATAACAAACTGGATGATAATCACGGACACGGCACACACATTGCCGGCATCATCGGCGCTGAAGCTGGAAATGGCAAAGGCATCGCGGGGGTTTCACCTGAAGTCAGCTTGATGATCCTAAAGTACTACGACCCTAAAGTGCCAAACACAGACAACTTAAAAAACACGGTTGCTGCTATCAAGTACGCAGTCAGCATGGGTGCAAAAATCATCAACTATTCCGGTGGTGGTACTGAGTTCTCTCAAGAGGAACATGATGCTGTGAAAGAAGCCGAGAAAAAAGGTATCCTTTTCGTCGCAGCGGCAGGTAACGAGCGTTCTAACTCTGACGAGCATCACTACTACCCGGCAGACTACAAGCTTAGCAATATCATCTCGGTTACGGCATTCGACCCATCCGTCCAAGTATTGAACTCTTCAAACTATGGTGTTGAGACCGTGGATATTGCAGCCCCAGGACAAAACATCCGTTCTTGTCTTCCGGGTAACTCCTATGGATTTATGACCGGCACCTCTCAAGCGACAGCCTTTGTATCCGGTGCTGCGGTGTTGGTAATGGCCAACAAACAATCCTTCAATGCGACTGATACGAAGAAATACATTCTTGCCACAGGTGATGCGCAGACTCAGCTGGCGTCAAAAACCCGTACATCCCGTCAGTTGAACCTTTATAAAGCTTTGACGATTTTGGACCAGGGTGTTTCAGCTTCGGGTGTAGTGACAGTCAATGTGGACAGCATGCAGAAATTGGGGGCTGATCCGAATGAAGCCCCTGCTGGTCACGCTGCCAGCGAAGTCAGTCGCTTTGGTCGCTCTTTAATCAATGCGATTGGCAACGGCAAGCCTAAGCCAACTCGCCTGGGCACTAAAGCCACAGGCGACGAAAGCTTCTAAAACAAAAAAGGCAGTCTCACCGACTGCCTTTTGTTTTTAATCCATGAAATCAGAAAGTGATAAGCGTCCGCGGATCATGACGATCATACCGGTCGCCATACAGGCTAATGCCACGCCGACGCCGACAAGGTTGCGGTTTCCAAGATTTAGCAGGCCCCATAGAATCAACACAGCACTAACGGCAAAGGGGCCGATGTAAACCCACTTCATCCACTTTGGACGATTTGCGTGCGCTGGGTTCGCCACTTTCATGGTTGGCTTTTGTGAAATGCCCACGATCATCATGCTGTTGATACGCGCGATCATTTGATCGCAAAGTGCATCCCCACCCTGAGCTGATTTAATTTCTTCGTATTTCAGGATCGCAAAACGATGAGCATCAAGTTCCGCACAACTTTTGATGAAGGCCTCATGAAGGCTTTCGTCTTCAAAATTATCCAAAACATTTTTCCACTTGCGCACCAGGCTTGGTTGCGCGCGAAGGCTGGCATCCTTAGGCAAGCCTTCCAAACGCTCAAACAACACGTGGCAAGAGTAGCACTCATGAGCGCGGCGACCGTTCAAGGCCCCGCATTTTGGACAGGACTTCATTTCCTGGCTTTGCACTTGCTCCACTGTTGGCTCAACCGCGGGCTTGGTGATGGATTCCAGGATTTCCTCTGTCGTGACTTGTTTTTGCTGCGCATCAGAAGATGCCGCCATACCAGCCACTGGTACCAGGAAAGTAAGCACACTTGCAGGATCCATCGGAGGATATTCGAAACCAAAACGGTTGTCGCAAGAAATGCACTGAAATACCGGAGTTTCCGAATGAATATCATCACTCGCAACTTCGTATAATTTGGCACAACCTGGGCATCGGACTTTTAATTTCACGTGGACTCACTCACTCTTTGTGTTACTAATACCATGATGAAGAAAGCCGTTCAATTATTCAAGCACAAAGCCATCGATTTACGTTGGGCATTACTCTCGGGAATTTTGGTGGGAACAAGCTACATCCCGCTTCCACCATGGGCTTTGCTGTTTTGCTATGCTCCTTTATGGATTTCCGTCTCTGGAAATAATTCCTCCGCCCCTCTGAAGAAGGCCTTCTGGAGCGGTTGGTGGACACAATTCACTCTGACAGCAATTGGTTTTCACTGGATTGCCTACACGGCGCATGAATTCGGCGCAATGCCTTGGGTGGTTTCCTTTGCAGCACTGCTGCTTTTTTGTGCTTTCATGCATCTCTACATTCCGGCGGCGACCACTTTGGGAGTATTTCTAAAAAAGAAATTCAACCTCTCCCAAACTCAGACTCTATTCACGATCGCCTTGTCCCATGCGCTTTTGGAGCGCATCTGGCCGGTCATTTTTGACTGGAATTTGGGCTACACACTTCTGGCGGCCCACATTCCGGCCTATCAGTGGGCTGATGTGATTGGCTTTGCCGGCTTGTCAGCAGTAATCTTGCTGCTAAATGCCTGGGTGGCTTCAATTTGGATCGGCTTCAAAAAGTCTTTGCACAGTTTTGGCCAGATCACTGCACTCCTTGTACTTTTAATTGCCTTGGTCGCAGGTGGCCATTTTCATAAAAGCAAATGGGATCACTTCGATCGCGAGTTCAAAGCCACAATCATTCAAGCCAACATCGGAAACTCCGACAAGATACAAGCCGAGCAAGGTCGTGGCGCCCAGGACTTTATCACTCGTAAATTCACGAAGATGACCCTGGATGCAGCACAAAAGTTCCCTGACACTGATTTGTTCGTCTGGCCGGAAACGGCATTCCCGGATTACTTGGATCAACGCCTCTTAAATCGCAAGCACTCGCAAACTCTGGCTCGCGAACTCGTAAACCTGCAACAGCCGATTCTTGCCGGGGCCTATTCGCGCAGCCCGGTTGTTGATCCGCATCGCGATGAAGCCACTTTCAACGCCCTGTTCTTGATTGATGGACGTGGAAACAATCTCGATTCTCCTTATTTGAAAACGAACCTTCTGGCGTTTGGAGAATATCTTCCGTTAAGCGAAAAATTTCCGATCATGCTTAAATGGCTGCCTTTCATTTCAAACTTTGGACGCGGCACAGGTCCGCGGGCCCTGAATTGGAATCACAATGAGGACTCCATTCGCCTGGGTGGTCAAATTTGCTATGAAGGCCTGGATCCAGCGTTTTCACGTGGCTTGGCGGCGGCGAATACTGACATTCTCGTGAATGTTACAAATGACTCTTGGTTCGGGCGCACCTTTGAGCCCTTGCAACACATGTACATGACGCTGGCGAGAGGAATTGAAATCCGTCGTCCCCTGATTCGTTCAACCAACACCGGTATTAGCACGGTGATGCTGGCAAACGGTGACCTTCAACAAACTTCCCCACTTCATGAAGAGTGGACCGGACAGTTTGCGGTAAAGTATTTGAAAAACGCGCCAGCCACCGCTTATGTTCAATGGGGCCACTATGACTGGCTCGTTTTGTTGTTCGCGCTTTTCGGCATTGTTCTTATTGGAGCCCTGAATGCAAGATCTCGTCGTCCTTGATTGGATTGAAATATTAGAAAAAATTAAATCCCACGCCACCAGTGATGTGGGCCGTGAAGCAGTACTCGACATTAAGCCGCTGTCTTCCGCCGAAGAAGCATATGTCAGCTTTCAGGAAATTGCCGATGCCACTGAAGTTTTGAATCAAGGACTCCGTCCCTACATGCAGAGTCTGGATCTGTATTCAACATGGATCGCTCGTCTGAAAAAGAAAGCCGTACTTAAAACTCTGGAAATTAAAGACGTTCGCAGCTTCTGCATGGAAGCCCTGGCCTTGAAGGAAGCGCTTGAACCCATTGAAAACTCCTGGGCAAAACGAATGCATGACAGCTTGATGGATGCGGAAGAACCTCTTTCAGCCATCGACCAAATTCTGACTCCCGGCGGAGAAATCCGTTCCGACGCGAGCGAGACTTTGTACAATTTGTTCAAAGAGAAAGAACGCCTGGCCCGCGAAGTTCAGAACACCCTGGATCGCCTGGTGCGCGACCATCAGATGGAAACCGTCATTCAGGATAAATTCGTCACAACCCGCGAAGGACGCTGGGTTCTGCCCGTTCGCGCTGGCATGCAAAGCAAACTTCCTGGCGTGATCCACGGTTCTTCACAAAGCAAGCAAACTGTTTTCATTGAGCCCGAAAAAGTCATTCCGACCAACAACCGTCTCAGACAGGTTGAAGCGGAAATCGAGGACGAGATCGAAAGACTATTAACCCAGCTTTCCCACTATCTTTCATCACAAGTGATAGACATTGAAAGCTCGCGTGTCTTGATGGAGGAAGGCGACATTCGCTTCTCCCAAGCCCAGTTCACGAACCAAATCAATGGACACCCGATTGAATTCGCCAAAGACACGATGGAACTTATCGAAGTTCGCCATCCCCTGCTGCAATTGAGTGGTAAAAAAGTTATTTCAAACACGGTTCTTTTGGATGGCAAAAAAAGCATCCTGCTTTTAAGCGGTCCCAATGCCGGCGGTAAAACCGTATTGCTAAAATCAATCGGACTTGCTGCCCAGATGGCTCGCTGCGGACTTCCTATTTGCGCCAGCGAAACTTCGCGCATTCCGTTTTTTAAAGACGTCCTGATCGGGATCGGCGACAGCCAAAGTGTTGACGAGGAACTCTCTACCTTCGCAGCCCATTTGAAAATTCTGGGAAAGGCTGCTTCCGTCAAAGGCCATCAAAATCTGATCTTAATCGACGAAATCTGTGGCTCCACGGATCCCGAAGAAGGAAGTGCCCTGGCAAGGGCCTTCATCGAGGAATTTTCCGCAAACGATGTCTTTGCCACCGTAACGTCGCATTTGGGTCCTTTGAAATCCGGCTGGGATGAAAACTCCCGCGTCCTTAACGGCAGCATGGAATACGATCCTAAAACCGGCCGCCCTACATATGGATTTTTGGCAGGGATACCCGGTGACTCCTTGGCAATTCAAACTGCAAAACGTGTTGGCGTCGCCCAATCCATCGTTCAAAGAGCCATGGATGTATTGGCGCCAGCCACGCGCGCACGCCTGGAAGGCCTTGAACAGATTGAACAGTTGAAAAGTGATATCTCAATTCTTCAGGATCATTTGCGTAAAGAAACCAAAAAGGCTGTCGAAACCAAAAACAAGTACGATGGATTGCTTGCACAATTCAACAAAGACAAAGATGAGTGGCTGCAACGCACTTTGAAGAAAGCTGAACGCAAAGTGGAGGACGCTATTGCGCAAGCCAAAGTGGCAGAAACCTTCAAGCGGCACGCGGCTCTTCAGGAAATCAAGTATCAGCTTCCTGAAATCGTCAAAGCCAAACCAGTCGTGCAAGCCGGAGCTCCACAGACAGCGGAGGAGTTTGCAAAAAAATTCCCTCCAGGCTCGAAAGTGTTCGTTCCCACTTTGAATCAGGACGGCATCGTGCAAAGTGCACCGAACAACAAAGGGGATCTGTTGATTTTGTCAGGCTCTGTGCGCCTGCAGGTAAACTGGCAGGATTTAAGACTGCCAGGCAAACCACAGAACCCCACTTCCCAACTGGTAAGAAAAAATTCAGGTGGTTTCTCAGCCTCGATGGCCGATGAGGATCGCACCTTGGATTTGCGTGGCAAAACCGTCGAAGAAGCGCTACAGGAGTTGGAGATTGCTTTGGACAAGGCTGCCACCACCCGCGAAGATCGCCTGAAGATCATTCATGGACATGGCACGGAGGCTTTGAAAAAGGCCGTCCGCACATACCTGTCTCGTTCTGTTTATGTAAAAAAATGGAAAGCGGGCTCTCCTGAACACGGCGGTGATGGCATCACGTGGGCGGAGATTGGCGAAGCTTGATTTTTTTAGGAGGGTCTATTGGAATCCTATCTCTTTGGTAGTTGGGTAATCTCCAAGGCCCTCGCTCTGTCATATTTCATCGCATTCTTGTCTCTCTCCACACAGGTGCTGGGTCTTTTTGGCTCCCGTGGAATTCTGTCCATTGATCATTTGCTTAATCTTCTGGATAAGGAATTGGGCCTCTCACGAATCCGGCATTTTCCTTCGGTGTTTTGGCTTGCCTCCGGAGATTTTACTTTAAAGGCCGCATGTCTCATTGGAATGCTGGCTTCGACCTTGGCTTTGTTGGGGTTCAGCCAAAGCTGGATGTTGCTACTGTGTTGGCTTTTATATTTGTCTTTTTGCTCCTGTGGCCAGGTTTTTCTTTCCTATCAATGGGACAACTTGCTTTTGGAACTGGGGCTCATAGGACTGTTCTTTGCGCCTTTCGCTATCGAGTGGATTCCCTTTGCAAGTTATACTATCCATCCCATGATATTCGCGCTGGTTTGGCTGCTTCTGTTTAAACTGATGTTCTCATCAGGCCTCGTTAAATTAAACAACAAGGATCCTGACTGGAAAAATCTTTCCGCTCTCCGCTACCACTATTGGACTCAGCCCCTGCCAACTCCCCTGGCCTGGTTTGCTGACAAGCTTCCTTTGCCTTTGCAAAAGCTTAGCTGCGCACTCATGTTTGTGATTGAAATTGCCGTGCCATTTTTAATCTTCATTCCGGGCCTGGCAAGCTTCAGTGGTGCGCTGGCTTTGATCCTGTTGCAGGTACTGATTATCCTAAGTGGTAACTTTGCATTCTTTAACCTCATCACATTGGGCATGTGCCTGTCCGTGATCCCTGACCGGTTCTGGAGCATGACTGATACATCCTGGATCATACCTGTGGGTGTCTCCACAGAAATAGCGGTGGCAGTGCTGGTCATATTGCTTCCGGGAAATTTGTTTTGGATATTTAAAACGGCTTTTGAAAAGAATCAGTCCTTGGACTTCATGCTGCCGTGGATGCGAGCTCTGTATCCATTTCGCATCACCAATCCCTATGGGTTATTTGCAGTCATGACCAAAACCCGCCCTGAAATCGTGCTTGAAGGCAGCAACGACGGCAACACCTGGCTCGAGTACGAGTTCAAACACAAGCCGACAAAACTCTCTCATCGCCCGACTGTGATCGCTCCCTTTCAAGCTCGCCTGGATTGGCAAATGTGGTTCGCAGCTCTCGAGGGATTCAACGAAAATCTCTGGCTGCAGAATCTTGTGACTCGTCTGCTTGATGAATGCCCGGAGGTGCAGGAGTTATTTAAACATGATCCTTTCGAGGGGAAATCCCCCAAGTTCATGCGCTTCGTGAAGTACCAGTACCATTTCAGCAACTGGGAAGAGCTAAAAAACACCGGCAATTGGTGGAAGCGCGATCATTTTTCCATGTACTCCCCTGTGTTTGAACGTGATGAAGAGCCCTAAGCATCTAAATCTGCTGACTGAAGTATTGACACCTGTCTAAGTGAAAACGCGCTAATTTCTCTCTGAAAAAAGTTAGACAGTGAAATTTCAGACCGCGTCTCAAGAGTAGCCAGAATAAAAAATAAATTGGAGATTTTTCGCGGAATCTCGCAAACTTGTTTTTAGGGGAAATTCAAACCAAAGGCTAGGTAGTCATGCACAACTATCGGGACTTTATTTTACGCGAACTCGAAAAACGTCAGAAAAAGAATCCGTCTTACTCGCTAAGAGCATTCGCCAGAGATCTGGAAATGCCCAGCTCACGACTCAGTGAAATTCTGAATCGTAAAATGGGACTTTCAGAGGCACGGGCGATCAATCTTGCCGAGCGACTGAATCTGACTCAACCAGAGAAAGAGTACTTTATCGACTTGGCACTCTCAGAACACGCACGCAGTGCGGTTATGAAAGAGATGGCTCTACGTCGAGTCAAGGCTCGAACGGAGTTGATCGAAACGATCGACAGCCGGGATCTCAGCGGTTTATCAGATGGGGCGCATATCGCCATCCAGGTAAAACGCGAACAGTACGCTCATGCACTGGAAAAGATAAAAACATTCCAGGAGCAATTAGCAAAGGACCTCGAAGCACCCTCAGAGAGTGATTCGGTGTACAACCTGACTGTTCGCTTGCTGGAACCGACAAATACAAATGAATAAATAACTAGACCCCCTCAAAACTCTTTTGAGGGGGCTTTTTACTTAAAAATCGATCAAAATGAACCGATAAGTGTTTCAAATCGGGAGTCTTGATCGTGAGTAAAGCCAGATACACAGCTGCAAGTATAGGTATTGCCATTTTCATCGGATATTTTTCCGGGAAGCAGTACTCAAGTCTAACCACAAGAAGAGTCGAAACACAGGACCTGTCTTCCACCAATAAAGTGGAGTTTGAAACTCTGAAGCTGAAGCCCTTCCCAAAGGCGGAAGTCCTTGCGGCAAAAAAACTCCCTTCCTTGCGAGCGGCGGATGAATTCGTCGAGCCCTTCCATGAACGCCATGATTTTAAGTGGTCGCCGTCATATTCCGTGTCCGCGCCCTCTTTCGACTCCAAAAACAGACCTTACTTTCGTTACAACGATCGCGAGCAAACTGTCCCTGTAGCCAATGGCTTCCAAACTTTGCGCCAAAACTCATGGACTCACTACCCGTTTATGGCGGAGCAACTGCTTCCATTTTACGACAGAAAATCTGCTGAATTGATCATGGAATCAAAGCAGGACATCTTGTGGGATCCCAAGATGGCCGTCTTTGATAAAAACGATCGCATGTACACAGTGCTTCGTATGAAAACCACAGTTTTCAACAAAGACACTTCTTATGTGATGATGTACTCCGATGACAACGGACTGAACTGGCAGGGCTTGCCTTTGGTTGGAACCAAAGACACCGCATGCGTCTTCAGAGTCCTGGGCACGAATGACTGCCCACTTCCGCAGTTGTATGATTTGGAACGCCCCCACAGCCGCGCGCCCATTCAAGGCCCACCAGCAATGCTTTATTATTTAAGTGACGGAAAGCTTCCAGGCTTTGAAAAGGATTACTCCTGGTTGGGAACTGTCGGAAAGCTTTATCTGCAACCGATCACCAGGAATTCCAAAGGACAACTCGAGGCTGAAAAACCAGTGCTGTTAAGCCTGAGTGCCCAGGAGATTGGCTACCGCAGCGGATCGTCACCCAAGATCATCCGTTCCGGCAACAAGTACTTCGTCGTCTGGCTGGAGGCGAATCGTGAATTCAAACCGAAAATGAACTCCGCAGGACGTGCGATTATTCCCAAGCCCGACACCAACAATCAGCCCTATTCTGAAATCTGGATTGCTGAATACGATCTGAAAACGAAAAAGGTCAGCAAAAAGCCGATTCTGAAATCCTGGCCGGTCAATGACACTCACAATCAGCCGGGCATCGTTCGCACATGGAATGGCAACTTGATTGTTGTTTCCGGAGGCCATGGATCTCACTTCATGTCCACTTACTCCCTGAAGCCTGATTCCATTGCACAATGGAGCACGGAAATCCCGATGAACACCGCGGAAACAGGATATAAGAGCAACTACAGCTCGCCTCAATGGGGTGGAGGCAGTCAAACGTATATCTCCATGATGATTGATGCGAACGACACCGTTCACACGGTTTATCGCCAGTGGATGCATGACAAGAAGATTTTCGATTTCGAATATTTCGGAGCCCTGGTTTATCAGAACGGAAACTTCGACAGAAAAACGAAAACCTTCCGCTGGAATCCTGCTCGGGTTCTTGTGTATCCTAATGCTCCAGAGTACACACACTGGTATCAGGTGATGACTGTGGATCGCAAAGACAATATATATGTTGAATACAGCAACATGAGACCGTACCCACCATATCAGGTAAAGGATGCAAAGGGACAACCTTCATTCGTGTCCCCGTATCTTAACAACGCTCTTCTGCGTTCTGAGAACAATGGCAAGACCTGGTCTCTGGTGTCAGACGATGACCTGAAAAAAGCGCAAATAAAGTAAACAGAAAATTTCAAATAATTCAGCTTACGAAAATTTGAAGTAAAGAAAAAATGCGATGATGATCCAAATCGAGACAGGATCCATCGCGTTTTTCATTCTTATGTTAATCGTTCGACGGTTCCCTGTTGAATTCCTTAGGGAAATTTCGCTCACTGTCTCATTCGAGAATGTTTCATTGACTCCAAAAGATGAGAATTTTCCTGATTGTTAACTACTCTTTTTACAGTGTTACTCAGCTTTACAGCGGCGACGATTTTAAGCCCTTTCCGGTTGGCACAACCGATGCAATAACGTCTGGCATAGGGGTAATTATGAAAAAGACAAACGCATACATCTCGATTCTCTCTCTAGCTGCTTTATCTGCTTGTGCTCCACAGGACATGAGTTTCACACAATCCACGCTGGCTTCCTCAAGTCCAGGTCAGTCGGATACAGTTATTCCTTCACGAGGTCTGTCTCAGGATTTCAGAATCCAGGAGAATTCCAAAATTGATATTCTTTTCGTGGTCGACAACTCCGGTTCGATGGCGGAAGAACAAGCTAACATGTCATCCAGAATCAATGGCTTCATGGGCTTGGTGGATCATTTGGACTGGAGAGTCGCTTTAACAACGACGGACCCTCGTATCAATACTGCCGATTCCAGTGGTATGAATGCCCTTTGGGGTGACGGCCAAATGAGATTGATGAATGGCAAACGCTTTTTAAGCAATGCCGATGGCTCTTCACAAGCACAGGCTGCTTTGGCTGACGCTATTAAATTGGGTGATAAAGGTAATGGAGACGAACGCCCTATCTTTAGTATCTACCGTGCTATCGAGCGTGACGTTGCTTTGCCGGCAGCAGACAGATTCTTCCGCACTGATTCCAACCTTGTCGTGATTATTATCTCGGATGAGGATGAGTGCAGTAATGGTCAATGTACCACTGGTTTTGATGTATCGAAATCTCAACCTTCAAACCTTGTAAGCCTTGTCCGCTCCAGACTGGGCTCTGAAAAAGTCATGATGGTTGATACGATTGTTAAGTCTCCAGGCGACAGCTCCTGCACGACTTCCAATCAGCCAGCTCCAGTCTTGATTTCCCTGGCTCAGATGACTGGTGGTATCGTAGGTTCAGTTTGCGCAACAGACTATACTGCGATCTTGAAAAATGCCGGTGACGCTGCGGTATCATTGACTAGATCTGTGTCCCTAAGCTGCAAGCCGATTGATGCAGATAACGATGGTAAAGTTGATTTAGTAATCAAAGACTCTGCTGGTAACGTGATCTCTTCCGGCTACTCTGTAAGCGGTAATATCGTAACGTTCCAGGCTTCCTTGGTAAACGGTAACTACAAAGCAGACTACCGTTGCGCGATGTAATCTTGAATTAATCTAATAAACCTCGGTTGAAAAAACCGGAGTTTCCCTAAAAGCCCAACCATGGTGGTTGGGCTTTGTTTTTTTCTGAGACACCACTCAAAACTGTCAGCCCAATTTTGTCAGCTTCGTCGTAACGTAATGAGATCTGAGCAAACCCCACCTTACTCCCCTTCTAACTCTTTGAAAATGCTGTGCTAAATGGCGTGTTTCTAAATAAAATATGGCATCGCAGTTGCTTATTAGATCAGTAGAACAGGTGCACGGGGGCTTTATGAAAATGTCTAATTTGAAAAATGGTTTAATGACGGTTCTTTTGATTGCAGGTGCGGCGGCTCTAACAGGTTGCGGATCATCTGGTGCACAATCAACGGATCTAGCAAGTCGTGAAGTCATTACTTCAACTACTGACGCCGACAAAAAAGCCCTTGCTGTTTGTAACTCCACTTCCACGGCAGGCCTTGCTGCCCGCCAAATGGCATACACGGAAGGCAGCAGCTACCGTATGGATTTGGTTTGGGTCAAACTCACAACTCTTCCAACTGGCTTTGCTGCGGGCTCCTCTTATATCTCGATGTGGAAATGGTATGCGAACTCCAACGGCACCACTTATTTGAATTCCTCAGCAGTGCCTTTGGCTCTTTATGATACTCAAGCGAAAAAATTTATCACTTCCTGGGGCACATCCATCAATTGGACTTCGATCTCTGCATTGGCTCTGTCAATGGGTTACGGTGAACCGGCTTCTTTCTTTGGCCGCGTGATCATTCTTGCGAACCTTCAGGATTACAATGGTGACTACGATGTTTTGAAAATCACGGCCTATAGCTCATCCACAAACAAAGCTATCACTGAAATCAACGGCTTGCTGCCAATGTTCACAGCCAATCCAAATGCATACGCCACCGAAAGCTCCGGTGCCGCTCGCGCTTCAGTTCTGCAAAAGCTTCATCCGTTTTACTCTTATAAAAGCTCTGGTTACACGACAACTCAGTATCAGGACATGGCTAAAAACTATTGCTTCTGATTTTAACCTGATTTGAACAACCCCCTAAGACGCCAGCTGTCCCCCCACAGTTGGCGTTTTTCTTTTAGGCGATGTTTGAATCCTCTTGGGGTTTATGGCGCTCAAAGAAGTACTCGTAGCTGTTGATCAATAAAAATGACAGCAGACAATAAAAAGGTCCCAGCAACATCGCGAAGGCAATGCCTTTAAGATCCGTCAAGTACCCCACCAGCAAATGCATTCCAACCAGCATCATCGAGTCTGTCGCCATCATATAGGAAACCGCCGAATCCAAGTCTGTGGGAAATTTCGAAGAGATCCAAGTGATGGCCAATGGATAAAACGGAGCCACCGTGAATCCCGTGATCGGGAGAAAAATCGGATTCCAGTGAACTCCCACATAAATACAAAATGCACTCAGCACGACTGCCCCCGAAAGCTGCACGCGTAAACTAAAGGGAAGTTTAACCAATGCAAACAACGTTCTGCCTATCAACATGCCGACAAAAAAGTAAGTGACGTACAAGGCCGACATCTCCATGTCGTAGTTCATCACCCGTCTCATAAACAAAGCCAATCGCGACGACACCATGATTTCCGCACAAACACAGAAACTGACCATAAAGGCCAAAAACATCTGGGGCTTGAAATTGCGCGCTTTGTTTAGTTTATGATTTTCCGGAACAAACTCAGCTTTTTTATGAAGATTTTCATGACTGCCGTGGAAGGTATAAAGCAACAATCCTAACGGCACCACCGTGATGATCCCGAATGTCCACCGCCAGCTGCCGGTCACATGCTCCACAGTAGCTGCAATCAGGGGCGAACAGAAGCTGGCCACCCCATACATCGCATGCAAGCCCGAAAGCAATTGTTGCTTGCGATTTTCGCTTGAGCCCAATGGTACCAATACGTTGGGAATCAAACCCACAATCCCAAGACTCATCCCGAATGTCAGAGAGAAAAACAAGAACACATAAAAGTGCGGAGCCGTCGCCAGACCTATCAAAGAAAAAATCAATGCAATCGCCCCGCTGCGCAAAACACTGAGACGATCAAAGCGGCGAAGCAGAAAGCGCGCCAGATAACTGGCAAGAAATCCCGAAATAGAACTCAGGGCGAACATCCATGATCCCATGGAGTCGTTCACCGCAAACTCTTTCATAATTTCAGGAAAAAGCGGTCCGCGCACATTGTCGCTCAGACCAAAAACAAACAGACTGATATAGGACAGAATAATGTAAGGCCAGATCATCGGATTAGTGCGAAGATTCCTGGCTTACTTCCTCGGCCTGCAGGTTTTCACCTTGTCGGTAACGATCCACCAAAGCCTCATCCGTCGTCGGGAACGAGAACAGCAAAGAGTGAACATTGGTTTCGTCGTCCTCTTGAGTGATGGCCACATAAACCAGATCCTTCGTTTCGTGATCCGGGAACTCCTTGATGAAGCTCACCAGCACGTGGCCTTCTGTATCGGTTTTTCTCCAGATTTCATCTGCGGACTCGATCGTTTCCTCACGTAATTCTGCGTAGTCCTGGAATTGCTCCTGCGCAATGTCCTTGTCTGTGCGCACTTTCATCATCGCTTGATAAAGGCCCACAGCCAAAGGATCACCTTCAAGCATTGCATCACCTTCGATGGCGCCAACGGAAGCTTCGGCATAATTTCTGTCGTAAACCATCTCACCTTTTTGGTAATGATGCCAAACGTTGGAATCACGGGTTGGGAAATGCATGAAAACGAAAGTTGGATACTCTTCTTCTTCAACCATGTACGCGATCGCAATGTACTTAAAGGCCGTCGCACCCTCTTCATACTCACGAATAAAATAGTAAACCGCGTAGTCCTCTATGGACTCGCTATCCATCCAAACTTCATCCGGATCATCCAATGTGGACTCCAAATAATTTTCCCGGGCCATTTGCTCTTCGTCAGTAAAATCATCCGGCGTGCGGTAGGATTGATACTCATCCTGAAACTTTTTAATCGCTGTTTCAAAGTAGCCATAAAGGTCCTTTTCGGTTTCGAAAATCAGACCGGCTTTTTCATCGACGACGATATATTCTTTTTCAGTGATAGATTTTGACTTAACAGGACGAGTTTTAGCTTTGGCCATCGTGGCTCCTTATTGCCTATTATGGAGAGAAATCCACCCTGCCAACAACAGGAAAAAGATCTGACACGACAAGCCCCGTCATGACCTTGCGTTTTCCTCTTGCAACTCTCCATTTTCTTCCCCAACATTCAAATTATGTTGTGCCATTAAATGGTTTTTCCAAGGTGCAAGGAGGCGATCTTGGTGAATATTGAAGAGACAAGTCTTGAACGAATGGAAGCACTTCTCTCACACTCCGCAATGGGTGTTCATGTTCTGTTTGATAACACAACCATCGCGAAGGCTCTGAAGGAAGTCACAGACGACAAGGACTTCTACAGCTTTGACAAGATGAAGAAAGTCCAAGACGTGATGACTGAGCTCATTGCGCGCAAAACCTATTTTGAAAAAATGGCGTATTTGCAGGCATTGGACTCGGACTCCCATCAAATGCTGATCCGCGCCTATTTTCACATTGTTGAAAATACGGTTCGCGCGAATCACGAACACTCCCATTAAAAACCGTTTCCGTCGAAACGGTTTTTTTATGACTCTTTCTCGAGGGAAAGTGTTTAATTTCTATTCAATTTATCCAACATTTCAGGGCGAATCCGGGATCTTGATTTTTGTGTCGATCTCTTAGAGTCCTAAATCGACATCAACATCGAAAAATAATGCAACGCGGAATTCCGATGATATCCTGATTTCATGTTTTCCCACCGCAAAGCCGATAGGGGATATTGTGAAATATCGACGTCTCTTATCGGCTTTCTTTATTTTCCTGATCCCGATGCTTGCCCACGCTGAGTATCGAGTCTTCGTATTGAAGATTTCCACAGCGGCAAAGCCTTCGGAAGGACAAGACGCTTCCGAGAACACTGAGCCCGCCTTTCGTCTGGTTGAAAGCACCTTGGATCCTGAACAATATCGCTCCTTCTACCCGGTCGCAGCCGATGAGACCATCACCTACATCGATACCTGGCGCTGCTATGGCCGTACTGGCGGCATGAAGCCCTTGTGCCCCAACCCTAAGGGCCAGATTCCCTCGGAAGAAAACCCAGGACCCTAGTACCACTGCCTCTTTTTGATACACTAGTGGATATGTCATCTATCGACAATTCCACACGCAAATCCAATCAAGCCGAACTGTCTGAGCTTCAGACCGAGCACAATCGTAAGAAGAAACAGATCACCAAGGAAAATGAAGGTCAGCTTGAAGACCTGCGTGGATACTACGCCGATAAAAAGGAATCCGTTCGCGAATCCAATGAGGCTGCAATCAATCACATCCGCGACCGCCAAAAGGAAATGGTTGAGGATTCCGCCCAGAAGCGCGCTGCCCTATCTGACAACTACAACGCGCGCACAGCAACCCTGCAAAAAGACTACGACCAAAAAATCACTGACACCCGCAACAAGCGTCGTGAGCAATTGGACACAGTCCAATTGGAATCCAATAATAAAATCAAAGACACTCAGGATCATGCCCAAAAACAAATAGCCGGCATCAGTGAGCGTTCGGCCGGCGAAATCCAAAAAGCCAAAGAGCGCTACAACAAAGACATCCGAGAGGTAAACACCTTCGGCCAAAAGCGTCTGGATAGCGCCCATGAACAAAACGAGAAGTCTATATTAAATGAAATAGAGCGCGGCAAGCTTGCGCAGACAAAACTGCGCACCAATCAGGAAGAGGACTTCTCGAAACAACGCTCCTCTGGCGAAAAGAAAATCGCCATTCAGCAAGAACAACAACAAAAGCAATTGACCCGTTCAGAGACCGAATTCCAAAAGGACTATGAACAGCAACAAAAGCACTGGGATTCGAAAGAAAAGAATTTGAATAATCAGTACAGCCAACGAGTCATGCAAAACAAGAAAGCTTATGAAAAAGAACTGAAGACTCAGAATCAGCATTTTCAAAGCACTTACTTGAAAAACAACGAAGCCAATAAAGAGTCATTGAATATCCAAGAGGATATGTATGCAAAAGAACTTGCGGTGACTCGTGAAAAGTTCTCCAAGCAGGCAGCCAAGTACGAAAGCAAAGAACACGATCCTTTTTATAAGGTCGAAAATCGCGGCAGCCAAATGCAGGAGACTTCCGACTTTTACGTATTAAGAGCCTTCGTCCCTGAGCACGAAAAGGATTCCGTGCGCGTGACGGTTCAAAATGACCGCGCCACTGTTTCCGGCCAGCGCTCTTTCAAAGATAAAATTGAAAATGAGAACAAGAAAACCACCAGCAGCAGCTTCCAGACATTCCGTGAGGAATTTGCTTTCGAAAAACCCATTGTCTCCGAGGGTATGACCCGTGAGCGCGATGGCGACTGGGTCGTCTATACGATTCCCAAAATGACTTCTATGGGATTCAACCGCAAAGCTTAATCAAAAAAAAAGGGACCTTGCGGTCCCTTATGACAGTTCGAACTTCGGCACTTGGCACGGATTCAAAAGATCTTCCAGGAAAAATGCCGCTAACTGATGACGTCCCTCTACGGCTGCTTTCTTGTATAGAATCAATGCTTGCTGTCGAACAGTAGTCTCTGAAGTTCCACGAGATTGCGAAATAGCGCGCAAGCTCAGTCCCTTCAATAGCAACAAACCGATGTCACCTTCGGTCTTCGTAAGCCCCCATTTTTGAAATTGGCGTTGAACAACAGGATGAAGTCCGCCAGTGGGGATACATACGTGTGCACAATTTGACTTGATGATGTCCTGCATGGAGTTCTCCTCTAGAGACATCAAATGCGAAAATTTCTTATATGTCATCTAACATGTGTTTGGTGACATATAAAAATAGGTATTTATTTACTCAGAGTGAATTAAACGGAGTTTAGGCCTTCAAAAGATAACGCACTTCGCGCATGACAAAACTAAAACGTGTTTGCATATCATAAAGCATCTCAAGATTAGCATGCAATTGATTGATAGCATCGACTTCCTGAACAGGTTTGTCTGAAAGTTCGTGATAACTTGTATGAGAAACAGTTTCTGACGGAGCAAATGATCCAACGAATGCTTCAGTAGTCGCAGTTTCTTGAACTTGTACTGTTTCGTTTTTTCCAATCACTCTCATCGCGAACTCCTGATTCTGTGCGCTTTTCAAGGCGCCGACATAAAAGTCTATTTCTAAAAAATCACTTCTCAACTTAAATAAACTTACATAAAACTTTTACAAGCCGAGTCACTAGTACTCGCACTTCAGATCCGTTGTATCCTGCTCTGACAGCTCCGTGCGATCGTCGTTGTTCTTCAAATAAGTCGCCATCACAGATCCGCCGGCGTCATTATGTTTGAGTCCCAAAACATGTCCCATCTCGTGCAAAATCAAAGCTTCGATATTCACACCAGAGCCCGTCCCCTGATTCCAATAGAAGCTAAAGAATGGCTTGCTGGTTTCTGGGTCGACTTTGGCATTTACACGGATGTCTGTTTCGCGAATCTGATCACCCGTCCACAGGATCGTGGTTCTGGCCTGCTCAGAGGCTTTTTCTGTTTCCCAGGTATTCATGAAGTAGATGACGTTTTTACCATCGGTACGGGGCTGATTGGGGCCACTCACCCGAGGAGTCGTTACGATATTAAAGAGTCTGCGACCGGATTTACGCTCCCAAGTCTGAGCGGCACTAACGATAGCAGGAATAAATTCATTTGGAACAGAGTCATGCAAGTACATCGTCACTGGAACGTCAGCTTTCCAGGAAACACGCTCGCCATAAACGTTTTGCACAAAGCCACAGTCACTCTGAGACTTGGGAGCACAGGCTTCTAACAACAAAGCCATAACCACAAGTGCTGCAACTCCAATATACCTAAACATGAGCGTGTCCTCCTGACCTTACCTATTACAAAGTCAGGACCACATTGCTCCACCGACGGGACACCGATAACACGTTGAAATTCCATAGTTTTTAAATAATTACAGTTTTCGGCATTCGGCGCGTGAGACAGGCACTCCCCTGTCCAGATCACAGGCAACCCCGGGTTTCCGGTCTAAATATATGTTTTTACTGGAGTATTTGTCGTAAAAGTTTTAGACACCCCGTCGCCGCAAATGGGGAGTTTTAAAACCAATTTATTGAGGTTTGAGCCCAAACTTGGTAAGTCTGTTTCATTCTGAAAGGCGAAACTATGATGAAACTGACTGTAATCCCTGGTGATGGCATTGGCCCTGAAATCATGTCCCAAGTAATCCGCGTGCTTAAACACGTTCATGCTCCATTTGAGTATGAAGAGCACCAAGCCGGCGAAATCGCTTTGGCTAAATTGGGCGACCTCCTTCCTCAAAACACCATTGATTCCATCAATAAAAACAAATTGGCGATCAAGGGACCTACGACCACTCCAGTGGGCGGCGGCCACAAGTCCATCAACGTGACGATGAGACAAAAATTTGACCTTTACGCGAATGTTAGACCAGTTCGCTCCCTTCCAGGTGTTCAGTGTGTCGCTTCTGACGTTAATTTGACGATCGTGCGTGAAAACACTGAGGACCTTTACGCTGGTATCGAGCGCATGGTTGATGAAAACACTGCGGAGAGCATCAAACGCATCACTCGCCGTGGCTCTGAAAGAATCGCGCGCTACGCTTATGACCTGGCTCAAAAAACGGGTCGCAAACAAGTGGCGATCGTTCACAAAGCCAACATCATGAAAATGTCTGACGGTTTGTTTTTGAAAGTCGCGCAAGAAGTCGGCTGGCAATATCCAAACATCCAAACTAAAGACGTTATCGTTGATAACGCCTGCATGCAGCTAGTGACTCGCCCACAGCAATTCGATGTTATTGTTACTGAGAACTTGTACGGCGATATTCTTTCTGATCTTTGCGCAGGCCTTGTTGGTGGTTTGGGCGTTGTTCCAGGTGCCAATATCGGTGAAAAAGCTGCTATCTTTGAAGCCGTTCACGGTTCCGCACCAGATATCGCGGGTCAAAACAAAGCCAACCCAACAGCTTTGCTTCAGTCTGCAGTTATGATGTTGCAACACGTGGGCGAAGGCGCCAAAGCTGACTCTATCATGAAGGCTTTGATCGCAGCTTTGTCTGATATCAACGCACGCACTGGTGACTTGGGCGGTAAAGGGACTACTCAGTCCTTCACAGACGCTATCATCCAAAAACTGTAATCCGTAAAATTATTTTTATATAGTCAAAGGCCGCTTTGGGAAACTTAAGCGGCCTTTGTTTTTTTCCTTTCCTCCAAGCCTAAACATCCTTAGCATTATGGTATGAAAAATTCTGTATTGCTTCTTAGTTTGTGCTTCATTTTTTCTGCTTGCGCCACCAATCAAAAAAGTCGAATGGCAACAACTCTCGCTGGTGTGGGTGTGGGTGCTATTGCTGGAGCGGCAACCGCGCCCGATGATGAGCGTCCGGAACTGCATGCTATGTATTGGGGTGGTATCGTCGGTGTGATCGCAGCCATTGCCGCCAATATGTACTTTGATGACAACAAAGAACTTGATATGGCCAAAATGGAGAATGACAAACTTAAAGCTCAACTGGATTTCTTCCAAAGCGGCACTGCGACCCTGCTGAAAGAAACCAAAGGCAATGCTGACAAGCGCTACTTCCAAAGTGGCAAAGCGCAGATCCGTCTGTATAAAATCGACCAATGGGTCGATGACGGACCTAATAAGAAATACCACCGTGATCAGATGATTGAAATTCTGCCCCTTGAAAAGGGTCAATAATGAAGAAGCACCTCTGGCAGATTCTATTTGCTGCGAGTTTTATCTGGGCCTCGGTGGTGAGCGTCCTTTACTGGCAATTAAAATCAAATCCCAGAGTGATTGCTATCACAACGGACATGGCTGGAACTGACAACTCTCAGCCCCAATCAGTACAACTGACTGAAATGGAAAAAGGCACGTTCCTGCGCCAGTACCTGGAGCGCTATTTCACCTACGACTCAAACAACTTCTGGCAGTCGCAAACTTCATTGACCTTTTTAATGTCCCCGGAATTGCGCGAAAAGCGGATTCAAGAAATTCAACGCCTGCGTGACAAAATCCAGAGCAAGTCATTAAACCAAAAAAGTACTCTGCTGACGCTGAATCAAATTTCCCGCGGAGCATACTCGGCCCTCCTTGCTGTACAGATCAGTGAAGCTCCTGGCCGTGTGAACACTCTTTACGTCAATACAAATCTGCAAATTGAAAACACCGAAAGAACCCTGGAAAACCCCTGGGGTCTGATGATCACCAAACTGGATTTCCCGCAGTCTTCACCGACGGCGCCCGGCATTTCCAGCACCTTGGCAATTCGCGAAAAGACACCATTGATTATCACTTTCCCCTGCGCTATTGAAAATATCCAGGGCGAACCGGATTCAGTCCTGGAAACAAAAATTACGACTCTGAATATCTCTGAAGTTCAGATCAACTCGGCCAATAAGCTGAGCGAAGTGGTTAAATTGACCGCCTACTGCAAGGACAAAGAATATCACTTCCAAGTGAGTGCCGCAGACAAATCGGCCGACGTATTCAGAGCCTTCTCTGCCGACGCAGCTCAAGTCCGCAAGGATCCTGGCGCTGGTAAGCCCAAAAAGAAGGATCGATACGATAAGACCATTGAAAATGTTTTGGGAATTGAAGTCGAAAATTAAGAAATTCTCTCTGACATTCGAGCTGTGACTTTCGGGATAACCATGATCACCTGCGTGCCCACACCAACGCGGGAACGGATTTGCAAATCACCACCGACGGCCTGCAAAGTTTTGCGGGCGTCGTACAGACCTAAACCATTGCCATTTTCTTTGCCGAAGCTTTTGCCTTCGTTCATCAACTGCGGAAGAACCTCTTCCGGAATACCGCTGCCGTTATCCATGACCTGCAACAGCCAGTTTTGATCGCGATCCAACAAAGAAATACTGACTGATGCCTCCGATTCAGGAGCCGCTTCAATTGAGTTATTCAAAATATTTCCCAACACTCGAAGCAGCTTCATTTCATCCAATGGCAATTGCAGCTTTTCAGCTTTTACGTGTTGATGCCATGTGAACTGAATCTGTGGATAAGAAAATTTGTATTCCTTCAATAGGCGATCTGCGACCTGAATAATATCAGTCTGATCCCCGACTACTTTACTTGTCTTAATTGCAGTTTCATTTATTTCGCGAACTGATTTGCCACGCAACAACAGATCATCAGCAATGCCGCGAATTCTGCCCACCGCAAGACTTAGAAGCTCTTTCTTTTCATTACTCATCTCGTGAGACAACTGAGTCAAAGTAGTCAACGCCATCAAAGGACCACGGATGTCGTGCGCAACTTGGCGGGAGATTTCAGAGATCTCTTTATTGCGCTCAAGTTCAGACTGAAGCTTTTGTTCCTGCATGCTATTCAATAGCTCACGGCGAGAACCGAAAGAAACGAACATCAGACCCAAAAACACACCGATCAAAAAGATCGGAGAAGTCACAGTTTTTAATGCCAGATCCGTGCTGCTATAGCAGACCTGCACCTGCCCTGCCGGCAATGAGTACAAAGTAATTGGAATGTTGTTCTGAAATGAGCAAAGACCCTCGGTGGGCTTCACAGAAACATTGGCAACTGAACTGTGAACCTCTCTTAGCTGTCCAAGAATCTTATCCAGTAGCGTGGAATCTTGCTTTACCAAAAGGGATTTCGCGATGTCCTCTTCCCAGATAGAAAAGTACTGCGCTACCGACCCTTGAGCTCTATTCACTTCTATAACGAAGCTCAGAACTGAAATTGCCGCCAACACCAGAATGAATGCGGTCATCCATGGTAATGAGCTGCGTTTTATAAGGTTTAGGGACGGTTTTATCATACCCTATGACAAAGCAAGGACCGCTCCACCCCGCCCGAAACCACCGTGGGTTTGGGCGCATAAGGGATAGACAGGTGCCATTTCGTGAATGACGTATCAATTTGAGATTAGTTCATCGATTCGCGGTGAAGAAGGTTTTTCAGCTCTGCCACTTCATCCAGTGATACACCGTAGGGCTTGCCACACACCTGGCAAGTCACGTGGACTTCTTCTTTATTGTCCAGCATGTCCTGAAGCTCCGCCTCACCCATCGCTTCAAGTGCACGCATTACGCGGGCTTTCGTGCAAGGGCAAGAGTACTCGACGGTTTGGTTGTGTTCGATTTCTTCGAACGGAATGCCTTCCATAAATGGAGCCACAAGGTCCATGCACGAAGCACCTTCGTTCAATAGTTTGGAGATGTTTGGTTTTTTGCCTTCATAATTGGCGATGATTTTTTCAACCATGCTTTCTTCTACACCTGGCATCACCTCGATCAACACACCACCAGCTGATTGCACTTTGCCGTTGGCATCCAGGTACACGCCCAAAGAAACCAAGGAGCGAATTTGGTGAGACTGATGCAAGTAGTGAGCGATATCATCACCGATCTCACTGCTGACCAATTCAACAGTTCCTTGGAACGGTTGTTTTTGAAATGGCTGATGACGAGCCACTGTCAAAAGTCCGATACCGATGGCATTTTTTAGGCTTAGGCCGCCTTCGTAACTTTCCGGTTGATAGTGAGGATTCGGAGTATAGCCACGCACATGGCCTTCGTAGCTGGCTTCAGCATAAACGCTGCTAAGCGGTCCGTTACCGCGGAACAAAAGTCCCACTTGCTGACCATCCTTGAGTTGTGCTGCCATCAAAAGAGCACCCACCATGCCACGACCGACGGCCACAGTTGCCAATGGATAAGTGTCCTGCAAATCCTGCATATGTCGAACAACTTCAGTTGCATTGACCGCAGCAATACGCACTGTTAGATCTTTGGAGACATAGCGGTGAACGCGTTCTTTACCCATGACAAACTCCCGAAATAGATAGAAAATAACAGCCGAAACTAGCAAAGCAGAACTATAATTTCAAGCTTCAATAGCAGAGCCAGAATTATGAAGATTTATATCTTTCGCCACGCCCAAAAAGCCATGGATTTCTCGGGAGACCCGGATTTGACGGCCGATGGCCACAATCAAGCCTCCACTTTATTGGACTTGGTTCTGAAAAAAGAAATGCCCCAGCCAACTCACCTTTGGGTTTCGCCGCGCAAACGCACCCACAGTACTTTTCGCCCGTTGTCTGAACATTTTAAACTCCCTCTGGAAAACCAGGAGGATCTTTTGGAGCAACATGGTGACGAGTCCCTGCAAGCTTTCCGCAAACGCATCTCCAAACTTCTGGAGAAAGCCTCTGAATACAAAAACGATGTGATTTATCTGTGCTCCCATTATGACTGGGTGATTGAAGCTATGTCGGTCATTCCGTCCGAGACGGATCTTACCGAGGACCGCTTTTCCCATTGGACTCCGTGCCAGTGCGTGGGCTTTGAAGTCGCGAAAGACGGTTTTTATAAATTTCTCGAGTTAAAAAGGATCACACCATGATTCAAAACATCTGGGCAATCGGTCGCAATTATGTTGAACACGCCAAAGAACTGGGAAATGAAGTTCCGTCAGAACCCCTGGTGTTTTTAAAGGCCGGCAGCTGCGCCACCATCGCAGCCCCAGAGATTCATTTGCCCAAATGGAGTACGGATGTGCACCACGAAGTCGAAATTGCTTTGCAATTTGACGAGAACTTGCAAATCTCTGCTGCCTGCGTGGCGTTGGATCTGACGGAGCGAACACTGCAATCCAAACTGAAATCCAAGGGTCAGCCTTGGACTTTGGCAAAAAGTTTTACCGAAGCCTGCCCGCTTTCCCGCTTTTTCCCCGTGGAAAACCTGGATGAGCTTCGCAACATCGGCATAAAATTGACCGTCAATGGCGAGCTCCGCCAAAACGGCAACACCTCGTTGATGATTTTCCCATTTGAAGAACAGATAGACTACGTGCGTCACCACTTCCCAGTGGTAGCCGGAGACCTTCTTTTGACAGGCACTCCTGCCGGAGTTGGCCAGATCAAACCCGGTGACGTTTTATTGGCGGAAATCGTGGGAAAAATCACCCACCAATGGAGCGTCAAATAGCCCTCCAAATAGCTTGAATTTCTTGGGCCACAGAGTAAATATTCCAGCACTCACATGGTAAAGTTGCTGGCCTATTTCGCCGGCACAAGAAAGCTAAAGTTATGAACGATATCCAATCGAAGATCGTCACTCGTGGCGAAGAAATTATGAAACGCATGGAAAGCCAATCCAAGGCTTCCATCTTCTCCAAAGATTTCTGGTACGGCTCCATCATGGAATGGAGTATGAAAAATGAAAAATTCAAAACCAACATGTTCCGTTTCGTGGACGTGCTTCCTTCCATCAATTCGGGCGACGAAGTGGCTCGCCACTTGAAAGAGTACTTCGCTGAAGACGGAGGAAAGCTGCCTCCAGTATTCAACGTGGGTCTTGGACTGGGTTCACTGGCTCCGGGCTTGATGGCCGGTGCGATTAAGAAAAACGTTGTGGGTATGGCGCAAATGTTTATCACAGGTGAAAATCCAGATGATGCTTTGCCAGTGCTTAAAAAAGCCCGCAAAAATAAAATGACTTTCACAGTGGATATTTTGGGCGAGGCGATCTTGTCTGAAAAAGAAGCTCAGGAATATTCCAACAAATGCATCGAGCTTGTGAACTGGCTCGCAAAAGACGCTGAAAAATGGGATGAAGTTCCTCAGATCGATCGCGACCACGAAGGTGCAATTCCAAAAGTAAACGTGTCTGTCAAAATGACGGCTCTTTATTCACAAATCAAAGACTCTGCTTGGGATGAATCCAAAAAAATCCTAAAAGATCGCATGCGCCCTATTTTCCGTTTGGGCATGCAAAAAGGTGTTTTCATTAATTTGGACATGGAGCAATACTCCGTCAAACACCTGACACTTGAAGCCTTCACAGAACTTATCAACGAAGACGAATTCAAAAACTACAAATTCTTCGGTATCGTGATTCAGGCTTACCTGCGTGATTCCTTCGAAGATTGCAAAATGTTGACGGACTTCGCAAAAAAACGTGGCACACCATTCTGGGTTCGACTGGTTAAGGGTGCGTACTGGGACTACGAAACTATCGAAGCTGAACAACGTGGCTGGCCGGTTCCGGTTTACACGAACAAAGCTGAATCTGATGCAAACTACGAAGTGTGCGCAAAGTACTTCCTGGAAAACATCAAACACATCCGCCCGGCTTTTGCTTCCCATAACGTAAGAACCATCGCCGCTTGTATGTTGTACGCAGAGCAATTGAACATCCCTAAAGATGCTTTGGAATTCCAAATGCTTTACGGAATGGCAGAGCCAATCAAAAAAACCATCGTTGAGATGGGCTACCGCATGCGTGAATACGCTCCAGTGGGTGAATTGATCCCAGGCATGGCGTACCTTGTACGTCGCTTGCTTGAGAACTCCTCCAATGAATCATGGCTTCGTGGAAAGTTCGCAGATAACAAAACCACTGCAGAACTTCTAAAAGATCCAGCATCCGGTTTGACGCCGACATCTGCGATCATTCCGCAAAAACCAGGCAAGTTCTACAACGAGCCACTTTTGGATTTCGCTGTAAAAGCAGACCGCGAGAAAATGGAAAAAGCGATCAGCACATTGCGCGCTTCACTTCCGGTGAACGTGCCATTGATGATCAATAACAAAGAACAAACTTCGGCTAAAACTTTGGACCGCGTAAATCCTTCTGAAAGCTCACAAGTCGTGGCTAAAGTTCACTTGGCAACAATCGAACAAGCTGAACAGGCAATGCAAGCGGCACAGACTGCTTACAAAACCTGGAAAAACGTTCCGGCCACAGAGCGCGCTGCTCTTGTAGATAAACTTGCAGACCTTATGCAACGTGACCGCTTCCAATTGATCGCCACTCAAGTTCTTGAAGTTGGTAAGCCTTGGGCGGAAGCTGACGGTGACGTGGGTGAAGCAATCGATTTCTGTCGTTACTACGCTCGCGATATGCGCAATCTTCAAAAACCACTTCGCGTGGGTGGCTTGCCTGGCGAGCTTTCTCACTACATCTACAAATCCCGTGGTGTGACGGCGGTTATCGCTCCTTGGAACTTCCCATTGGCGATTTTGGCCGGCATGGTGACAGCAGCCGCTGTGACTGGAAATACAGTCGTGATGAAACCCGCAGAGCAATCTTCGTTGGTCTCCTGGGGCTTGATGAAAATGATCCAGGAAGCTGGCTTCCCAGCAGGCGTTGTCAATTTCCTGCCAGGTCTTGGTGAAGAAGTTGGCGAATACATCGTGAACCACAAATTCACGACAACAATCGCATTCACTGGTTCAAAAGCTGTGGGTCTGCACATCTTGAATCGTGCGTCTATGGTTCAACCAGGTCAACAACACGTTAAGAGATGCATTATCGAGATGGGCGGTAAAAACGCTGTCATCATTGATAACGACGCCGATCTTGACGAAGCAGTTGATGGTGTTCTTTACTCTGCTTTTGGGTTCTCTGGTCAAAAATGTTCAGCGGCAAGCCGTGTGATCGTTCTTGACGAAGTGTACGACCGCTTCACTGA
Source organism: Bdellovibrio sp. HCB288 (assembly GCF_047305935.1). Taxonomy (GTDB): domain Bacteria; phylum Bdellovibrionota; class Bdellovibrionia; order Bdellovibrionales; family Bdellovibrionaceae; genus Bdellovibrio. Next base: position 213,997 of record NZ_CP178619.1, read on the forward strand.
CCGATTGGTTGAAGCAGCAAGATCCATCGAAGTGAAGTCTGCGGAAAATCCAAAAGCTTACATGGGCCCGGTGGTGGACCAAGAAGCTCACGAACGTATCTTGAACACGATTGCTGAAGCAGAAAAAACGAACAAGCTTTTGTTCAAAGGAACAGCTCCAAACAACGGCTTCTACGTTCCACCAACAATCTTCGGTGATGTTCCGGGCGACGCGAAACTGGCACAACAAGAAGTCTTCGGACCGGTTGTGGCCGTGATCCGTGCGAAAAACCTGGATCAAGCAATCGAAATCGCAAACTCCACAGAATACGCACTGACAGGCGGTATGTTCTCCAGATCCCCCGCCAACATCGCTCGCGTGAAAGAAGAGTTCGAAGTGGGCAATCTATACATCAACCGTGGTATCACAGGTGCGATGGTAGATCGTCACCCATTCGGTGGTTTCAAAATGTCTGGTATCGGCTCCAAAACCGGCGGCCCTGACTATATCAAACAATACATGGAACCAGCCGCCGTCACAGAAAACACCCTTCGCCGCGGTTTCGCCCCGGCCGAAGAGTAACAAGACAAATAAAAAAGCCGATCTTTTGGATCGGCTTTTTTATTTTAATGCAGCATTTGAGTTGAAACGACATTCGCGGACTCATCGATCTCGGCGGGGGTTGCATCCCTCACCTCGAGCGCTTCGATTTCGAATATCAAATCTTGCCCCGCCAATGGATGATTTCCATCCAAACTAACCATGCCATCATGATAAGCCAAAACCGTGTAAGTACGAATAGTTCCACTTTTTCCAGCGATCGATACCGTTTGTCCCAAGCGCAAATTCTTACCCAACTTTAGTTTCGGATAAAGAATCACCTTTTTAGGATCATAGAATCCATAAGCTTCTTCAGCGGACACAGCGATAGTTCGTTTTTCACCTGATTTTACGTTTTGAAGACCTTTTGAAAGGCCAATAAGCATAGATTCATTTTGGGCTGTCGAAGTTAAAACTTCGCGATTGAATGTGGAGCTGATCAGCTGGCCCGTTTTGTTTTTCAGAAGACAGTTAAAAGAAATAACCTGTGCATTCATGCAAATCCCCCCTGCAAAAAAGAAAACCGACCTCGAAAGGCCGGTTTTAAAATCAAATCTAACTTAAAACGATCTTAGTAAGAACGACGGTTGTTGTAACCACCGCGAGATCCACCACCACCAGTGCGTGGCTCTTGTGGTTTCGCTTCGTTCACAGTCACAGCGCGACCGTCAAGTTGAGCACCATTGAAGCGTTTGATAGACTCAGCAGCTTCCTCAGCCGTGGACATTTCAACAAAGGCAAAACCTTTGCTACGACCAGTTTCGCGATCCATGATTACTTTTGCCGATTCAACATTTCCGCATTCAGCGAAAGCATCAGCCAACGACTGATCAGTTGCAGAATAAGGCAGATTACCGACGTATAGTTTTTTACTCATATTACCTCCTAAAGGCTTGAGTGCTACTTTGGAGGAATGAACGAAATGAACATGAACTCGAAAATTAGCTGTGACTAAGAGGACCCTAACACAATTCAAGGAATCGACCTAAGCTTTATATTCCTCAAACCTATGGTGCTCTCTTTGGCCCAAACCCACCGAAACCGAGATGAAGTCGATGGAGAGCTGGATGGCAAATAAAAGTCCCTTCGCATGGTTTACTAATTTGTAAATGCTTCTTTAGTTTTTTAGCAATCGTTGTCCTGTTTTTCGCTCCTGGCTTTGGATACAACCCTTTTCGTGGTTCCAACTAACAAACAAAACAAGGGAGTAATAAAATGAAAAAACTTATCGTAACTATCGCCGCTGTTCTTATGTCACAAGCTGCATCCGCTGAACTTTTAGAGCCTACAGGGACGCTGCATATCATAGTTGCAAACGAACAGGGTGCATTCACGGCAATCACAGGGGACTTGGCTCAAGTGATGTTCGACACACTTAAACCGAGCAACGATTCTGGACTAAAAAAGAATGACAACTATTTCTGCGGCGTAGCTTCCGTTGGAATGAGCTGTATCGCGGGAGTAAAAGACATTACGGCGATGGAAAAAGCTGAAATTCCAGTTATCTCTTTGTTCGATACTGAAGATGCGACAGGCTTGATTGCATTTGCAGGACCATATGCGGTTAAAGTTTACGATGGCATGGCTAAGGTTGAGGAATTTGAAGAAGGCCTAAAAATCGGCACACAATTCCTTTGTGTAAAAAATGAAAAAGTTGAAGAGTCTGCCTGCATGATGGCGATCGACGTGAACGGCACAGTCAAACCACCAACTTTGGTTCAAACCCAAAAATTTGGCTTGAAGCTTCAAGTTCTTAAATAGTCAAATTTCTGACTAGATCATATCAAAGAGATCCATGCACAAAACATGGGTCTCTTCTCCGTTACTGTCCCCGACAATTTGTGCGGCTTCTTCGATTGCGCGAAATAATAGTTCACGGATTTTTTCGTAATCTTTCTTGGTACAGCTAAACGGCACCGTAAAACAAATCTCATGATCTGCAACGGTTTCCAAGCGAGTCAAATTGCGAGTGCGCCAGTTGGTGTGATGTCGAACCTCCCATTGGGACTTTTTCTCAACGTGAGTTTTTGCCGCGCCAATTCGAATGCGACCTTTTTCTTCGATCAACAGGTCTTTTTCCAGCATGAATTCAACCATCTCGGTCAGTCGCTGACGTGACAATCCCAGCAGTTGCGCCATTTCATTCAAGTCAGGGACTTTATTCAGGGACGCCAACATGCGAATTGCAGAGTATTTCCAGCTGGAATAAAAAACTGACTGATCGTAGGTCGTCAGTTTTTTGCTAACAGGCCCAATTCTTTTGCGAATTTCTGCAAAGGATGCCTTCTGATCCTCGATTTGCTTCTTGAGCTTTTTTCGAAGACTTTCATTCCCCGCCCGCTCATATGAAACCATATTCAAAAACAGATCGGCTTCAGACCCGTTCATTCCGTCAAAATCACAGAACAAAGAGGCCTGCTCTAAAGTTAAATCCCGGTGGCCGTTCAGGATCTGGCTGAACAAAGTCGTATGAACACCCAAAGCCGACGAAATCTTGCTGGCCTGACCGCGACCGCCGTTGGGCTGATATTGCACGAAAGCTTTTAGGTAGTCGCGATAGTTGGAAAATTGCCAGATTTGCAGCTTGTTCATTTTGAAACCTCACCATTTCCAAAATTCCACGGATTTACATTTCAGTAAATATATTGTTTTTAAATAAGTAAAGCGGTGTTCCATAGAAACCCATCACCAATAGAGCCCCACTTTTAGAGTGAACTCTTTACATAAACGTAAATAAAGACCTGGATATTTACAGAACATAACTTGGATTTACCCAAGTCCATTGTTAGGACAGGGCATGAAAATCATATTCACGCTATTGATAGCTTCATTCGCCCAAGCCGAAAGTAATTTGGAAGACATCCTGATCCGAGGCAGTGCTAAAATGTACGCTGAAGAATTTATTGAAATCGGCACTAAAGCGGCAAAAAGAATTGAAGATATTCCTGACTTCCCAGTCAGCGAAGCGGAATTTCTGCAAGCCGTACAAACAACAAAAATCGAATTCACAGAAGACCGCCTGGTCTCCAACGAAGGCATCGAAGTCGATGCTCTGAACTTTCCAGCGAAGAAATTGATTCGTGTAAACTGGGACCGTTGGTATAGCTATAGCTCCCTTAAAGAAAACCGGATACAGTTGGCGGTTCACGAATACCTGGGTATTTTGAAAGCCAATGATACAAAGTATTTTTGGTCGATGAAGCTGATGAATGGCTTCTTAGCGTCAGTCACGTCCTGCAACTATCTGATTAACGGTGCTCCCTACTATTTGCTGTATGAGAACTATTCTGAAGGCGCGAAGTATCTGGCCAACATAGATAAGGTCATGGTCAGCGGCCAAGGGAGCTCTGCAAATCCCCTGACGAAGGAAACCGTCGCGATCAGTTCTTTGAACTTCAAATGGACCGATCTCATTAATGGAAATTATAAAAATGTCCTTAATTGGGCCATCGGTATAACCTGGAAGTATGAAGCCCGCACTCTTCACGGCAGAATTACTATAAATCAAATGTCAGAAGACGGCCCATTCCCGATGGAAGTGTTTGAACTGGGAATTTTCAACTCAGAAGGCATCATGACACCTCGATACGTTGCAACCATTCAATGCCAAACAAAAAAATGAACAAGGAGTAACCATGCAAAAGTTGATTTCAATACTCCTTTGCACATTCTTTACACTCACAGCCCAGGCCCGAATCGATGAAGGCGGCTGGGACAGTGGCGGAGGCGGTTCTGGATATGCCGCTGAGTTTACTTCTATCGGACGTTGGCTGGCTCCAAATATTGACACCGTCAAGGGCTTGCCATTTTCCGGCGCCCAGTTCCTGCAAGCCGTGGATCAAGTTAAAATTGAATTCGTTGATGAACGCCTGGGTACAGACAGGTCTAAGGTTTACCCTGAGCAAAGACTGATTCGCGTATCGCGTGACGTGTGGGACACAACCATAAATAGAACTCAAATCAACAAGCCTAAATTCGTACTGCATAACTATCTACTGATCCTAGGAGTTGATGACTACAACTACCAATGGACTCAGATTGTTTTTGACGGAGGCAGAACTATTTCAGCCGTTGAATGTTCAACCGGTTTTATGAGCAGCGAGACTCTTAATATCCGTTGGATTGATGTCGACGGCGATGGACGTGGTGACAAGTTTACTGGCACCCTGTTTATCTCCAGTCTCTTGGTATCTGCAGAACACCCACTCAATATCACCGAAACTGAACAAGGGGTGGTTTTCAATTGGATTCAGTTGACCGGAGGAGTTTACACCCTGGCGCCAAAACGCTCGCTTATGCAAGGAGCTTCATTCAGTGCTCCCATAAGTAAAATTGATTCCTATACCCAGGACGGCATCCCCATAGTCAAACAAAGCGGCACAATGTCCTGCACACCACTTTAATGAATAGGTGGAGTCTGAACTGCGGAGCGCTCTTCGGCTTGCAGATATGGCTCAGCACTCCCCGCTCGTACGACTTCCAAGGTGCCCACTCCCCAGCGGGAATAGGTTTTGGCGACCGCCCCCACCGGGACATTCAATTTTTTCACATCTTTAACGGGCACAATAAACAAGGCCCCACTCAAAGTGGACGGCGCACTGGGAACAAAGATCACACATTGCTCTCCTTCGAGTTCCTCGACAATAAATACCAAGGCATTCATCTCGTCTTCACGCACCAGCAAGGCCGGTTGAAACAGAAAATTACTCTGCGATGGAATCAGTCGTTGGGAGAACTCTTTAAAGGATCTATAGACGCGAAGGCGCATCAGAAAAACATCCTCAATCCAGCCGCCAATACTTCGACCCATTCGAGTTTGTGCAAATGCCCCCAAGGCAAAAGACAACAATAGCAACACTCCAAACGCCACAACCTCCGAGGCATATTGATACTCACTAAAGAATCGAGGTGACAGGCTTTGCGCAATAGGAGACGTCACCTTCCCCACGACGGTAATGATCTTCCCCACCAGCATCAAAAGCAGGATCACCGGTAAGATCACCCCAGCTGCTGCCAACAAGCTTGATTTGACGAAACTCCTCCAGCTCTGCATAGCGCCCCCCCTTTGAATTAAAGCACCTCTTAAATTCCACCGAAAGAACGCCCAGTTATCGCTGCCAAATTGCATCTGGTGCCAAGCAAAAACCGGCACCATCGGGCAATTCCTACAGGGTTGAAGGAATGACCGATACCTCAATTCGTTTAAAACTGGCGCGGAGTTTGTAATGACACTGCCAGCACCCTTTTTAAAGGAAACCCCGTGAAACGCTTCATGTTCGTTATTATTGCGATGTTACTAGGAACTCAGGCTCACGCTTCTGTGACTTCCGAGGAATTCGTGGATCAATTCGTGGCTCAAATGAACCGTCGTTTGGTGTTTGTGAACCAGGATCGGATTGCCGAAAAGAAAAGACCCTTCTGCACAGGCTTGAGCCAAGCTCAAATTGCCTCCATCACGTCGATTGTAGGCCAAAACCCCGAGCAAACTGCCGAGGAATTCCATAAGGCCCTGTCCGAGACGCTTCAATGCTATCCCATTGCTATCGCGCCTCTTAAACGTGAAGGTTGGGGCATCCTTTTCAACACCAAAGCTTATTGGATGGACATCAAACTGATCCGGGACACTCTTGCGGATCTGGGGCTTAATACTCACGATTCTATGAAGTCCAAACTTTTGGATTCCGTTCGTCCTTAGAGTCATCCTGCTCAAGGGGCGCGAGCCCCTTTTGTCTCTCATTTGCAAAAGATTCAAGTCTTTGCACCTCCACTTGAGCAAACCACGAAACTCAAATAGAAACTGCTCATTTGGAGAACCTCGAGATGAAAATTTTCGCTCTTATTCTAACAACACTTCTAACTGGTGCACAGGCTTTCGCCTCTGTAACAGCTGAAGAATTCGTGACCGACTTCGTTAATCAGGCGAATCGCCGTCTGCACTACACAAACCAAGAACGTACGGCTGCTAAAAAAAGAACCAACTACTGCACAGCCCTTAACGCTGATCAGGCAAAAACAATTAAAAATATCATCACTAAAAATCCGGAGATCACTGTCGGCGAATTCACTTTGCAATTGGGCGACACTTTGAAATGTTATCCAGAATTCTGGACACCATGGGACCGCAAGAAAACAGCACGCGGTCTGCTGGTGAACTCCAAAGCTTATGTAATGGACGTTTCTTTGATTCAGGATGTTTTGGCTGATCTTAACGAGGGCCTTCTTCCTAAAGACTACAGGAAGCTTCTGGATGCCTACAACAACTGGACCCTGCCAGGCAGTGCTCAGTAACTTAAAACCCGCTGCAAAGCGGGTTTTTTCGTTTAAGGACCCGACTGTCTTGATATGCACCGCTTCCGTAAGTAGGACCTGGCACCGAATCTGGACCAATGACCGTTTCAACGAACACCAGTCAATCTTTCTTCACATTTATCCGAAGAGATCACCATATGGTTCAGCTCTGGGTAATTATAGGCTTGGCACTTTCGGCAATCGCGGTTTCCGTGTTGGGAGCAGCGTTTTCTATTGCGGGTTTGGGGAAGTTATTCTCCGGCGCGGTGCTTGCTGTTTGGTTGATGGCGGGAGCTTTGGAACTGGCAAAGTTCGTTGCGGCTGCTTACTTGCACCAAACCTGGAAAAGTATCAATCTGGTTATGAAATCCTATATGGTCATCTGTGTGGTGGTTCTAAGTGGTATCACCAGTATGGGTATCTTCGGATTCTTATCCGATGCCTACCTGATCTCCGCCTCCACTCTTGAGGCTGAATCAATCAAAATTGATAAACTTCATAACGAGCAAAGATTTGCCAATGCCGAAATCGATCGTATCAATCGCGGTATTGAGGAAATCCCGGCGGGCCGTATCACACGCAAGCTTCAAGCCCGCGCGGAAGCAGAGCCATTGATTCAACAATTGAAAGCACAGGTTAATACCCTTGAAGGCGAGATCGCCCAGGCGAAGATCAAATTGATCGACGAGAAACAAAAAGTCGGTCCATTGATATACATCTCCAAGGCCTTCAACATGGAAATCGACAACGTCGTGAAGTACCTGATCATGGTCTTCGTCGCGGTGTTTGACCCGTTGGCAATTTGCCTGGTCATCGCCCTGAGTGATGCCGTGGTTCGCCGTGGTCGCAAAGACCAAGTCACACCCACTGCATCCACAACGGCGCCTCTTAAGATGCGTTTTGCCGAAAAGACTGATAAAAGCGAATCGGGATCTCACAAAGAGGTGGGATAATGAACCGCCTTCTGCGCATTGCTGGTGTCTTGCTTTTACTTTCCCCGTTTCTTAATTTTTTTATTAGTATTGCGATGTTGCCGGCGGGCCCCCATAAATGGTCCTGGGCCTATATGAGTGCCGTGCTCTTAGCCGCGACCCCTATGCAGTGGGCTCTGCGCATTTCAAAGATCGTGGTCGGTTACCTGATGATCCGCGCGAAAAGTTCCGCATGGCTGCCCGTTCTGGTTATTTTGGCGGTCACAATTGCCCATAACTTCCTGACTTTCTCAAAGGACTGGAGAACCAGCAGCGTACAAACGTTGTTATCCCTGTTGATGAACTTCACGTTGTTCGGAATGGTTTTGAATGCCGAGATTCAGGTGAACTGCGAGCTTAATGAAAAACTAAAAGCTGCCCGTGCTGCCAAATCAGCAACACCGAATACAGAGCTGCCACCCACACCACCGGATGAAAATATCACTGAAGTTGCAGCCTCAGAGGAAATTCCCCACGTTGTACAGCTTCACCCCGATACTCAAGAAACCGAAAATGAGACTGAGCAAATTGTTGAGTTTGCAATAACCAAAGGCAGTGCCATCGACTTTGAAGGCATTGGTACCATCGCAGAAGTGGTTCATTGTGCTGAGGATGAAATTTGGATTAAGGGCATCTCCGAAGGGCCATTGGGTATCACCACCCGTCCCGTGATTTTAGAGAGCACCGAAAGCGGCGCCAGTATCTGCCTGCAGTACCAGCGTCACGACTCATCGGATGTTTTAGTGTTCAAAATTGCTTAAATATTAAGCTATTCGCCGTCAGACTTGGAAACCTTCTCCAGTTCACAAGCGCCCGAGTTGGTATTTAGAATTTGCACACGTACGGTACGAGTTGCCGGGTGTTCCACATCGATCTCGGATTGCCCCTCAAAAAGCTGAATGTCGACATTGTAGAACTCGCGGATGTGGCCACCTTTTAGTTCAATGGCATCATCAGTCACCGGACGTTCAGCTTTAAACTTATAGGAAGAGATGGATTTTTCGGTTTTAATCATCTCGGCCACCACCTGGGTGATCGCATAACCCGCTGCTTCATTTTTGCAGTTCAACCCCGCCGCCATCGCGAACGAAGACATTCCAAAGACAAGAAAACCCACAGCCAATAGTTTCATTTGACCGACCTCCACGAGAAATTTGAGAACACCAAACCTACCAGAGCCCAGCGTGGGGTCACCTTTCAATGATTTAAGACAAATGAATACTGTTCCCTCAACATTTTCAGTGGAACTTTTTAGTACTAAAGATGGAGAATTTCGATGGATTTTGGAAAAGAAAAAGGCCGGAGTGAACTCCGGCCTTTATAATCTTTTTAAAAAAATAGAGGTGAGCACATCATGCACCCGAGTACCTTCCTTGGTATCACCCCTCCCGTAGAAATAATTAGACATTGTTGTTGAACACATTGCAAGAGGGTTGTTCCACTTTTTTTAAGATTTTTTAAGGGACACACTGTTTGCATGATTCGCCCCTGATTTTTATGCCACAAAACCACTTCACAAATACTTCAAGTAAAACTTCAACCAACAACTCCGAAACAGATCTCTTAGCGCAGTATTTCCAACAACTTACTTGCCCCGCTTTAAGTATTTTACTATACCATCGTTCATGAATAGATCCCGTCTCGATGACCCACGACTGCTTGCAACTCATGCTCATGGTGGCACACTGTTTAAAAAAGCGCGCTACCGATGTCGCCGTCCTTTGAGCACGAAAAAACCGATGCAAGTCGTACTGCGATCAAGTCAGGCCATTGGCTCTTTGAGTTTTAGAAAGGCCAAGAACTGGAAACAGATCGAGACCCTGTGCCGCAAGTTTGCGCAAAAATATCAGATCAAAATTGAAACCTTCGCGAACGGTGGCAACCATCTGCACCTGTCGATCCGACTGAAAAACAAAAATAGCTTCACTCCATTCATTCGCTCACTGACGGGCGCCATCGCCCTCAAAGTGACCGGCGCCAACCGCAACAAAAAAAATGAACGGAAATTCTGGGACTTCCGCCCCTTCACAGCACAGCTTGAAAAGATGAAACACAGCCTGAAAAATTATGTATCAATAGAGTTGTTGAAAGATCTGGGCGTGATTCCAAGAGTCGGAATACTGGGTTACCAGGATTGGCCCCCGCCCCATTATTGAAAAAAGCCCATCTGGTTAGGATGGGCTTTGGGGAATCTAAAAATCATTTATTGAGTCGACGATGCTTGGGTAATCCACGAATGGATTTCTGTTACCCTGGGCCGAAAAGATCTGATTGTTTCTTTCGATCTCTTCCGCATCTGGCGGGTTTTCGTTATTCCATCTGCGCAGAACAGCTTCCTCTTCTGGCGGGATGTACAAATCATAACGAAGCGAAAAGTAGAACAAGGCACGAGCCACGCGGCCTTTGTGCTCTTGAGGTGGTTCAAACACTTCATCACTATCACCCTCGCCCACACCGAAGCGGGAAACCGGGCATTTCAAAGTTTGAGTGTCTTGTTGAACTTCACCAAACCACTGGTTGCCACGGATCGAATTCAATTGTGAATCCGTCGGGAACAAGTGATGAAGATCGGATTTTTGCGTGTCTTTAGGAAAGCGACGGCTGAATCGGCTTTGTGGCCATGTGTGCTCAACGTTGATCACTGTATTGTCTGGAATTTTATCCGGACCTGGTTCGCCACGACGGAAATCATCGCGCGTTTTGTAGTTAGCGCAGTAGAAATCCTTAACCGAATAAGAGTGAGTGTTTTGATCGTAAGCCAGATAGAACTTACCCATCAACCAAACACGAGCACGGTTGTAACCAATTGGTTGATGCCAATAACAACCCTTTTGGGCCTGGCAGTCAGACACCACCAAATCATAATCGCCTTGCTGCACGATATGAAAACTGCGCATGACGTTTTTGATTCTCGTGGTTAATTCTTCATTTGATTTGCCAGCGGCAAGATCCTGATAGAACTCAACTCCATAGTATGGAATCGCTTGGGATGCCGGCGCTGCATTTAAAGCACCTGCAAAAAACAATGTTGTAAATACAATCACTGACTTAATGAGCTTAGTAAGCTTCATTCGGGTCCACCATTCGGTAAAGGGGGTGATTATTCAGCCTCTGTCGCGGACCACTTTCGCAAATCCACCCGACAAATGTCAACGGGGCTATAAGAAATACTCTGTCAGTGTTATGTTAAGGATTTGGGGTGAGTAAGAAATCCAAAACGATGGATGACCCCAGCTAAGATACCGAAAAGACTGCCACCCAAGTGTGCGGCATAAGCCACTCCCGTCCCCAAACCTTCAGGCGTTGCCCAAAAACTTGCCAGATCAGCGAGCAAAAAAAGAGGAATTATCAAAAGCGTAGGTAAGTAAATATATCCATAGTGTTCCGGCATTGGTGAAACAAAGAACAGATAGCGAACCCGGGCCTTTGCTTCAGCCACACAGTAAAACGCCAGCAAGGCACTGACAGAGGCACTCGCACCCACCATCGGCACAGTCCCCACTCCCTGAGACCATAGGAAACCCATGCCCCCAGCCACGCCTCCCAGAAGATACACCAGCAACATCGTGGTACTTCCAGCCAACGCCTCAACTGCCGCACCCATGACCACCAAAAACATCAGATTGGAGAACAGATGCAACCAATTAGAATGGGAGAACTGATAGGTCAACCAGGCCAAGGGGCCTTTCATGGATGAACTAAGACCGAAACGAAACATGAGCTGTTCCTTGTATTCGGTCCGGAACTTTGAAAAATCTTCCTTCCAGCGAAGGATTTGAACCTGATCGCCACGGTAGTCGCGCTGATCCCCCAGATCTAAAAAGCGGGAGTCACGAAGTGCATAGGCCCCCAGCACCACCATTTGATCCGAGTCAGAACTTTTAAGCTTCTGCACCCAGTGAGGTGTTTCCGCCAGGGCATCAGGAGAGATGGATTGCAGATATTGGTAGTAAAGGCGGCCCGTCAGATTCAAACCTTCGATTTCAAACAAGCGACTGTCGGAGATATCCATACGTGCGCCACTGAAGATCAGAATAAAAATAAACACATTCAAAGCAACCAAGGTCATGGTCAATGGAAAGCGCTGAACCTGCTTCAGATCCTCGGGGCACGGAATGATCATCTGACACCGTACTTTTCTTTGAATCCGTCAATCCACTCAGCCGAAGTATCTGAGCTGGCAGGCACCCGTCCATTTTTCATGGCACCAAGGCTTTCCTTCAATGCCCAAATGGAACGCACATACTTTTTATCCATCGCTTCCCGGAGTGCTGGCACAGCCTGCAAACCTTCAATCACTTCAAGACTGCCTTCGTAGTTTTTTTGACTGTAAAGATGGTCGGCTTCCAAAACCTGAGTCACCCATAGTTTATGGGAAGCGTCTCCCAGCTGTACGTCGTCAGGATTATCCAGATACATAGCCAGCACGCAGCTGGAGGAGGTACGGGATTCACAAACTTTACTCAAATAGTCTTTTCGCTCCTGACCTTCACTTAGCAGATACTTCGCAAAATACGCCATCGATTGGGAATTAACCGGATCACTCCACAGCGAGTTTTCTGATTCACGACTTAGGCAATCAGAAGTAATTTCCTTCAACAGGAAAAGCGAAACTGCGGCATCCATGCGCTGTGCACCGGTCAGTTCCTTATCAGGAATTTCTTTGCAGGTTACGGCGTGAGTGGAAGCAGTTTGGAACTCTCCTGCATTCAGTGACTGATAGTTTTTGGCAAGCCCCACAAAGGCCACCAACGCAAACATCGCAAAACTGAATTGCATCCACGAGGTCATCAATCTTTGCTCAGGCAACGAAGGACCGGAATCAAATTGTTTCTTCAGAGTGACGACGATGGTGTCTGAGGCTTTTTCATGAAAGGCTCTGCGCAAAGGATGACCGACCACACCCAAAAACGGCAGTCCCAGCAACAGGAAAGTTGCGCACCAGGATACGGAGCGCACAATGCACTGTGAAAGCGTCAGTCTTGATTGCGTGGATGGATAAGACACAACACGAAGTTGCAGAAAATACTGACCGGGTGTCGCTTGCAGGAAGTACAATGACAGCACTTGCAATACGACGACAGCTGTCGCCCCCACCGCAAACAACATCAATGCCGCGATGACACCCTCTTCAGACCTGGAATTCAAAAGGAAAAAGGTTTTTGCCTGACGAACCAGTCCCGAAACCAGCAAGCTGACTACGGGAGACACCAAAAGAAAGTCCAAAATGAATGCCAGGAAACGATCCATAAGGAACGCTATCGCAGGCTGTGCCTTGAACTCTTTGGAATTATTGACTTCTGGAGCCGACAAATCTGGAAATAACATACAGATCGTATCGGCTTGAAACAGTGTGTACTTAAGGAATTATTGAGCAAATCTCAGAGACTGAACACGGCCGTCCGCATCGATCGCGAAATGAGCATGACCAACAATGGTCTTGGATTTATCAATCAGAGTGAAAACCTCTTCACCGCCATCAGCTGATTTCGCTGGCGCGACTTCGACGTAGTTATGACCAAAGGCTGAGGCATACTTTTTCAGAAAGTTTGCTTTATTTTGGATGTCCATGGCCTTTTCACCCGCCTGAGCATCAATGAACTCCAGGCTTTGGACTTTGCCACCTGAAACATTCATTCCGTATTTCCCTTCCAGGAAACCAAAAATCAAATCATCACGCAAAGTCGGCTTTTCAGCCAAGGCCGCAACCAAAGACGATTTCTCGGCAGAAAGTCTTTGAGCTATGTCATGCTCCCACTTCACATCACGGGCAAAAGCACCCGGTTCAAAACTTGCGATTTCACGATTGCCACGACCACCAACGGCAGAGTCCGAATTGTCAACCAACCACTGATTTACAAAGACAGTCATCAATGCGACTGAAGCGATTGACATAACCAGAACAGCTTTCTGTTCCTGGGCTTTGTCTTGAAGTCTTTTACGGAAAGATCTTTCTTTAGGAAACTCAATCACTTTCGCATTCCCCATATTTCATTTCTCCATCGCAAAGTTCTGATCAATGACTACCCTGCGAAGGGCGTGCCGACCCGACGGCCATTTAATTCAGTATGACCGATTACTCACTTAACAGACGACCAAAACTTGATTGACGTCTCATTATAAGACTCTAGTCCTGGTAAGAATTTACCCAAGAATCAATGCCAGCCTGCATTTGCTGGAGATTGTAATACAGGACTTTATCCAGCTGAACGCCCTGCCCCTCGATCCGATGTCCCTTGCCACTTATATAAAGCGCCTCAGGTATGGAAATCTGCACTCCGGGACCGACCTCATCCATCGGATACCAAACCCCCACCAGCAACTGGCCTCGAGACGAGGTCCCCCGCAAAAGGGCTCCCCGATACTCTTTCAGACCTTGGGCCACCATTTCCGCCACGGACGAGGTTCTGCCATCGACCAGCACTTTAACCGCGCCGGAATAACAGGCAGGATTACGAAACGTTTTCAGGGAAACTTCCCGGCTTTTTTCCAGAATATCCAGCTGCTTTTCATCATTCAAAAGATCCGGCATTTCCGCACGGCCCGCTTTTGATTTTGGTTTTTCCAGTTTTCCAATCAGCGTGGGTTCACAGACAAACAATGACAGGAACCGCAATCCTGCGACAAAGTTGCCTCCGGCATTGTTACGTAAATCAACAACAACCGACTTATACTTTTTCAAATCATTTGCAATTGTCTTTAGTGTTTCATCCTTGAAGAATTCCGCGCGGAAGGACGGAACTTCCATCACCGCGATGCGGGAATTCAACTGGGAAAGCTGAATGCTTTCATTTCTTTTCACCACTCCTGGATGAAGCTTAATGGAAAACTCCTCCGCGCCTCTGCGGATTTGATAATCCCCGGCTTCGGATTCCATCGCCCAGGAACTGGGTTGTTCACCGTTGATTTTAACGATGACGTCGCCTTTTTTAAAACCAAGCCTCTCGGCTGGCGATTGGGCGAGCACCTTAAATACAACAAGTTCGCTATCAACGAACTCTCCGCTGAGGCCCGTCTCCTTGACTTCGCCTCTCCAGATTCCGCGCACATCAGGAGCGTCGTAAATCTCAAGATGCGAAACACGCAGTGATCCTAAAACGTAATTGATATCACGCAGGATCAGATCTTTTTTGGTGTAAGGAGTGACATAGCGACTTCGCTCCATGCAGGTGCGGCGCCAGTCTTTGAGTTCTTCATTCGGCAGATAGATTTTTTCAGAGACTAGATCACACACCACAGGGTATGGGTTCACGAAGGACCGATTGATCGTGAAGTGAAAGGCCCCATAGGCACAGGCCAGCGTCAGAATGATGGCGGTGATTTTATTTAACATTCAATCCCTTGACGAAAAAATGGACTCCTTGCGGAATCCACTTTTCCATTCTTCCTTAATCAATGCACATTTCTTAAGGACACGCAGCGTTTAAGCCGCAACCACTGTCTTCTTCTTGCGGGCTGCAGAAGGATCGATATGGTATTGCTTAACTTTGCGATACAAAGTCGCGCGACCGATGCCCAAAGCTTTTGCTGCTTCAGTCAAGTTGCCTTTGTATTGAACGATCGCGTTCTCAATCGCATGAGCTTCCATCTCTTCCATTTTTTGAACGTTAGAAGATGTCGCCGATGGCGTAGGGAACTGGATCAAATTACTGTGACCTGAATTATCCGTTGTCACTGGACTGTTGCCAGAGATCAACGCAGGTACACCCGCAGTAAGTTGTTGTCTGAAAAATGCATTATCAAGACCTTCTCTCCATTGAGATGAAGAATAAGCCTGAACTGTCACATCGTGTTGCTCCCAGTACTTCTTTGCGTTTTCTACGGTTTCCTGGTTATCGCTTACCACGATCATTACTGTGCGTGACATTCTTGTCCTCCCCTTTTGAAACAAATTGCAATCATAATTGACTCACTTTGTACCTATCGGCGTTTCATCGTGAGAATTTAGGGCTAGTTGCAAATATTTTTTGAGACACTTTAACGAGGCAATATCACTGGACTTTTGATGGGTACCAAAAAAGGGGTTGCATTAAAATTTGTGAATTTCCGGGTTTATTGGGCTGCCAAAGGGGTCTGAACGACGGTGGCCGCTGGTGGTAAAGGAAGGCCAAAGTATGGCAATTCGGCACCGATAAGATCGGCTGTCTCCATGATGAATTTCATATGCTTCGACAGACTTGTATAATCCGTCTCATGACTGCAATCCGTATATCCGGGACGAGTGCCATGAGTGACACCCACAACATACCAATTTCCGGAGTCAGCTAAATAAGCAGGCCCGCCGGAATCCCCGAAGCACGCCCCTTTTTTACCGCGTTGATCCAATACCAGGTAGTCATCAATCAAATTGAACAAAGACACTTCAACCTGAAGCAGGGATTTCGCTGGTTCACGGGTCACATCGTCTGTCAGACCGAAACCTGCCAACAACAGAGTGCTCTGTAAAGGAATACTGTCGGTGTCGGCATGAATGACTGCGGGTACGAACTCGGCAGGGGCATTTTCCGACAACATCAAAAGGGCGACGTCTTTCTGTGAGGTGACATGTGTATCTGTCGCATTCCCTGGGATCTCGACGTTCACAATCTTGAAGTCAGGATGTGGAATGATATGAGCCACATTCTTCAGCTGATCTGCCGGAAGAATAGCTTCGCCGAAACCAACCTGAACGTCATTCACCCATTTCACGCAATGAGCAGCTGTAATCACCAGATTTTTGGAAATCAACACCCCGGTGCAAGCCACTGATCCACGATAGTAAATACCAACAGTTGCAGATCGCGCATAGCTGTCAGCTGTGACTGGCTCCCCGCCGATGATGGCATTATTATGGATTTGAGATTGAATAATATCCGGCGCCTGCGGGCGCGAGCACCCGACAGCTATTAGCATTAATATTCCCAGCGACAGATTCTTAATCATATTGAAATCCAATTCGAATTAGTAATTCACGAACTGTGGATATTCCGCTTCCATAGATTGAGCGGCATAATTCAAAAAGTCTTTGTAGTTCACAAGCAAAGTATAGTTACCGTAGTGATGACAGTCTTCATAGCCCGACTCCGGACCACGAGTGGCACCCGCCAGAATCAAACCGAAGGACGTCTCGATGAAGCCAGGACCGCCGGAGTCACCATTGCACGCACCTGAACCACGAGTTTGATCGGTCACGACCTCTTGATCACGAACCTGAGCAATTTCAACCACGGTTTTTTGCATAGTCACGGTCTTGATATTTTCGGTTTCAGACATACGCCCCCAACCCACAAGAGTCATGGGCATGCCCGCTTTCAATGTTTTTACATTGTTCAGGATCGCCACAGGTTTGAAACCTTCCGGAGCATCCGAAACAAGCTTGATCACTGCCACATCGTACTCGGAACGCTCAGTGCGGGAATTCACACCGAAATCACGGTGACTGATGGCTTCCTCAATTTCGATTGCATTGGCATGTTCAAAAGAATCAGGCAATTCCGTACCAAAGAAGATCTTGGTCTGCACACGCTCCAACATCTGTGTGCAATGGCTTGCCGTCACAACCAGATTTCTGGAGATCAAAGTACCCGTGCAATAAGGCACAACGCTGCCGTCACGCGGATTCCGTCCAAGCAACGCCACTGTGGATTCAGCATAGGCCTCGCTCGCAGTCACATTTTCGCCGTTGATGATTTGCGATTTATTGGCTGCATCGACTTTTAAGGTCTCTGCGACATTGTTTTGAGTACACGCTGCCAAAGCCAAAAGTGGGATCATCATTAGTTTTTTCATCTGTACGTTCCTTAATTAATTTTTTAATTTTCTATTCAACAAAAACTGGCGGCTCCCCGCCCAGTACGGTCGCGACTTTTTGCAGGAACTCTTTAAATCCCGGCAAAGAGGCGTAGACCACTTTGGTGTGACAATCGACGGATCCGTAAGCGGAACCGCTTGTCGCACCAATCACTACCAGACCGCGATCCGTTTCCAGAAACGCCGGCCCACCGGAATCACCCCAGCAAGCGCCGGTTCCTTTGGACTGGTCCACTGTGATTTTTCTGTCTTCAACACTGACAATATCCACATGCGTGCTTTGCAAAAGCGTGGACATCGCACTTACGAACTCATTGGTACGGCCGAACCCCGCAAGCAATACAGACTGCCCCATTCGCAATCCCGCCTCGGACCCCAGAATCGGCACTGGTACTGCCCATTTGGGTGCTGACGTACGCAGCTTAATCAAAGCGACATCACGAAGCTCATTAATGGATCGGGTGTGGCTCTCGCCCACTGGCGGAGTCAAATAATCATAGGAAATGGCGCGGTCGATCTCGCGCAAATCACCTTCATTTTTGGAGGTGTAAGTTTCAGGTCCAAATGAAACAACCATTTCATAACCAGAATATATTGGCTCCACACAGTGCCCGGCAGTCACCACCAAGTCCTTGGAAACCAAGGTTCCCGTACAGACCGTTCTGATACGATCACCATCAGCAAGCATCAGGGCAACGGTTGCATTCGCGACAGTGCTGTCACGATCCACGGACTTACCATTGATGATTCTGTCTTCCTGCGCCACTGGCACCGGACCTGAATTTTTGGGGGAGCAGGCAGCCACTAAAAGCATCACCGGCAACAAAGCCCACAGTTTCATAAAAGTCTCCAAGCTAAAAATGCAAAAAAGACTAAAGCGAAATCCGGGCCAATACTTTCCACCCTCATAACGAGCCCAGACACTTTAAAGAATTTATCTGGAACGCCACAATGAACGCTTTACCCGCTTCACTGTCTAAGGATTAGACAATAGCAAATCACCTCTTGGATTTACTGTTATCCGTGAGCGAACTAAAGCGGCTCATAACTGTAAAATCACCGGTCGCAAAAACCGGATGCCACATTGGGAAACAATATACTTAAAATATGATTGAATCAGGAGCGTATGCAGCCCCTTCCAGGAGTCCGTGATGATGTGCAGGTTGGAATTTTCAAAACTTGTTTTCTCGGGTTTTCCTACAGAAATGACGATTCCTTTGGGATCCAACTCGATGAAAGGGCAATAAACTTCGCGCCCTTTTTGGGAAATTAATTCGATATTATCGGGATCAACATGAATAATCATGTGTCTTGAAAACCAACTCAGTATCGACACTTCACTCACCTTTCACATGACCAGATTGATATCAACAGGGCATATAGGGGTTGTCAATTAACTGACGTTTATATGCCTACGTAATCCCCTTCTCTTGACACGCCTCAAAACCGAACGGTTCTGCGTTGCATTCAACTCTGAAGTTCTGAAATTACCGGCTGTCCAAATCAAAAAAAAAGGACCGCTCTTCAGCAGTCCTTTTTCTATTTTCGATTTTCAATTCTCGATTATCTGCGGCCGGATTTGATTTTCACTTGAAGTTTAGAGATCAAGTGAACAGCCATTTTCTCTTGCACGCGGCACATTTTAAGTTCGTCGCGGCGGTAAGATCTTTGAGAAGGAGTCAAAGTTCCTGTCTCAAGTTCCATTTCGTAATCCAACTTGGAAGAACGGATGCCTTCAAGTTCTTTAGTTTGGGTTTTGAAAAGCTTAGTTACGCCAGACAATGGAGCAACTTCGATCCACTCTTCTTTACCGCGGTACCAGCTCACCATACGCAAGAAGCGAGCTTTATTTTTCGCCAAAGTGAACTTTGGAAAACCTACGTCTGGAAGCTCAAGAATGTTATCAACATCATCAAGGTTCAAGTCATCTTCTTCACCTTCACTAAGAAGGTTGTCAGAAAGTCCTGCCAAAACTGCAGCTTCTGACTCTTCGTCTACGTCGATATCGAATGCAGACGTCTTTTTGGTATTCTTCTCATCAAGGTCAGAATCCAAATCAGAATCAATTTCTTCGGCCATATTGTTGCCTGGATTGATCAAAGCGAGCCTCCCCAAAGTACATGTCACAAAGTACAAATTAGAATAAACACTGATTGAAAGTGGGAAGAGTTATATCGCAACTTTCACGATGACACAATATGTTAATTGCGTGAAAAAAGGTGAAAATCACAAGATCAACTCTACAAAGTCGAATCATTCTTGGGTTTTTCGATTCGACTTTGTGTACCCAGCTGACAGCCAGAAATTATTTATACGCTGATACATCCACTCTAAAACCACCTGGTTTTTTCCAGAAATACTTATTACTGGCCACGATTCGGATGGACGCAATCGGGCGTGTTTGTATGTACGCGGTTCGTCTTGAGCCCGCGATCAACTCCCCTTCCAACTGAGTTTCGTAGCGAGAATCTCCATAGTCAGCGTACGTAATAATCACTTCTTTGATTTTCACGTTATTTCTGGTGCCCGTCAGACTGATGTTACTGACATGGCGCCAGGTGCTATTGGGATAGAAAATGAATGCACGTTCCTTGAATCGCCCCGTATCACCGGCCCCGAGACTGTATTCACGAAGCTCGTTGGATGGCGGTTGAGGGTTTTGGGGTGGCTGAGGGTTCTGAGGAGGCTGCTGAGGCGGCCTTGGAGCAGGAGGTTGCGGTTGCTCTGGCTGTTCAGGCTCCTCCGGCCATTCTTGCCCGGGAGGGTCATCTGGGAGCGGCATGGGAAGATCTTGCTCGGCATGGGAGAAAGAGAAAGTAAAAACGGTCAAAAACAAAACTATCCACTTCATGGCGCTGGCCTCCTATTCCCCTCAAGAAAATAAAAAACCAGCGCGCCTATCAATCATTGAAAGGCGCGATTGTCAGAAAACAGATTAGTCAAAACGCAGATGTTTCACGGACTCACCAGAGTCGCGCAATTCGCGAAGTGCGTCGATACCGATGCTGATGTGCTTATCCACGTAATTTGACGTCACTTTTTTGTCGCTTTCTTCCGTTTTGACTCCATCTGGAATCATTGGGTTATCAGAAACCAACAACAAAGCACCACGAGGTATTTCGTTAACGAAACCGGTTACGAAAATCGTGGCAGTTTCCATGTCCACAGCCATTGCGCGGGTGCTGGTCAGATAATCTTTGAACTTATCGTCATGTTCCCACACGCGTCTATTCGTGGTGTAAACAGTCCCCGTCCAATAATCGCAGTTATGCTTCGCGATCATCGAGGAAACCGAACGCTGCAAACGGAAAGACGGCAAAGCCGGGATTTCAGCAGGAAGGTATTCATTACTAGTCCCCTCGCCACGGATCGCGGCGATTGGCAGGATAAAGTCACCCAATTGGTTTTTCTTTTTCAAGCCACCGCATTTACCCAAAAACAAAACAGCCTTCGGGTTGATAGCGGACAACAAGTCCATACAAGTAGCGGCCAGGGCGGATCCCATGCCGAAGTTGATGATCGTGATATTTTCAGCCGTCGCAGATTGCATAGGGCGGTCTGCACCACGCAGAGGAACGTCGAATTTTTCTGCAAACATTTTCACATAGCCGCTGAAGTTCGTAAGCAAAATATATTGCCCGAATTCATTTAGAGGTACGCCTGTGTAGCGAGGCAGCCAGTTATCAACGATTTCCTTTTTTGTTTTCATTCTTGTCCTTAACTTTTTTATCGTCAGATGAATTGATCAAGGATAGCATAGTTTTTATCTTCAGAAAAGGGGCATTAACATGAGCGTCACTGAAAATAGCATCTTGATGGAAATTCCTCCGCGTTTGCTCTCCTTAGGAGGCGGCTCCGAGGTGCATCGCATGATTCCTTACGCGAAAAAACGCATGGTCGGCCCCTTTATCTTTTTTGATTATTTTCCAGCAACGGAATTTGGCCCGCAGCAGGGTATTCATGTGCGCCCTCACCCACATATCGGGCTTTCAACTTTGAGCTATCTTTTGGAAGGCCAAGTTCTTCATCACGACAGCCTGGAAAATAAAGTTCTGCTGAATCCTGGCGATGTAAATTGGATGACCGCAGGCGATGGGATCTCGCACTCAGAGACGACTCCCGCGGATCTGAAGGATGTTCCTCACCGTTTGCACCTGTTGCAATTCTGGGTGGCGTTGCCTTTGGCTGAAGAAGATCGCAAACCAAGCTTCATGCATCATCCAAAATCCACGATTCCCCGCTTTAAGGTGAAAGATGCAGACGTCACACTGATTGCGGGCGCAGCATTGGATCACGCCTCTCCGGTGGAGGTTTTCTCGGACCTGTTTTTCATGGATGTCCATTTGAAAACCGACAAGGAATTTTATTTTGATCCCCGCGGTGATGAGTTGGCTTTTTATATTTTAAAGGGCCGTTTAAAAGTGGGCGAAAAAAGCATCCCGCCGGATGACTTCGTAGTTCTGGTTCAAGGCTCCCCTCTTCACGTTATTGCGGAAGAGGACACTCAGTTTATCGTACTGGGCGGAACTCCCTTCCCTGAGCCTCGCCACATCTATTGGAATTTTGTTTCTTCTTCGAAAGATAAAATTGAGGCTGCGAAAACGAAATGGGCTAACAAATCATTTCCGCAAGTGCCAGGGGAACCGGATATCATTCCCCTGCCAGAAAACTAACCAGAGAATTAATTTACTTACAGATTGAAATCGCTTTTGTTCCCGCTGTGATTTTCGCATAGGGGGAGTTCGTTGAACGCAGAACTGACCAGTAACGAGCTCCGCCCTTCCAACTGCCGCTGACTTTACCTGCGATGCGACCATCGCGCTCCATCCAACGATTCAGGATACGAATCCCACAGGCAAGATTCTTGTACGGATCATGCACTTCGCTGGCTGATTTAAAGCCGCAACCGTAAGCGTTACCAGATTCTATCGAAAGCTGCAGCAAACCACGGCTAACCACACGGTTGCCTTTGCTGTCGTTGAAGGATTCTGTGTAGGCTGTTGCAGGTTTAAAGTTACTTTCGTACTTCACCATTTGGGACATTAGGTATGTCCAGAACTCTTTGCGCTCTTGATAAGACAAAGAATTGTACTTAGGGCAGAAAGTCGTCGCATCCGCAGGCTTCACGTCCAACAGATCCTGTCCCAAAACTTCAAGCTGGGCATCCACGTAATCGGTCCATTTTTTACCATCCGCATGAGCACTTTCCCAAAGTGGCGTCACCTGACGGCCTGTGGTCGGCTCAGAAGGCGTTGGGGATGGTGTTGGCGACGGTTTAGGTGTCGGAGTTGGCGTTGGTTTAGGAGTGGTTGTCGGCGTATCAGAAATCGGAGGCTTCGCCATCGCAGCCGCTTGGTGAGCGGAAAAGAAGGTTACAAGGATTGCGGATAAAATAGTGATTTTGATTTTCGCATTTGTCATGCCGATGAATTCGGCCTGCTCATATTTGGACTTTAATAATTTTTTTTGTGTCTAGGAACTAGTCTGAAACTTCGCGGAAAAGCGTCCAAATTGTCGTCAAAACCAAGACCAGTGGGGGCTTTATGCCCCAACCGAGCATCCTTAATTCCAAGGCTAACTGCCGCCATCAGGCCTGCGGCGCATCACGCTATCAGTTGATTTACGGCAAGCATCGTTGTTAGTCTAAGCCCCATTGTGCAGTCGTAGTTCAATGGATAGAGCACTTGGCTTCGAACCAAGGGGTTGCAGGTTCGAGTCCTGCCGACTGCACCATCTTTCGCCAGGGCTTCGGCTGGGACAGAGCGCCCTTATTCATTTTCAAAATCTTAGAATTGATTCCCAGATTTCGGATAAAATCAGCCCAAATCAATTTTACAGCTAGCTGGAGTCGCCAACCGTACGGCCCGGATACTGCTTTACTCCATAGCGCAATCCAAATTTAAAGGAGAACGTTATGAAAAAATTTGTAAAGCCCCTAATCTGCCTGTTGCTTTTAACAGCCGCTGCATGTTCGCCGCAATCTCAAGAACAAACAGCTCCCCATCCCACCACGCATACCCCCCAAAATCAAAACTCACCTATTTACGTGAATGGGGAGATCATTGGTGAAATCAATCGCACTGCTTCCAGCGTAGCCGAAATTGAAAAAGCGAGAGAGCGTCGCCGCGCCACAGGTCTACAACCAATTTCCGTAGATCCAATACACAATGCTTCCGTCTACAAAATCACAGGACTTGCTGATGAAGATCAGTTCATGGTTGCTCCCCGACTCTTTGTCTACGGCACCAATGTGAAAAATCTCCTTCGCGGGCCCGATGGCAATGTGCAAATTCCATTTAACATTGCCATCATTGACGGTCTTTCCACTCATATTCACGCACCTGATGTGTCAGGTCAGGCCTTGGAAGTGCCGGAGTTATTGAGAGTTAAAAACTATGCTGATTTGAAAAATGAATTGTTACAACACGGATCACCTTACAAAAAGTTTTCCGTGGGAGCTATACCTGGATGTCCCAGCCGAATTTCAATCTCAGCCGCGGGTAGTACCTACGACGTTACACCTGACTACATTAAAGAATCTGACTACTGCGAACTGAACAAACCTTTCACCGTACAGCTGAAAGTCCCTGAAGTGACTGCACGAAATATCATGGGCAGCTCCCTGCGTTCGAACAACGTCGATATTTTTGTTAACTATGCCGTGATGGTTCCGGTGCCAGTCAGTCAGATGTCTGTGAAATTTAACAGAACAAAATTGTTTGAAGCCATTCAAGCACGAATGACGGGCCAATATCCTCCGTATGGCAGAGCAGAGCTAAACGCCAACATTCAATCGGTATTTGAATCGAGCAAAATGAATATCTACATTCAAGGTGAATATACAGAGCAAATGAGTCGCCTGGTAGACCAGGCGGTTGCAGAATTCTTCGTACCTTTCCGTCCGGATCCAAAATTACCGGCTCCATCCAAGTGTGATTCGTTTGGCTGCTTTGATGTTAGCTTTGCGAGCCTTAACGATAGCAGCGATTTCGAGGTAAAATGGACTCACAGCGAAAATATGCGCATTGAAAAAGTAATACGTATTGGCTCAAAACTTAAACCTGTAAATGACGTTGAAGTGCCTTTTGGTCGCGATCAAAAACTTGGCACATCAACAGCAGCAGTTTTCACCAATAAAAACCCAAATCCAGAGACAAATCCTTTGAATGTCTATTCGGCAGGACTGACACCCCAGCGCGGAGCTGTTTTGGAATTGATTCCGACGAGCTACTCCATGGAACGACGCCATCGCAATGAAGAAACCAAATTGGACGCCAGATCCTGGAGAGAATGCACTGGTCGTGTCGGATGGGAAAACAAATGCTCCTATACGAATCGTACTGAAGAACTTTATTCCCATGAGTTCACAGGCGATGATAAATGGATCACAACCATCAATCCGCTGGGTAGTATACCGCGTTTATTGAACGGCCTGAAAGTTTACTTCCGCTTTTCAAATGGTGAGTCTTTCACTTGCAATCTGGAAGATCTGGAAGGTGAATCAAATAACTCAGTACGCACGATCCTCATCGAAAATTCACCAGCCTGCCCTCTGTTCGATGAAAGCAGAAAAGTAATTACGGATTTTGGCTTGATCAACAACACATTGCTGGATTCAGTCACATTCATTCAAGGAAATAAACTGGTCACAAATTATGGTAAGGACTGGTCCACATACAAAGAAGTCACTTACTCTCCCGAGGTTCAGATCTCCGGACGCTTAAAAATGATCGGTTTGGGATTCATGTCCATCCACGAAATCAAGTAATCAGAAATAGTAATAGTCGACAATCTGCTCAGGAGAGATCATTTTTTTCTCCTGAAGCTGAGCCAGAAGCTCCAATGGTCGGCTTACGTTGCGGGATTCGTAAAATTTTTTTGCCCGGGCAATCATGCTATTCCGTATGGCCGGGGCTTCCGGATTCAAACGTGACAGCAAAACACCATCCAACACTATTCCTGCCCAATAGTGCTCGGCATGACGGGCTTTGAACAAACGAACATCCAGATTTTTCTTCGCCTCCTGATAGCGTCCCGTCAAGATGAAATATAAAAACTCAGCTTGCGAGGCAAGCGGGCAATAGCGCTCCCAATTCATAATTCTTTTGATGGCCCGTGCCCGGCCGTAACAGTGCTGTGAATCTTCAATAGAACCACCTGAAAACTGTACGATGAATCCACTGTAGTAGTAAGCGATCAACACACCCCGGCTCCAGCCGATACGCTCTGCCATTTTCAGCATTCGTTTAATGGTGACTTGCGCCTTCTTATAGTCTTTCAATCTTAAATATGTCTGAAACAACAGCAAATGGGACCATCCCACCAAATGAGCATGTCGCGAATGTTGTCGATGACTGACCAAAACTCCACGACGGAACTCGCGAATCGCCTCCGCATGTTCACCCTTATGAAGACAAATTCGTCCTTGTACATAAGAGTGCTCGGCAAAAATACTGAGTTTTTTTACTGACCCAAAAAGATCTTTGGAGAGTTGAAGGTAATGAATGGACTTATCATAATCCCCAAGAGTTTCTTGAAGTCGGGCTTTCCAAACCAGAATGTCAGCCAGGCTCTCGTTAAGAGAATGAGATTGCGCAATCTGTCCCGCGCGCTCCAACCAAATTTTTGTTGCAGTAAATTTTCCGAGATAAAAGGAACTGACCGCTAAATTGCGGTAAACCACCATCTGTTGCTCTGAGGGTAAGGTATCCATTTTTACGGCTTTTAAAACTTCGCGAAAACGACCCCAAGAATCAGTCAGCCGTACTTGATCAAAATTGCGTTCTGAACAGAATTCGATCAGGGATTTATTCCAGGGACGCAACTTCACGTGTGGCGACGCGCGACGAATCTGCGAAGGACAAACTTTCAGGATACCAGCCAATTTTTCCAGGGTATCGGGTTTAACCCGTCGAATTGTGCAGTTCAACCAACGCTGAACTGTTTTCGTGGTCACCTGCATCTTGACGGCAAGATCAAAGCGCGAAAGCCGCCTTTGTTGCAGCAATGTGTTGAGTACTTCTCCATCAATTTCAACAAACTCAGAGCCCATGTAGTTAAGCATTACTGACTACCGGTAAATATGGCAGTCTAGTTTGTAACTTTAATGAAAGCGTTCACGGATTCTAATATTTTCTAATTAAATGCTAATTTACTCTGAACATCGCTGGGCATCATGCGTTCAGGATTTCAAATGCTTCCTCGGTCTGCACCTTCACGGGAATATCGCGCATCAATCCGGAGAGACTCCGACATGGACCGATGTTAATAAAGCGACTGACGCCCTTCTCCCGGACAAGACTTTGCACGGAGGAGGACCAGTGAATTGTTTTGGTAATGCTTAGCAAAAACTCATCTTTAATGAGTGATGGCTCACGTAATTCCTGAGCACTTAAACTTGAGAAAATTGGAATTTGAGGAGCATGTGTGCGGACATGAGCAAAGTCGCTTTCGACCGCTAAGACGTAAGGCAGGATGTAACGTGAATGCGCAGGATAGTCTAAAATATTCATAGTATTCCAGCCCTTCTCCCGTGCACGCTCCTCCACTTTTTTCAAATCGGCGTATCGTCCACCCACATTCAAAAATCGCGGTGTCAGACAGGAAACGTCGACCTGCACTTCATCAAACCAGGCATAGTCTTCAGTTTGAAACTTTTCACCTTTGGGTGCGAGCACGCCGATATTGCGACCGATCTTATCAACCCCATCAATTCTTTGCGTGAACCAAATATGATTGTAGATGGCGTCCTCAAAACTATACGCACCCGCAAATACCGCACGGGCAAGATCCCCGAGGGAGCACCCCATCACCCAATCCGGTGATGCACCTAACTTTTCCCGCAGTCGCTCTGCCACACCGGTTTGAATACAACAAATCGCCACCGCAGCCAGGCTGATATTTTGAATGGAATAGATCTCTTCGGTTGGCAGTTCCAAAAACTCCTTGAAGTTGAACTCCCTGCCAAAGCGAGTGGCAATAATGTCTTCGGCTTTAGCAAAGTAACTTTGCACTTCTGGAAGATGTGAAAAACGATTGCGGTCTGATTTTCTGATCAGGGCATTCAACCCTGGAAAGATATATGCGGTCACCACGACTACATCTCCATAACTGCAAGTTGCTCAGCAACAACAGATTCCGACGGAAGTGCGGAAAAGGCTTTTGCATAAGGCGGTATGAAGGAGTCCTTTTGATCGAACTCCTGCAGAATTTGAATCACACCGGAGGCCGTGCTCTCGAATATTTCCTCCTCCATTTGGCGGACAAACTTCAGAGTCTCCGGATTAAGCAAATTCCGTTCATTAAGGCTGGCATTCACCATCTGGGTGTGCTCGGCCTCGTCTTCCAAAATCTGCGAAACGATATAGGCGACACCGACATTGTCTGTCCACTTCACCAACTCGCTGTAGTGTTTAAACACCCGCATCTCAAGCCCCCAGGCACCGTACAAATACAACATCTCGGGGTCCTTCAATTCACGCACCAGCGCACTGAAGAATCGTCCCAGATATCTTTCCATTTTTCTATTCAGACGATGTTCAAGTTCTTTGTAACCAGGAACCGCGAGCCAGCGTCGACGCTCCAATAATACGGAACGTTGCAAAAGTTTCGCGTGGCGCATTTCATCTTCTACATGGGCAGGCATCTGCTCGGGCAATGGCAAATTGCGGGAGGTGAATTCGCGCTGCATATGGATCGCTGCATTGGATTCAGAAAAACTCAGTGCCTGAACCCAGGCCACGGTGGCAGCCGGTCGCTCCCCCAACATCCACGCCAGTCTGGTACTGGCTTTACTGCCAATGTTGGGAGTGGTTTGGGACTTTTTATAAATTCGAATCAGATCTGTCATGCGCTGAACCATGCAGCGGCACATTTCTTTTTCGATCAGCTGCAATTGCTGCAACGACAATTGATCTTCCTCTGACAATGACTCTCGAAACTTTTTTCCCAACTGAATGTGGGCCGTCTCGTCTTTTAAAACTTCACTCATGGCTTCACGAATATGCGGGAAGCGAGTCGCCGGAATGTAGGAGGAGTAAATCTGAAATGGAAACTGTTCAATCGTGATCGCGCCATGAACATAGGCCGCGAAACGGTTATTGGCCTGCAAGAGCACGGGATTTCCGAAAAAGCTTTTGGTGAAGGACTCCGTCATCGCACAGAGGCGCGTTCGTAAATCCCTTTCCGCTTCGCTGGCAGGCTCCTGAACAGGACGAATTCGTGTGATCACATCGCGGTGACGGTATTCATCCCCCGCGTGAGACTTGATCTCTGCAACAAATTCCTGAGGCGTTGATAATGAGATGTTTCCCAGTATCTGTTCCGCAGCCAGATCTTCCATATGGGCCATTGCCGTCAGCCAGGCAGACTCAACGTTTGCGTCATCAGTGATTTCACTCATTAGGTCTTGAATTGTGGTTGCAAAGCTTTTCATATGGATGCCATAGCATAGAACAACTTGTTGTACTTACTGCCATGACAATTGCGAAATTATTTCGTGCTCCATAAGAGTGCCGAACAAAAAGTTAACGAGGGATCACCTGAGTTTGCGGTGCGGCAAAAAATGCGTACAAAGCGAAGCGTCCACAAGAGGTCATGCAGTTTCAAGTAGCTTCTCACTTCGCTGTTAAATAGGGAATTTATTGACCCCATTCGGGTTCCTGAATAGGCCTTATCAGGTACATATTTAAGGAGTTTAAATGAAAAGCCTATTATCCCTTTTTACCCTGACCCTACTGACTGCAACAGCCACGCATGCTTCAACAACGACCGTTCAAGGTAACTGGGGCGTGGATCAAATCAACTGGCAAATCAGTTCGACGGAGCAAGGCCAGACTTGGACTCTGCAATCAGGCAGCTCAACCAAACAACTGCAAATTCAAAACAAAGACGCTGCGACATCCACAATCACTTCTGCAGACGGATCAACAACGCTAAAGATTGCTCAAAGCAACACCAACACTTCGGTGCAGGGCCAGTTGGATGGTCGCACGGTTGATCTTGCCATCGAGCATACCAATAACGGAACCCATTGGTTTAATGGTGTTTTCAAAAATCACCGCCCGTCTTTGAGAATTGATGTTCCGACAGAACAACGCAAAGAAGGTCGTGCAACTGGATTCTTCAAAAATGAACTTGCGGACCTGTATTTGATCCGCAGAACTGATGGATATTCGTTCAAAGGCTACATGAATGGCTACTGGATTGATGTTGCAATTAAAAAATCCGGCAACACATACAGCTTGGAAGGCGCATATCTAAGCAAGAAAATTTCTTTACAAGCAACTACTGATGGTTCCATCGACGATGTGATCGAGTACTTGCTATTGGATATGCCCGTTCCTAATTCTGACTTTTTAAACTTGGGATCCATGGAGACAGCTGAATAACTAACCAGCTTCCGCGGCGAAATAAGGAACTTCAACGATCGAGCGAATACCGTGACGTGCGGTCAGCGCCAATGAAATCGTGCGAAGTCCAGCGATCATTTTTCCGCGGGAACCCAGGATTCTTCCGAAATTCCTGCGTGAACATTCGATTTTAAAGATGGTCGTGCGCTCACCCTGCACGATGTTGACAGATACTTCTCCTGGATGGTCCACAATCAACACCAAGATCTCTTCAAGCTTCTTGCGAGTCGCCTCCAGGACCTCACTTTTGTTCGGTGTAAAATTGAGGTCAACAACGTTGGATTCACGTCCAACATCCTGATTTGATTTACGAATAACGATTGGCATCCTTCTCTCCTGATGACTCATGTCTTCTCCGTTTTTTCTAATGTTTGATTACATTTCGGAAATACTCCACGGAATTAAATAGAACCTGAGAATGACTAGCCTCTGTCCACCGTGTCCACCATACTGGAAAAAGAGGAGATGCAATGAAATTACTAGCGACGACTATCTCGATACTTTCCATCACACTTGCGGCCCATGCCGAAAAAGAAAAAACTCAGATTCCTTTCAAGTCTGATTTCGGCAACTACGAAATCACTGGTTGCGCAGGCCAAACGTTCCAATTGGATTGCAAACTAAAGTCAGTCAGCATTGATTCAGTTCAAAATGCCGAAACCGTGAACTTCACCTTCAAATCTGAAGATGGAAAAGTCGTGAACAACAACATTGAAGTCATGGCTAATGACAAATTCACCAGTGAAGACGATGTTTCTGTGTTATCTGTCGCAAAAAGAAAGAATCCCAGCAACTGGAGTGAGGAATCACAAGAAATCACGCTGGATAAGTCAGATGCAAAACAATGGACACTGACCTTCGCAGTTGTTCGCGAAAACCTTGGGAAGTCCGTAAAACGACAAATTGAATATAAAGTTAAGAAAAAATAAAGTCGTTATGGAGGTGCCATGTGTACATCCAAAACTATTCTTGTATAACTGCGGCAGGTGCTGGCACACCTGCCATGATGACGGCGCTTTACAGTGGAACTGATTGCTCGATCGCCGGTGAAAGTGGAGGCAGAATTTGCTACCTCAATAAAAATCCACAAAAAATCCACAGCTATACTGACATCTTCGTAAATGCATTTAAGGAGCTGATCTTTCCACTGCGCGAAGGCTTATCCAAGGAATCCTACACCGACCTTGCCAAAGGGCGCGTGGTTCTTATTTTCGCCTCCAACAAAGGCGCCCTCGAGGACTACGTCTGGAAAGCCACCCCTGAAACCATTCGTGAATTGCCCGACCCCTATTTTGAAATTCTAAAATACTTCCAGGAAAACGCAGTGGACTTGGAGTGGGTTTTTGATTGCTCCATTGGCAACGCCAGCATTTCCAGCCATGCCGCCCTCGAGTACGCACAGGATCTGTTTGCGAGCAACCGCGCTGAATATGCACTGATTGTTTCCGGCGATCTTATTGGACCATTTGTGGAAAAGGGTTATCAGTCTTTGAATTTGCTGACTCACTCCAAATGCAGACCTTTTTCCGAAAATGCGGATGGACTGCAATTAGGGGAAGCCATGGGAGTGGTGCTGCTGTCGCGGGAGCGTAAATCGGCCGAGGATATAAAATTACTGGGCGTCATCACCAAAACTCAGGGCACATCGACAATTCCACCTGTTCTGGACAGTCAGGCGCTATTCGAAACGCTAAAAGAATTAAACACATCCTCGCCACTGCACCCGGATCTTATTCTTGCTCACGGCTCCGGAACAAAGCCTTCCGACAGCGCTGAGGACCGTGCTCTGACTGACTTTCTGGATTCCATCAAAGATTCCGATGTGCCAATCACCTCGACAAAATGGTGTATTGGCAACACGGAGGGTGCCTGTGGCCTGATGGATCTTATTGCTGCTTGTGAAATTCTAAAAACGCAGAAGGTTTTTAAAATTCACAACACCAGTAAAAAGGACGCCTCACTCAAGGGCCGGTATCTTCTCTCGTCAGATGCCTTGAGTACGGACACCAAAATTCGTCAAATATTAATGACCACCCTGGCCTTTACCGGAATATATGCCGCTTGCGCCGTGGGTATTGAAGAGGACGATCGTGAAAATTCAAATTGAAATTCAAAATCGCCCCGAGCCTGTATGGAAAGATAAAATCCCCGAATGGGTAAAGTTAAGCGAAACCAGCTACGCCTTTTGCGAAGCCATTCATCAATGGGAGTACTTGAAAGAGCGACCACGTCCCGATGTTATTTTCCTGGCCATCCCAAAAGGATCCAATCTTGCGGATTTCGAGTTTGTGGCAGACAACGCAAAAAATGCTGATAAATTCATTTTCACATTTCCCAACATGAACGCTTCCATCATTATGCAGATGCTGGGCTTCGGGGGTCGCGTCCTGTGTTTCAGCAATGGGGAAAAAACGGCAGAGTTTGCCATCAATGAATGCAAGGAAATGGAAAAGGCCGAAAAAACCGCGTGGCTGTTCACCAGTCCGGCTGCGCTTGATGATGGGAAACGTGTTGTATTGTTCTCGTCCTATCCGTCAAATTAACGGATCACCAGATTGTTTTTCAGCTGATTGTGGCCGCCATCAGTGTGAGGAAAATGCTCATGCAAGTGCTTGCCACAAGCTTCAATGGCTACGGTGAAACCCTCGGCCCAGTTTCCTGAGTGCAGCTGTTCACTGAATTTGGCAAGAACGTTGTTCCAGGTTTCCGGAGGAAGTTTGCTATTAATCCCTTCGTCCGCCAGGATCACTGCTTTTCTTTCCATCACAGAAACGAAAATCAAGATACCCGTACCTTTTTGAGTGCGGTTGATTTTATTAAGATAAAATTCCAATTGAGCGCGCTGATGGACCTGAGAAAGCTCGTCCTTTTCAGGTACGAATATCTTCTGGATAAAATGAATTCGCGCCAATGCAAAAGAAAGATAATAAACGGCCACCACTAAAAATGGCCAGACATACACCCATGGTGTCGTCCATAACAAATCGGCAAATGGAAGTTCTGCGATAACCAGTATCAACAGCAGCAACAACGTTAACGTCATCGGAATATGTCCCACAGATGAGGAACTCTTCACAATCACGGGAACGATTTCGCCGTCTGTGTGTTCTTCGACCACGTGAATGGTTTCAGAAATCTGCGCAATCTCTTTGTCGGAAAGATATTTATTAATCCATGCCATCGCTCACTCCAAACCCTTGCGCTTAAGTGTGCGCACTACCATGACCCCGAAGAACCACCGCCACTGAATCCGCCGCCTCCGCCAGACCAGCCGCCTCCGCCACCGGAACCCCAGCCGCCGCCACCGAATGTGCCGCCGCCAAAGCCACCGCCACCGCGCATATGACGACCACGACCGCCGCCAAATCGTCCAAGAACAGAAATGATTATCAACAGCAGAATAATGATACCAACCGGTATCCCTCCGCCTTTGTCGTCTTTTCTGGACTCGGTGGTAATACCTTGTTCGTCCGCAAATTCTTTATCCGCCAGAGCCATGATCTGGCCCACACCTGCGTAGATGCCCTCTGCGAATCGCTGTTTGCGGAAATAAGGTGTCACCACATCGGCAATGATACGTTTTGCATACACATCAGGAATGGCGCCCTCGAGTCCCTGTCCGACTTCGATACGCATTCGACGATCCTGAAGGGCAATCAGAAATAGAACTCCGTTGTCTTTTTTCTCGTCGCCCAGTTTCCATTGATCCGTGATTTTGATTGAAGCCTGTTCAATCGGCTCCCCTTCCAGCGTGTTCACCACCAGAATTTGAATTTGTGCCTTCCCCCGCTTGTTGAAATCCATCAACAATTGGGTCAGGTCCTGACGCATGCTTCGTGGAATCACTCCCACTTCATCCATCACAGGTCCCTGCAAGGCAGGAACCTTGAATTCAGCATGGGAGGCAAATCCCAGTAACATCAATATTGAAAAAAGAAACGACGTTAACAACTTCATTAGAATTTAACTTCTGGAGCTTTCTCGGCAGTTGCTTTTTCTTCAGCAGTCATATCCCACTGAGGCATTTTCGGGAAATGATACATGATCGAGTTCGTCCAGCTGGTTGGTGGAACTGTCACAAGGTTGTTGAACTGATTGATCGATTCAATATAACGCTGACGAGCGATAGTGATTCGATTTTCTGTGCCTTCCAATTGCGCCTGCAAATCACGGAAGTTTTGATCCGCTTTCAGGTTAGGATAGTTTTCTGTGACAACCATCAAGCGACCCAAAGCTTGAGACAAACCACTTTGTGCTTTTTGGTATTCAGCCAATTGTTCCGGCGTCACTTTGGACGGATCAATTTGCATGGATGTTGCTTTGGCACGTGCTTCCACAACTTGAGTCAAAGTAGTCTCTTCGTGCTTGGCATAACCCTTAACCACGTTCACCAGATTAGGAATCAAATCAGCTCGACGTTTGTATTGGTTTGATACCTCTGCCAAAGCAGCTTCCGTCGCATTCTTGGATTGAGGGATGCTTTGAATCCCGCAACCTGCCAGAAATGGCATAACCAAAGCCACCAAAAGAATCTTAGTCATCATTTTCATAGGAAATTCCTCCATGACCATTTCTATCGAATCTCTCAGTGACGCTCAATGAAAACCGGTCTATATTAGTTGAATGACACGCACGATTAAGCTTCGCTACACCGAGACATCCGGGTGCATCTTTATTGACAAGATTGCCGGCCTGAACACCCACACTCCCGAACATGGGCAGCGTGGTTGTGTTGAAGTGTATGAAGAGGAACTGGATCGCAAACTCTTTGTCGTGCATCGTCTGGACAAAGCCACCTCCGGCGCTCTGTGTTTTGCAACGAGTTCTGAAATCGCAGCCGAGATGACGCGTCTTTTTGAACAACATTTGGTAAGCAAAAAGTATCTTTTTTTAACTGACAAGCCCGCCGGGTCTCTGGAGTTCACTTACCAGTCGTACATCGAAAAGGTCCGCAACCAATTTGTCAGCCACAAAGACAAAGACCCGAATGCCAAAACCACATTCAAATGGCTTAAATCACTGGGCCGCTTTCAACTCTGGGAAGCGACTCCCCATTCCGGCAAACCTCACCAGATCCGTCTTCATGCTGAAGCAAAAGGGATTCCGATTCTAGGCGACAACGAGCACGGCGGCAGTCCTTTTTATCGTCTATGCCTGCATTCTCACTCCTTGGAATTCACATTGCGTGGCGAACACGTCAAATTTGAAACGGATATTCCGGTTTGGGCCAAAGATGGCGAACTCAACGAACACGAAGAAGACCTGGTCGTGGCTGAAGCCTTCCAGCGCCGCGAACGTCTGTTCCATTTTTCTGAATTGAAAGAGGAATCTCTGCGTCTGGCTCACCGCGAGCTGGACACTTATCGTATCGATCAATACGGCGATTACCTTTGGGTTTACTGGTACAAAGAAGAAGATCCTTCCGTGCCGGACCTTTTGCGCTTTGAAAGAGTCGCGAAAAAACTGAAAAAGAAAATCCTGATCCGCAAAATGTTAAATCGCGGTGATGACCCGAATGCCGAGCTTTTGTGGAATATCGGCCAAACTCAACCTTCCTGGGTTGCCAAGGAAAATGGCGTTAAGTATGAGCTTCGCAGTGACACCGGTCTTTCTCCGGGCCTGTTTTTGGATCAGCGCGAAAATCGCCTGTGGGTCAGCGCTCACGCTCAAGACCGCCGTGTTCTGAATTTGTTTTCCTACACCAGTGGATTCAGCGTTGTTGCCGCAATGGCTGGAGCCGCGGAAGTCTGCACTGTCGACGTATCCTCTAATTTTCTTGATTGGAGCAAGCGAAACTTCACGCTGAATGGCCTGGATCCCGAAAACGAAAAATATGAGTTCTGGAACAGCGATTGTATTCTTTTTTTAAAAGGCACGGTTCGCCGCAAGCGCAAATTCGGACTGATTGTCTGTGATCCCCCCTCTTTTGGTCGCTCAAAAAACGGCGTATTCTCCATCAGCAAAAACTTTGACGAGTTGGTGGTCAATGCCCTGTACTGCCTTGAAAAAAATGGCTTGCTGCTTTTCTGTACCAACTACGAAAAATGGAACAGCGGCGATCTGCACCTGCGCTTGGAAAAGTTAAAACGCGAATTCTCATTCAAAATTTTACCTGCACCCTCGCAAGGCATGGACTTCGAACTCCCCGATCAGGAGCCTTTGATGAAGTCCATTATCATCCGAAAGAACTAGCACAAGAATGCAGTTCTTAAACTCCAGGAATGTTTTTCTGTTTGATGGAATCGGCGCAAGCCTGAGTGCGATTTTGACCGGATTGATCCTTCCCGCCTTTTCTGAACTACTGGGGATTCCCTCCACGGTGCTCCAAGGGCTGTGTCTTTTTCCCGTGGCTTACGCTTTCTATTCTTACGCCTGCTTTATCTTCAATCCGACAAATAAGTCCCGTTATCTGAGGTTGATAATCGCAGCAAATGCCCTCTATTGCCTGGTTTCCCTGGGGGTTTTGCTTGCACTTAAAACGACAACTCTTTGGGGTTGGGCTTTACTCTTAGTGGAAACAGTCGTCGTTGCGGCTGTGATCGCCGTAGAAATATCAGTCCTTCGAACAATATCAGCAAAATAAAAAAACCGGAGTTTAAGCTCCGGTTTTTTGATTTAAGGGTAGAAATTGTATTTGATGTGGATGCGTTTTTCATCCTGCAATCCCATCTTGGAGCCGCTTAAAAACGGCGGTACTTTTCTTTTCACACGCTTGCGATCTTTCGGAAAACGCTTATCATCAACATAGCAGTCAAAGCGTTCATCCTTGCATAAGGCAGTAAAATCCGCTGACTCATTCGAGAACACATAGGCATCCATGGCACGGGCCATTTTATCACCCAGCTCCAGATCCGCGGGTTGCACAACGATTCCCGCTCCGGTTTTCACCTGAGGCTTTGGTGCGGCCGGTTCACCCGGAACTTTTTTGTAGATCACCCGTGGCTTACACTCCGGTGGAAGATCCAGCTCCTCTTCGCACTTGCAAAAACTTCTCTTCATCGAAGCGCAGGAACTTAACAGCATTGCCGCTACAAACAGAACTACGATCTTTTTCATTTTCTTTTACCCCAATTTGACCAGTACTGCGCTTCACCTTTTGGATTGGCCTTCGCGTAGTTGTAGAATTCCTGCACAAAAGCGGCACGCTCTTTTTGATAAATATACTTCCAGTCGGTTTCCGCCGGAATCGTCATAACATCGTAATCATCACTGAGCTTCGTATTGCGCTCGATAATGGCATCAAAGGAATCCGTCTGAGCATTCATTAACATGTCGTACATGACCATAAATGTTGTCGTGCGGCCTTTGCCTGCGCGGCAGTGAAAATGCACCCAATTGCTCTCGGGCAAATCACGAACGGCTTCAATGAAACGGTCCACTTCGTTATCCGTGGGACGAACATGATCTGTGACGGTCAACCGCACATAGTGATGTCCCGAACTGCGAACCAGGCTTTCCTCGGTTTCAATACTTTTGATTTCAGTACCTGCGATCTTTTCGCCGACCTTCAGATCCCCCAGCAAACGACGCTCACGGTGAATCACATCCTCGTGACCCAATTCCGCATTGGCCCAATCACGCTCCGCCTGCCAAGTCACAGGCTTATCGTTGATAAAACCATGGGATTCCTGACGGAGGTCAAAAACATAGAGCTGTGCTTTAAGCTTCTTAGCAGGACGGGCAATGTCCTTTAATGCCGCCGGAGAATAGCTGGCACTGCCCGACATTTTAAGTTTATCGTTTTTACGATAGTTAACAGGCTTCCGCCCGTCATATTTGGAATCAAAGACCATCTCCACCGGCTCCATAGCCTTTGGCATGGTCATAAAGAATGGCAGTTTGGTTTTGTCTGTTTCAGAAACTGAAGGATTATTCACCGCTGAGGGTGCTGCTTCCGGGTTTACACTTTTTTCGGCGCAAGCTGCGACGATCAAAGGCAAAAGAAAAATCCATTTTCTCATAAGTCCTCCCTATGAGAAAAAGTCTAAGCCTTTATGTGTCCTCTTGCAAAATGTTCTTCAAGATATTGGAAGCCAGAATCCTGAGTTCGCAGATAATAGTAAGCACGCAGAATATCCTGCTCCTCATTTGTTAAGGAAGCATTCCCTCCGCCACGCTTCATGCGATCCTGAGAAATATGATAAAGACTTAACGCGCCAGCCACAGAGATATTGAAGCTCTGAACAAAGCCCGTCATCGGAATAATGATACATTCGTCAGCGGCGGCCACCATTTCGGGACTCACACCGTTCTTTTCATTCCCCAAAACCAAAGCGGTTTTTCCTGAGAAATCCACTTCGTGCAAGGGCTTGGAGCGTGCATCCAAATGAGTGACATAGATTTTGTAACCTTGAGACTTAAGCTTTTTCACGCAATCCGTGGTGTTTTGCCATTTTTTGACTTCCACCCACTTGTCAGCACCCTGTGTGACCCGTGCAGATTCTTTGAATTTTTCTTGAGTTTCAATAACGTGAAAATTACCGAAGCCAAGACCCTCGGCGGATCTCATCACTGCAGAAATATTCCCGCGATCATAAATGCTTTCCAAAACCACGGCCGTATCGAAGTTTCGTTGCGCAACAACGCGATCGATTTTTTGCAATCGATCCGCCGTCAAAAGCGGTCCCAATTTCTCAAGAACCACTTTGTAATTCATTTTCAAGTTCGCATTGATTTCGATCTCAGGACCGTAGGGAAACATATATCAGCCTACTTGTACAAGGACTCAGGATTTTTAGCCAAATCGCGAGTGATATTTTTTTGGTGTGCCTCTAATGTTCCGCCACCGATCTCAAGCAATTTTGCGTCTCTCCAAAGTCTTTCAACCACGTACTCGCCCACATAACCGTAACCACCCAGAACCTGGATTGCACGGTCAGCAACGTTTTTAGCCATAGTTGTAGCGACAAGTTTCACACCGTCTGAATCCAGACGATTGCCTTCTTTATTTAGATCCATACGACGAGCTGTCTCGTAAACGTAAGCGCGTGCTGATTTGTATTCAGCGTAGGAGTCAGCGATATAACGCTGCATTTGACCGAAGTGATTCAGGGATTTGCCAAACGCCTCACGCTCAGTTGCATAGCGATTCATGATCTCGATAGATCTGCGTGCGATCCCCAAAGACATCGCCGCCAGTGTCAGGCGCTCGATTTCAAGGTTGCGCATCATGTGCAGCATGGAATCACCTTCATGTCCGATCAAAGCAGATTCAGGAACATGGCAGTCTTGGAACACAAGCTCTGCGGTGTTGGATCCACGCATACCCAATTTATCTTTGATTTTTTGACCGACTTCGAAGCCTTTGTGATCTTTTTCAACCAGGAAAGTAGAGATCATCGCGCGACCGTGTTTTTCACCAGTCTTCGCATACACCAATGTTAAATCACATGGAGTGTTGTTTTCATCGATCGTTCCGTTGGTAATCCACATTTTACGACCATTCAAAATCCACTCATTGCCTTTTTTAACGGCGCGAGTTTGCATACCCAATACATCGGTGCCGATCGCTGGCTCGGACATGGACATGGAGCCCACCCACTCGCCAGAGCAAAGTTTTGGCAGGACACGCATACGTTGTTCATCACTGCCGTTCACTGCAATGTTGTTCACACAAAGCATCGAGTGCGCAAGATAAGCCAAGGCGAAACCAGGGTCAGATGCAGACAACTCTTCATGCACGATGGCAGCAGCAGTCGCGTCCATTCCCGCTCCACCAAATTGTTCAGGAACTGTAATCCCCAAAAGACCCAACTCGCCGACTTTTTTGAACAAACCCAGATTGAATTTTTCCGAACGATCGTACTCGTGAGCTTGAGGTTCTACTTCAGCTTTGGTGAAAGCATTGACAGTTTCACGCAACATGCTGTGCTCAGGTGTGGGATTGTAAAGATCGAATTCTTTCCAGTTAAAGGACATGGTAGCTCCTACATTTATATAGAGTAGCGAATCTAGGAAAACCCTGTGTAATCCGCAAGGCTTAGCACCCGTAACGCTATGCAATAATAGCAAATATCAGGCACTTTTCGGAAGAATCTGGACGCCTTTGGGCCAGAGGCCTAACCTTTCGAAAGGAGTCTCACATGATCGCCTCAGTATTAGGTATAGGAACCGAGTTGGTCGATGGCCAAATTGTGAATAAAAACGCAGCCTGGATTTCAGAAAAACTGAAAAACCTGGGACTGACCACCAAGCTTCACCTTGTCGTTCCAGATGAGAGAAAACTCATTTCTAAGGCTTTGGACTATTGCGGTCAGTACTCCGACCTGATGTTTGTGACTGGCGGTTTGGGTCCCACATCGGATGACTTCACCCGCGAATTGATTGCGGAATGGACTGGATTGAAGTTGCAATGGGACGAAGGCTCTTGGCAACACATCAAAGAGCGCCTGGAACCACGTGGTTACGTCGTTAAAGAAATTCAACGACAGCAATGCTACTTTCCTGAGGGTTCGCGAGTAATAAAAAACTCTGAAGGCACTGCGAATGCTTTCTTCCTGGAAGCAAAAGGAAAAAATATTTTCGTATTGCCCGGTCCTCCCCGTGAAATCGAAGCCGTGTGGAAATCCGAAATCGGAGCGTGGTTGGAAAAAAGTGTCACGGGTCTTGATCCCTATATCACTCGTCACTGGGACACCATCGGCATGGGCGAGTCCGATGTCGCAACGATCGTGGAACAAGCTCTTGCTGGTGTTAACGTCGAAAAAGGCTACCGCGTTCATCTTCCCTATGTGGAAGTGAAGATGTCTTTTTATAAATCCCAGGAAGAAAACATGCGCGTTCATGTTGAGCGTGTGACTGCAGCCTTGCGTGATATAACCATCACCCGAGATCAGCAGGATGTGCCACTGATGTTGTCCTTGGCGTTGAAAAATTATTCTTCCGTGAGTTTGCAGGATGGCGCCACGGGACAGTTTCTGATCAATCGCCTGATGCCAGCCATGCGCGAATTCATGACTGAAAAATCCTGGAGCTTTTCCAGTCGCGCCGTGGATCCGGATGCTCAAGTTCGTTTGATGCTCACTCCAAAATCCGAACACTCTGTTTCCGTCAGCATCGAACGCGGCAATAAGAAAACCACCGACACTATCGTCGCACCCTACAAAGCCATGCCTATGAAGGAGCGCCGCGCGCAGTACTTCGCCGAAATGGCCATGGTCTTCTGGCTCCGCCATCTTTAATTTTCCTACAATTAACAGGGTATAAGAAATGCAAAAGGTGACACTTGCTTTCGCAAGGTCACCTTTAGGACGGACTCACTTCCGGAATACTGAAGGAGGTCCGAATGAAAAACACACATTTTTCTTATCGGACGATTTTAAAGCTTATTAAGCAGATTCTAGTGGTTATTTTGGTAATTATCAAAATAATCAAAGAACTCTTGTAACTCTAAATCTTAACCTCTGGAACGTTCCTACCGACCTAAGCTAGCTCGCTAGCCTTTGGCCCAATGAAGGGACTTAAAATCCCACGGTACTGAGTCCACGGGGCCTTGCGAAAGCACCACTTTATTTTACATTGGCCAGAGCTTCCCGCCCGACTTTTAAGATGTGTTCTTGAAGATCTTTGGGCCAATCGGCAATCATCTTTTTGAACTGCTTGGTTTCGTAGGCATACATCGCGCGCAGGGCTTCTTCGTAGTTCGGAAGATCGCCGGCGATCGCGTGCATAAATTTATAAACCGCTTCCTGGGCCTGACGAATCTGATCCTTGCTGAAGTTTTTCTTTTTCGCTTCTTCAATAAGTTTTCTTAAAGTCACCGAAGCACCACCCGGCTGCAAAGCCAGCCACTCCCAATGTTGGGGCAGCAATGTCACTTCCTTGGAAACCACGCCCAGCTTGGGACGCCCGGGACCTGACTTTTTTTCTTCCGCTTCACTGGCCAACAATTCGTATCTTTTAGTGACGGCTTCCAATGTTCCGCGCAAATCCAATTCCACTTGGGCACTGGTCACGTCATCAAAAATCAAAACGTTTTCTTTGCCATTATCGCGAAGGTATTTCTTAACTTTGGTGGCCACATCCACCAAGTCCCCGGAGGCAATCATTTTGCTTCCCGCAAAAGCGGTACAGGTTCTATCCACTCTTGGTTCCATAAAATTCTCCTTAGTGTCCCAGGGAAGGCTCGACCGAAGGACTCGCAGTCTTAGTCCGTGATGCCATCACATCGCGGTTAATAAAATACATCATGTAAACTGTCAGGGCTGTGAACCCGACCATGATGTAACCCACGTATTCAAAGTGTTGAATTTTACCATCGGCGCCTTCAGAAACAATCATACCCGCAACGATTGAACCCAATCCGCCCGCAAGCTGCTGCAAGGATGCATTGATGGACATAAATGCCCCACGACTTGCCGGCGCCGGAATTCCTGACATCAAAGCCTGTGAAGGAATCATGCGCGAGAAAATCCCGACAAACATCAAAGAGTTCACAACCATCAGCATACCCAACGAGGTGGAGCCCAGATTTGTGTAAATCACGGTCATAATCGCAGTCACAATGCTGCCAAAAATAAACGTGGTGTAACCACCGATGGCATCACTGATTCTGCCCACCAAGGGCCCCACAAAGATCGAAACGCAGCCCGTGACCATGTAAAGCAATGGCAAATTGTCTATATCAATCCCCAGATTGTGAACCGTATAGGCACTTGCAAATGGCATAATCATGTAACCGCCCATCGACAAGATTCCCGTCAACACAAACGCAAACGCGTACTTCGGAGTCGCCACCGTATGCATCATATGAGTCAGGGCTTTTTTATCTGTTTGCAAAGCCAGATGCGCCGTGATGGAAGGAAGCTTCGCCCAAATCACAAAGCCCACCAATGTACTGACAAACACAATCATCAGAAACGGTGAATGCCAGCCCCATTTACTGGAAAGCCACAAACCCAGTGGAAGGCCCATAACCTGGCTTGCCGCAAACGCCGTCTGCAAAATTCCCATGACTCGTCCACGCTGTTGCAATGGAAACAAATCCGTCATGATCGCAAAGACGATGGAACCGATTACGCCACCAAACAGTCCGGTCACAATCCTTGCTGCCAACAACATATGAAAGTTCGGCGCCAGGGCACAGAACAATGTTCCCAGAATAAATCCGCAATAGAAAAACATTAACAGCTTTTTACGATCAAACTTGTCGGCAAAGCCCGCCGTCAAAAAACCCGAAAGCGCGGCACTGACTGCATAGCCCGAAACGACCATTCCGAATTGCGATGGCGAGATTTTCATCGCTGGCATCAGGATGGCGCCCAAAGGCGACAGGATCATGAAATCCAGAATAATTGTGAATTGCAAGAACGCCAGCAACGCAATGATGATCCATTGATCGCGACTGAAGGTGGCCTTTTCCTGCTGAATAAAATCGTTGGATGCACTCATGGTGAGCCTTTCGGTGGGGAACTTTGAATAATATTACCCGGGTTTTATTAAAAAAGCAATATCACCCGGGTAAAATAAAAAACCCCTGACCTTCGACAAGATCAGGGGTCCTAAATGAAAGGGATAAATGTGAGACTTACTTCTTAGGTTTGATGGTCAAGCCCTTCAAAGCATCACCCAATGAACCGAATCCGCTACCGGATGCCGGCTGATGCGATCTCCATGAATGGTCCTCGCCTGCGCCAGGAACACCCAAAGAAATCTTTTTGTCTTCAAATTTGATTTCATCAATTTGAACCGCGATATCATCACCACGTTTTTTGTTTTCAAACTGCTGACCATCAACATGATCACGCCATTTGGATTTTGGCAAAAGACCCGTAATCCCTGGAGCGATATTCACGAACAAACCGTAGGCTTCTTTCTTTTCAACTTTACCATTAACGACTGTACCCACCGGGAATTTCGCTGGAACTGAGTTCCAAGGATTTCCATCCCCGTCAGCTTGCTTCATGGACAAGGAAATTTTCAACTTGCCGTCGATCTCTTCGATTTTCAAAAGCTTGACTGTCACTGTTTGACCAACAGACACAACCTCTTGCGGACTGTGCACGCGGGACCAGCTAAGTTCTGACAAATGGACAAGCCCCTCAACACCTTGTTCAAGCTCAACAAAGGCACCGAACTTTTCCAAACGCATGATACGACCTTCAAGGATCGCACCTGCTTCATGCTTCTGCATGAATTGTCCTTCAAACTCGGCCTTTTGCAGATCCAAAAGTTTACGGCGGGAAACCACGATATTGCGCTTGTCGAATTGCGTGATCAGGAAATCAAATTTACGACCCACGTATTCAGTCGCATCAGAAACAAAGCGGGAATCAATTTGTGAAATCGGACAGAAAGCGGTTTTGCCCTGAACATTCACACGCAGACCACCGTTGACCACTTCAGTCACGGTCCCTGTTACCGGAAGTTCCATATCGTAAGCGTCTTCCAATGAATCTGTGGAAGCACCCAACGCACCTTTTTTAGC
This sequence comes from Bdellovibrio sp. HCB288, assembly GCF_047305935.1. GTDB lineage: Bacteria > Bdellovibrionota > Bdellovibrionia > Bdellovibrionales > Bdellovibrionaceae > Bdellovibrio. The sequence continues at coordinate 258,460 of NZ_CP178619.1, forward strand.
CAAACGGATCTCGCCACCTTTAGTGGACAAAACCACAACGTCAATCATGTCGCCAACGCTGTACTTAACTTCTTTATTTTCATCCATAAGATCTTTTGTAAAGATCATGCCGTCTGTTGGAGTGCCCGTGGATACGAAGGACTCTTCCTTACCGATGGAAAGAATCTCCCCACGAATTTGATCCCCTACAGAAACTCGAGTCTTAAGACCGCCCGCTGATGATTCAGCAAAAAGAGCCTCAAAATCCTCAAACGATTTCTTAGAATCAACATCATCCCCAAAAATATCTTTCTTACTCATAAAAAACTCCCAACAAAAAACAAGGCCGTTCAAAAGTACCCAAGCGCAAGGCGGAGGAGCCTGACTGCCACGTAGGCGTACTTACAGTACGCCGGAGAGCAAGTCAGGTTCCGACAACGCAGTCGATTGGGTGCTTTTCAACGGCCGACTACGAACAACCTACAGTGGTTCCACAGTTCGGGCAACGAAAGCACCCACTCGTAAGCACCGTGTCGCCCCCACATTCAGGGCATTTCATCGTAAATTTCTGAACCTGAGGGTCTTCCTGGTTCTTTTTCTTAACATTCAGCGGCTGACTCAATTTACTGCCATCCCTGTATACGGCCACGGCCTTTACTCCCAGCTCCCAGGCCAATTGGTAAATCTCACCAATATCCCGTTCCGTGGCAGAGTTCGGCAAATTAACCGTTTTAGAGATCGCTCCACTAATAAACGGCTGGACTGCAGCCATCATGGTAACGTGACTCTCCGGAGACAAAACCCTGCCCCCCGGGGCCGCATTCGCACAATCAAAGACTGCGAGATGCTCCTGCTTAAATTCCGGGCAGCCCACCAACGTATTGTGTTCTGAGACCCAGGCCAGAATCTTTTCAATAGCCGCGTCATCATAATCCAGACTTTTCAGCGCCGGCTTCACCGACTGATTCACAATTTGAATTTCTCCGCCACCCACAAGCTTCTTTAGTTTAATTAAAGAAAAATCCGGTTCAATTCCGGTGGTGTCACAATCCATCAAAAGACCAATAGTTCCGGTTGGTGCGACCACCGTTGCCTGGGCATTTCTGAAACCATACTTGCCGCCATTAAAGACCACGGCCTTCCACAAGTTCTGAGCGGCGTGATCCAACCCTTCAGGCAAATACTTCCAGTCAATACCGGCCAGTGCTTTTTCATGCATCTTCATCACATTCAGCATAGGTGCACGATTTTTCTTAAACCCTGCGAAGGCACCTTTGGCCCGCGCAAGCTCCGCACTGGTCAGATAGGCAACGCCATTCATCAGCGCCGTCAAGGCTCCGGCCCAGGCACGCCCCTCGTCACTGTCGTAAGGAATTCCCTTGCGCATCAATACACTTCCCAGATTTGCATACCCCAACCCCAGAGGGCGGTAGTCATGGGAGTTCTGCGCAATCTTCGCCGTCGGATAACTGGAGTAATCCACCAGAATTTCCTGAGCCACAAACAGCGTGCGCGCGGTATGAATAAAAGATTCGAAATCAAAACTGCCATCGGAATTCAAAAACTTGACCAGATTGACAGAGGCCAGATTGCAGGCGGAATCATCCAAAAACATATACTCAGAACAAGGATTGCTGGAACGGATCTCCGCGGTATTCGGGCAAGTATGCCAGCGATTGATGGTGTCATGAAACTGGATTCCCGGATCTGCACACATCCACGCCGCATGATTGATTTTACTCCAGACTTCGGCCGCCGGAATCTCGCGCAGTGATTTGCCCGTCACTCGGGACAACAACTTCCAGGGCTTTTCGTTCTGCACTGATTTCATAAACTGATCCGTCACGCGAACCGAATTATTGGCATTTTGCCCCGAGACAGTTTTGTAAGCCTCGCCTTCAAAATCAGAGCTTAAGCCCGCCTGAATCAATAGCTTGGCCTTATGCTCTTCCTTCATTTTCCAGTCGATGAAATCCAAAATCTCCGGGTGATCAATATCCACAACCACCATCTTGGCAGCACGACGGGTGGTCCCGCCGGACTTGATGGCGCCTGCTCCACGATCCAAAACATCCAGAAATGAAATCAAGCCCGAACTGTGCCCGCCCGAGTTCAGTGGTTCGTACTTGGAACGAAGGGAAGAAAAGTTACTGCCGGTCCCCGAGCCATACTTAAACAGCCGCGCTTCATTTTTTAACAGCTCAAATATTCCATCAATGGAGTCATCAACGCTTTGAATGAAACAAGCCGAGCACTGAGGGCGTTCATAGGCGTTCTTGGTCGGCTGAATGGATTTCTTTTTGAAATCCCACGCATAGTGCTCACTGGGAGAACTTATTTTGTACGCCTCAAACAAACCCGCATTGAACCACACGGGGCTGTTGAAAGCGGCTCGCTGAGAGAACAAAATAAACTTCAGCTCATTCCCAAAGATCTCGGCATCTTTCTTGTTTTTAAAATACCCGCCCTGCTTCAGAGCGGCTGCAGTCACGGCACTCACCACGCGATTCACAAGTTGCCTCACCGAAGTCTCGTGTTTGGTGCGAGGCACACCGGATTTTCTGAAGTACTTGCTTGCCGCAATTTCAACGGCAAGTTGCGACCAGCCTTCCGGTGCCTCCACTGATTTCATTTGAAAGAATATTTCGCCCTTGCGATTTTTGATTTCACAATCAAGCTTCTTCCATTTGAACATTCTCTCGGGAGATTGACCGACGGGAACAAAAAAACGTGTGCTGTGCAGAGTTTGATTCTTCATAAGGTCATTGTAGGGAAGTTAAAGCTCAAGAGAATCTGGATTACGACATCCCCACCCAAAGGCTGGGTTGCCTAAAACCCACCCCTAACTAATATACTATGACCCCCAAATCTTGATTAACTTTTGGCAATACAACCCCAAAAGATCTATTATCCACTGTTTGTTTAGCCCTGAGCCTCCGTTAAGAATAAGACCTCATAATTTTTTAACAGGAACGTGACATGGAACAACAGGTAGAAAAGCGCAAACTGCTGATCATCAAGTCCCACCCGCAAAGCCTAGCGCCTGTTGAAGGATTTTTGAAAAACCGTGATTGGGAAATTAAAAGCACGCACAACCTTAAAGAAGCCATGGTTTTCCTGGTGCAAAATCAACCCCAGTTCGTCATGGTCAGTGTTGATCACCCCAACAAAAAAGTGCGCAACCTACCTCGTGTGCTAAGTCAGGCTTTTCCGGTTTGCGTGATCGCATTTGCTGAACACTCCACTGCGAACTCGGTCAAAGTTCTGAATGATTGTAATTCCGGATATGCAATTTACCATCCCATCACCGGCCCTGCTGTTGAACGTATGGTCAACAAATACTACAAGGACCAATCCGCGAATCCGAATGCAGCGGCAACTCAACGAAATTGGGAAGGTGGCGGTTCCGGTTCGGGAGTGATTGCGATTCGTGGTGGTGAAGGTGCCTCCGGTGATGATTCCGCATCCACTCAAAACTTTTTGGCAAACTTAATGGGCGCTCTTGATGGCAACGCAAATACTGGCGGTGGCTACGCGTCTTTCGCTCAAGGCAATGGTTCAGATTCCATGAGCGCTGTTCAACCTGGAATGGCGGGGTATATTCCTCCGACTGCACAGGGTTCCGGCGACAACGGAGTCATCGGTGGCAGTAGTCAGGAAAACGGTTTTGGTGGTTTTGCTGGCGGTCCGATGAGTGGTGGACAACCCGGCGCTCATGGTGACGGCATGATGGGTAACGGGAACTCCCCGCAGTTTACTGGTGGAATGAATTCGTCTGAAAATGGTTTCGGCGAAAATAGCATGGGCTACAATTCCACCAATCCCTATAATCGCGGAGGCATCCCTGGCAGTGCGTCTGACACTTTGGATCCGAACGATCCCAATTATGATCCTTACGGTGACTCCGGCACCAGCTCCTATGCGGCTCGGAAAAAATCCGATTCGATGTGGGCTCCGGTTGAAAATGACAAAGCCAAAAACAAAAAGCAAAGCTCTTCCAAAGAAATTGCCGACGAGGTCGCGAAAGATCCTTCTTCGTTGATTCTGCAAGGCACACGTGAAGCCATGGAGAAATCCTGTTTCATCACGGAAAAAAAGCACCATGTCGAGCAGCCCACGAATGTTGCCTGCATCCTGGTTGAATCCGGTCGTTTCTCCGGGTATCTGGTCGCGGCGATGGCAGAGCACCTGACAATCAACCTTCAATTTTACGAACAGATCCGCACTCGCCTGTTCAAGTTTTTGTCCGAAAACGGCGAGAATATGGAAAATAAAGAAACCATGCCGATTAAAATCAAACAGGTGCCTTTTGCCGCCTGGGCGGTTGAGTATGCAGACTTTCTGCGCAAGTCCGTTCACGAAGGCAATGAAGTGGCCATGGCGTTCTTCCCCAGAGAAGATGTCAAAGCAGAGATTTCTTCCTCTGCTGACGAAGAGATGGCGGCCATCAAAATTCAGGAAATGCGTGAAAATGTTCCAGTTGAATTCAATCTCTACGTGTTCCTGCCACGCAACAACCGTTACGTGCTGTATACTCCTGAGGGTGGTGTGTTTTTGTCCGAGCAAAAGAACCGCTTAATCAATCAGGGCATCACGCACATGCATGTCTTACGCATGGAGCTGCAGAACCTGGATAAATACCGCGCGCAAAATTATCTAAACGACAAAATTGATCAGTATCAGGAACAGCTCGAAAAAGAGGCAGTTTCCCCTAAGAAATTATTGGTTTCCTAGGATTCCTCTTGACCCGAATTTGGCGCCGTTATTAGCTGAGTGCCATGGAAATCACTACTCATATCAGTACGACCGCACAAACAGCGTCCGACAAGGGACTCTATTTGGATTACAATGCAACGACCCCTGTAGACCCGCAAGTCTATGCAGCGATGGAGCCTTACTTTAAAGAGTACTTTGGCAATCCCGCAAGCGTTGCGCACCACTGGGGCTGGACGGCGGAAAATGCTGTGCAAAAAGCACGTATGCAAGTGGCATCATTGATTGGTGCAAAATCCTCTGAGATCACTTTTACGGCGAGTGCCACTGAATCCAACAACTGGGTGATTTTCGGTTTGTTGTCAAAACTGCGCGAAGAAAATCCAAATCAACCTATCCACTTCATCACGTCCTGCCTTGAACACAGTTCTGTTCTTAAAGCGATGCAAGCCGTGGAAAAGCAAGGTGTTGAAGTTGATTTTCTGCCGGTGAATAAATTTGGTCAGGTGGAAATCGAAACTTTGCGCCAGGCTTTAAAGCCACATACCAAATTGATCAGCTTAATCTGGGTCAACAATGAGGTTGGCAGCATTAATCTAGTTTCAGAAATTGCAAAACTGGCAAAAGAAAAACAAATTCTTCTTCACACCGACGCCACGCAAGCTATCGGTAAAATCCCTGTGCATGCGACTGACATGGGCATCGATCTGATGTCTTTTTCAGCCCACAAATTCTATGGGCCGAAAGGTTCCGCTGCGCTATTTATCCGTGGCAAAGACCCTAAAGTACAAATCAATCCTTTGATTTACGGCGGCGGTCAGGAGAAGGGCCTGCGTTCTGGAACTCTGAATGTTCCAGCTATTGTGGGCTTGGGAGCTGCAGCTGAGATCTGCAAAATGAATCTGGAATCCGAAGCGGCCCGCATGACTTCACTAAGAAATTTGTTCTGGCAGAAACTGCAGGCGGCTATTCCTGGCATTCGCTTGAATGGTCACGCGACAGAGCGCTCCCCGATCAATTTGAATGTGACTTTGCCGGGTATCAAAATCGAATCCCTGGCCGCTAAAATTCAAAAACTGGGTGTGAGCATGGGTTCTGCCTGTAGCTCTGGTTCTGTGAGCATCAGTCACGTGTTAAAAGGAATTGGCGTTACTCCGGAAGAAGCGTCCTGTACTTTGCGCCTGAGCCTGGGTCGCTGGACGAATGAAGACGATATTCAGCGTGCTGTCGACATGCTTCGCGGCGCCATCCCAACTGGAAATGTATAATATTTTCAGCATTTTAGCGTAAAGACCCTGGGGGTTAGGAATCTAACCTCCCCTGGGCTTCAGCTTTGTGTTACACTGGACACGAATTTATCCAGGAGATCACTATGATTAACATTTCCCCAGAAGCTGCCAACAAACTTGCTGCTCTAAAAAAAGACGAAGGCAAAGTGGACGCTGCATTCCTGCGTGTGGAAGTGAAAAAAGGTGGCTGCTCAGGTCTGTCCTACAAAATGGATTTCGACACGACTCCACGTGATGGTGATAAATTTTTCGAAGCCCATGGTCAAAAAATTGCCGTGGATTCCAATTCTATGTTGTATATCCTGGGTATGACTTTGGATTACTCGGGTGGCTTGAATGGCAAAGGGTTTGTTTTTAACAATCCGAATGCTACGAAACACTGCGGCTGTGGCTCAAGTTTCAACGTTTAGTTTTCAAACAAAGCTCCTAAATACATCCGTGGGAACACTGGACATTTCATTGCTGGAAAACCATTTTCTGGCCCCACAAGTGTTATAGATTTCAATTCATTTTCAATTTCAACGTCCAGAACTTTCCCGCGTGTGCCTTGGCAAGTTAGGCAATGCATTGATCTTTGTTTAGCATTGAACAATGAGCCGAAATTATTTGGAAATTCACAGCCTGCAAAATCTGACGACTGAATTTGAATTGATTAAAAATCTTAAGACCCGCCCTATTCAGGTTTTGGAATACGCAGAGAAATCTTTCACTTTTGAAGCAGCTCCGCGCATCTGCGGTTTGGGCACTATCTTAAATTTCGAAGGCACTTACCAAATCAAAGGCCACGTTCTTGAATTTCTGGCCACCGGCCGAGTCACCCACAGTGAACCTACGGACGACGGCAAACTTGCAAAATACACCGTTGAATTGCACCGTTTCGATAAAGGCATCTGGGAAAGCTTTATGAGTGCAAACATACAGGCACAACAGACAACCGATCTGCTGTTCAGATCCATGCGGGAGCATGAATAATGAGACACCTCACAGCTTTAATCGTCGACAACTCCTCTTCCTTCGCCAATCTGGCAACGGCGGCTTTGATTGAAATCGGACTTGAACCTGCCGGCATTTTTACCACCAAAAGATACCTTGGCGCCCAGGAATTCCTTGCTGAAAGAAAACCCAGCATTTTGATCACAGAATTTATGGTGGATTCAAAATTCGGTCTTGAACTGGTTGCCATGCACACGGCCAACAGCGCTGACAATATTTCCATCATCATGACTCACAACAACTCCTCATCAGCAATTGCCGAAGCAGCCGAAGAGCTGGTGGATGACTACATCGTGAAACCTGTCCAGGCAGGGGCCCTGGCCGAGCGACTGAGAACGTTGATTGACCGCAAATTGAATCCGACGGAATACATCAAACACATTCGCGCCGGCAAACAGGCGCTGTTCGATGGACATTTGGCAGATGCGCATCACAAGTTCACGACGGCATTAAGGCATCAAAAGAAACCCACTCTGGCGCATTACTATTTGGGCTATACCAAATTCAAAGCAACAGAATACAAGTTCGCCAATGATGAGTACTTCAAGGGCCTGCAGTACCAGCCCCTTCACTATCGCTGCCTGACTGGAAAATTTGATTCGTATTTTGAGCAGAAAGACTATGGAAACGCCTATACGGTGGCGAATACCATCATCGACAACTACCCGATCGGACCCAAACGCCTGGGACATCTTTTCATTGCAGCTGTATTCTCTGGCAAGCTCGAGCAAGTTCCGCACTTCTTTAAACTGTTCGCCCAACTGGATCACAAAACAGCCGAACTTCGTCATGTTTTTTCAGCGGCACTATTCACGGCAGGTCGCTCCAATTTGAATAATGGTGCCCTTCACAAAGCGGTGGAGTGTTTTGAGCTTGGCGTGCAAGTGGTCGGAGCGAATCCGGAATACATCAGCAAGATCGTAAAAACACTGCTACGAGGGGATATGCAAACCATCACTCAGGCAGCTCGTTTTATTCAGCAATTTCCCTCTGCAAAGGTCGGCAGCAAGGAGCATGAAAACCTGCATTTCCTTTTCAACTGCAAGACCCAGCAGCTGACCAAAGTTATCGATCAGGGCAGAAAAATGGCGGCTGCGAATCGCATGGATGCTGAATCCTATGAAGCCTTTATCAGTATTTTGGTAAAAGAGAATAAAATCGTTCTGGCCGAGGATATCGCAGCCAAGTATCAAAGCGCCTTTCCCGAAAAACACAAGGAAAGAAAGCCAGAAACTATTTAGCGATCTTCTGATAGCTTGCAGTGGTTTGCAGAAATTCCAGCAAGTGCTGTGCGACCACTTCGGGCTTTGTTTTGATAGCCAGATGCCCGGCTCCCTGCAGAATCACCAGATCCTCACACCCAATGTGCTGTGCGAAGCTTCGGTAAGCGTCCTGATTAAAAAGCAAATCACTGTCATCGAAAATAAAACGGCATTCCCCGCGATAGTGGAAGAGTTTCTTGCGCCAGTACTGCCAGTCTTCGGACCTTAAAATCCACGCAAAATGATGGATCATATGCGCCACCAATTGCAGTTTCCGCCCCTTCAGGCGATCCAATGAGATCGGCCCCTCGGATCTCTCATCGCGGAAAATATGTGCGGCCTTCCGTAAGAAGCTCGCCCCCATCGGTGTCGATAACATGACATAGATGCTTTTCAAATTCAGAGGAATCGAGAAGAAAAATCTAAGTTCCTTCAACAGGAAGTTCTTCACCGGATCCGTCACCATAGGATTGATCAGTGCAAGCTTGTCCACCAAATGAGGGTGTTGCGTTGCCAGCGCCCAACTCAAGGCGCCACCGTAGCTTAATCCGGCCAGATGAACGCGCTGTTGAGGGAAGTTGTCGTGAATAAACTTTGCCAGCACTTCCACCTGAACTGTGAAGAACAGTTTATCGGAGCTCAAATACAAATGTGTCAAATTGGGTACGATCACTCGATACCGGGATTCCAGCTGGGTGGCCACCGCATCCCAATGATGAATACTTCCTCCGTAACCGTGAAGAAGAATCAAAATGGGTCCTTGGCCGCGTTCGCGGAAAGTGATCTTGTGAGACATGCTCCACTCTTATCGGCATCCCACTAATGTCAATGCACTGGACTTAAATCCAATAAGTTAACATTTGATGAGGAAGAGGAGCTTATAAAAACAAGCCCAGCTATTGCTTGGGCTTGTTTTGATTTTGCTGCGGGTTTTGTTGGCGTGGCTGTCCTTGATTTGAATTCTGCGCCTTGGCCTGCTGCTGATTTTGGTTCTGATTCTGCTTAGGATGATTGTGCTGGCGATTTTGATTTTGTCCGCCACCACCTTTTGGCTTTTGCTGCTGTCTTTGTTGATTCTGACCTTGTTGCTGCTTAGCCTGCTGTTGTTGTTTTTGCTGACCGCCCTGTTTTTGACGGTTTTGATTCTGATTTTGTTGCTGTTTATGTTTTTGCTGATTCTGCTGACGTTGTTGCTGAGGAGGACGTTCCCCCGGAGCTTGCACAGTCTCACCCACGGATTCAGATCCAGCACTTGCTGTTGCGGAAGCCGATTCATCAACCTTCGCATCCAGAAGCATGGTATCGTTCACAGCTTTGGATTCCATCTGCTTGTTAGTACGGAAGCCTCTGATTTTCTTAGTTTGATTTTCCGCACGTTCCACTTGTTCAGTCAGATCCACGGTCACATCACCGAAGCAACGCACCTGGCAGCTTAAACGACGGCCATCTATAAAGTAACTTGTTCCGATAAGGCTCAACTCCGCTTTGCCTGGAGGCAGGACATTGCTGTCCCCTTCCTTAATACGCACACGGCATTCAGCACAACTTGGAACACCCTTGCAAATTGAACGGATCTCAAGCTGATTTTCCGTGGCGATTTGCAATAGCGATTTATCCGGAGTTGCTTCAACCTCAATGTTTTGCGGAAGAAATTTTATTTTCATACCAGTTTCACTTTCGCGAATTTGGTTTTACTGCCTTTAACGACCTTTCCGTCGATATCGGCTACGGACAACTTCATTTTAGCATCCGCAATTTTCTTGCCATCAATTTGCACGGCACCACCTTGAACCATGCGACCGCCTTCACTATTTGAAGCCGCAAAGCCAAGTTTAACCAACAACTGTGCCACGCCCAAACCATCAGCCGGGATAAACACGCTCTCAATTTCTACTGTTGGAATATCGTCAGGCAAACCTTTGTCGACGAAAATACGATTGAACTCATCTTCAGCGGCCTGTGCAGCCTCAGTCGAGTGGAATCGTTTAATAATGAATTTAGCCAGCTCAACTTTAACAGTACGTGGATGTTTCTTTTTATCCGCTACGTCCTGTCTTAATTGTGCCAACTCGCCGGCAGTGATGTCCGTCAGTAATTCGTACCAACGATACATCAGATCATCCGAGATCTTCATAGTTTTACCGAACATATCTTTTGGTGTATCAACAACGGAAATATAATTGTCCAGAGATTTGGACATTTTATTGACGCCATCGATACCTTCCAGAATCGGCATCGTCAGAATACACTGCGGTTCCTGACCATATGCCGACTGCATGGCACGTCCAACCAGAAGATTGAACTTCTGATCCGTACCACCCAACTCAACGTCCGCTTTCAAAGCCACAGAGTCATAACCCTGAGTCAATGGATATAGGAACTCGTGAATCGCAATCGGCGTTCCCGCACGGTAACGTTTCGTGAAATCATCACGCTCAAGCATTTGCGCCACAGTATATTGTGCCGCCATCTTGATGAACTCACCCGGAGTCATTTTGCCAATCCATGAGGAATTGTAAACGATCTCGGTTTTGTTCGGATCCAGGATTTTAAAAATTTGTTTGGCGTAAGTGCGACCGTTTTCCTCGATCTCTTCACGAGAAAGGACCGGACGAGTCGTGCTCTTGCCAGTTGGATCACCGATAGTTGCGGTGAAGTCCCCGATCAAAAAGATCACATGGTGACCCAGATCCTGGAACGTCTTTAATTTATTGATGACTACGGTGTGTCCGATATGAATATCAGGACGAGTCGGGTCTGCTCCCAGCTTAATACGAAGCGGAGTTCCCGTTTCCTTGGAGCGCTTTAATTTCTTAAGCATCTCCTCGTCGTTAATAAACTCAGCAACGCCGAATTTAATTCTTTCTAACTGTTCTTTTGGATCTAAAAAGCTCATTAGCGTGCATGCTCCACACTGCGAGTCTCACGAACCACAGTGACTTTAATCTGGCCAGCTTGAGGAACTTCACGTTCGATCTTACGAGCGATATCACGAGAAAGCATCACTGCCTGATCATCTGTCACTTTTGCAGATTCAACCAGAACGCGAACGTCCTTACCTGCCTGAAGTGCCAATGTTTTCAAAACGCCATCGAAGCTGTTACCGATGGACTCAAGATCTTCCAAACGGTGGATGAAGGAATCCATTTGCGGACGACGAGCGCCCGGACGAGCACTGGACAGGATGTAAGCGGCATGAACAATCCAAGCCAGGATGGAGTGAGGTTTTTCCTCTTCATCATGTGCACGGATCGCGTGGCAGACATCTTCGGATTCATTGTATTTCTTAGCGGCTTCAGCACCCACCAAAGCATAGCTGCCTTCAGCTGTGTGATCGATCGCTTTACCGATATTGTGAAGAAGGCCCGCACGACGAGCCAATTTCACGCTCACGCCCAACTCACCTGCAAGAAGACCGGCAATGTTCGCCACTTCAAGGGATTGGTTCAAGGCATTTTGACCTTGGTAGTTACGGTATTTCAAGCCACCGATGATTTTGATCAACTCAGGGTGCATGTTTGCAATACCCAATTCCATCACGTGGCGTTCGCCTTCTTCTTTGATGGATTTCATAAGTTCATTACGTTGTTTCTCTACCACTTCTTCGATGCGCGCAGGATGCACACGACCGTCTTCCATCAATTTCTCGATAGTACGACGAGCCAGTTCGCGACGAACCGGATCGAAGCCAGAGATCACCACCGCTTCCGGAGTATCATCCACGATCAAGTCAACGCCGCAATGAGCTTCAAGAGTTCTGATGTTACGACCCTCACGACCGATGATTTTACCTTTCATCTCGTCGTTCGGAAGTGCCAAAACGCTGACAGTTCTTTCAGAAGTGAACTCAGACGCGAAACGAGACAACGCTGTCGCCAGGATGCGCTTTGCTTTAACTTCTGATTCTTTTTGAGCTTGTTCTTCGATTTGCGTGATTTTTTTGGAAGCTTCGACTTTTGCTTCGTCCTCGATCGCAGATAGCAACTGACGTTTTGCTTCGTCTTGCGACATACCGGCCACAGATTCCAATTTAAGCTTCAAATCACCAATTTGTGATTCGCCTTTTTTCTCAAGCTCTTTCACACGGTTTTCAGAGATCGCGATTTTTTCCTCGCGGTCTTTCAGGGTGTTCAAGTAACGCTCGTTTTCTTCCATCTTTTGTTTGAACTGCTGTTCGATCTCTTTCAGACGGCGATCCAACTGAGACTCTTTGTTTTTCAAAGTGGAGTTTTGCTTATGAATGTCAGCTTCCACGTTTTTGCGGGCGCGACCTTCAAAATCCTTAGAACGAGTTTCAGCATCTTTTTTAAGTTTTGCTGCTTCGGATTTAGCCTTGTTGACAATACGCTCTGCCTCAATGCGTGCAGACTTTTTGCTGTTGTTGTCCTGGATACGCTTCACCATGAAAACAGCGACACCGCCCAAAATTAAACAGATAATGGCTGTGATTAAAATTTCCATCTTTTCCTTTTCTCCTAGAAGTTCCTAATGAACTTCAAACTGCTGGCAAACGATCAAACCCGACTCTGTGAGGATGTAATCCATCTTCTCGTCATGGGCTTCCATCGGTAGCGTCTGTTCTGAAATTTGAAAATCAAAACAAACCCCCACCTTGACTCCTTTAAAATGAGCGAGGGTTTTGTCATAAAATCCCTTACCCTTGCCAAGGCGGTTGCCATTCTTATTAAAAACTAATCCGGGAATCAGCAGGCCGTGAATGCCTTTAAGATCAATGATAGCGGAGTTGGGATCAGGCTCCAAAACGCCAAATGCGCCTTGGCTAAAACCTGATGCAAAACAAAACTCAAGCTCGGTGCCCTTGATACGGGGAAACACCCAATCAATGTGTTCGATCTTAAAGACCTGATCCACACTGACTTCTTGAGAAAGAGAGCGATAAGCCCCCCAACATCCGTTCTGCCTGGACATGAAGTCCTGCAGAAATACATTCAACTGCTGCTGGTTTTGAACAAGACCTTGCGCAAACTCTTGGGCGCAAAGAGATTTATAAAAGGAACGACATTCCTGTTTAGAGCTCCAAGAGGGCATGGGCACTCCAAGAGAGTTACATCAAAGTTAGTTGTTCAAAACCTTGTTGTTCTTGGAGTTTTCGAGTTCCAAAGAAAGCTGCATCGTTTTTTCCTCGAGCTTATCGAGTTCACGTTGCGCCTTTCTTTTCAAAAGGATGAGTTCTTCCGCGACATTCATTGCTGTCAACACAGCGGCATTTTGGAAAGAACCGTTTTTAGTAACGGCCATAGCTTGATTCATTTTGTTATTAACAAAGTCGACGAGTTCCTGAACTGTGGCATCGTCATGAGAGGATCTAAGTTTGTACGGGACTCCTGCAATGAGGAAATTGAAGTTCTTTTTCTCAGCAGTCACCGTGTCTCCTCTTTCAATCGCTAATGGGGCTAAACCTTTTAAAACTCTAGATAAAAACCTAGAACAACACTACGAAAATTATAGCTATAACGATCAGCGCTATTCAACAGTTTATTTCTTGGTGCAAGTGCAAATAATGCCCAGTTGAGGCTCGCTACTGCAAGACAGACTGCGCTTTCGTGACGGTCCCTCTAAATTGAACTCCACGACCTCGCGGAAGTTGCGCTTGTAGGTCGCTGTGATTCCATTCAGCTTCGTGTCAAGATAGGAGTACTCATCACTCTTGATCGTTGCATGCAGCAGAAAGTTATTGATGATCTCTTGCTTGGGATTGGTGCGTTGATTTTTAGTAAGTGCTATATCCGTAAGCACCCCGTCCACCGCAACCTTCTGCAACGACAGCTCGGTTTTCTGCTTTTTCCCAGCGCCGCTCGATTTCAGGGTCAAAATCATTTGATCCTGATCTGCATCCAAATATCCAATTTTTCTTTGACGCAGTTGCGAGCGAATAGTCACAAGCTTTTCATCCGCCAGATCCTTCAACTTTGTCAGATCCACCTTGAATGCCAGGGAATCATCCTTCAACTCCGGGTAACACTTGATCAGATTTTCGTAGGAAACCGAAACCGGCTTGGCTGATCCAGCTGGCGATGGTGTTGGCGATGAGACCTGCGCCATCGTCACAAGGGGTATTGAAAAAATAAAAGGGATGATTCTCTTCATCCCTTTATCGAAACATAGATTTTGATTTTCGCCAATTTTATTTCAAAAGAAGTCGTTTTAGAAGTCACCGTTGTTTTTGGGATCCAAAAGCGCCGCTTTGATTTTTTCATCCTGGCCGTAAACGTCGTCAGCAAAGCGCACTTCACCTTTCGGGCCCACTTCGGTCGTCAGATACTGAATATACACCGTCATCGGGCGCTTCAATGTCTCAGAAAAAGTTTTCCCAGGAGGCATCTCTGCATTTTGTGGAACCAGGCCGTTGATTTTGGCCAGGGTATAACCTTTATCAGCAAGCAGGTACTCGGCAAACTCTTTGGGCTTTTCCAGGCGAATACAACCAGAGCTGCCATGACGGTTGGTCGTCTTAAACAGATTTCTCTCGTTGGTGTCGTGCATGAAAATAGCTTTGTTGTTTTTTACCAGCGGAAACTTAACAACGCCCAGGGCATTGTTATAGTCCGGCATCTGTACAATCGTATATGTGCCTGCGAAAACGTCTTCTGCAATATTTTTAAAATCCACTGTCATCGGATCTACTACCGTCTGACCTCGCATAAGTTTCATACCGTGCTTACCCAGATATCCCGCGTCCGCTCTAAGTTGCGGCAACTTGTCTTTGATGGCGATGGAGCTTGGCACAGTCCACGTCGGATTGAAATTCACATAACGAATTTCATCAATCATCAATGGCGTCTGGCGGACATCCTTACCGTTGATGGTTTTGAATTTCATTTTTTCAAGTTCTGCTGCAGAAAGCTTCTCGTCATGCAGACGGAACTCTGTCATTGCCAGATTCACGAATACATAGCGATCACCCAATTTCCTCGGCAACCAGCGCAGACGCTCCATATTTACCGACAGCTGCTCGATGCGCGCCTCGACCGGCACATTCAGATAGCGTAAAACTTTTGAAACGTTGGCGCCAATCACACCGTCATTTTCCAGATCACTCAACTCTTGAAATCGGCGCAGGGCTTTGCCAAAACCCTCATCATAAACCTGATTATTGAGATCACCCACTTCATAGCCAAAAAGCTTCAAACGACTTCTGATCTGCGGAATAATCTGATGACTGATGCCCGGCTCAATCTGTACGCCCGGCGACGGAATAGCCTGCCAACCACCCGCCAACTTCACACGGCGATAGTAGTTCAATAAAGTCATCAGACCTTTATAGTTCGCAGACTCTGGAGCAAAGCGATCCATCAGCTCCTGCAAGCGCCCCGGATTACTGACTGCGTGATTCAAGGCATTGTAGGTTTTGTCATTGATCACGCGAGGGCCCAGAATGATTTTTTCATCAATTTTTCTTGGATCAAAACGGCCGACAAAAATGTGCTGCGTATAACGCAAAAAAGCCTCTGTTGCCAAAAGCTCAAACCAGATGACGTCTTTCGGGGAAACCGTCGCTGTGCGCAGGTAATCTTCTAATCTTCTGTCCCAATATCCACGGGACACATAGGTCCACTTTTGAACTGTGGCGCCGTTTTCTTTAACTGCAACCTGCTCCATATCTGCTGGCAAGCCATGACGGTAAGCCACTAAAAGCAAGCGACGAAGTTCTGTAGCGATCGGTGCAGGACGACCTTGGAAGTTAATCCAGATCGGCTCGTAACCACGCAAAGAATAAAGCTTCTTCATCATATCTGTATGCATAAAGTATTGAAACTGAGCCATGCTGCCCATCTGGGAAGTCGGGTCCGTCACTGCGGTTTTAATTGCTGTGGAGTAGTTGGGATATGTGACATCCTGAGCATTACCCAGCAATGGGAACAAAAGAATGATCCCAATTGCGATTAAAAGGACTTCGTTGAAATTGATATAGTCTTTCATTTTCATAGGGTGTGCCTCACTCACCCTTTTACTTCCAACATTTATGCCACTTCGGCTGGAATCTGTTGGATTTCATCTCTTAAATAGAAGCCGGTAACATTCCTGGACAACGATTGGCGCAGAATCTACAGTCTCAAAATGAGACACCGCAGATCAGCGAAGATACTGCGGTGTCTTGATTAATACTTTGTTTCAGAAGAATTAACGACGAGCTCCTGTTTGCAGAAAGCGCACGATATCCACATCCGGCGGATTCGCCACTCCCACTCCTGGTTTAGGACCGGTCAACTCACCCAGAGTGTAATCCATTCTCGCATCATAGGTGCGATCCGTTTGATATCTCAACCAGCGTTCGGCTGCATACCAGGCGCGTTTGTTTTGATTGTCCCGGCAAGTTGCCAGTTCCTGGGAAGTTTTCGCTCCCCATCGTAGTTCCGCACAATGGTAAGGATCAAAGCTCATGTCAAAAACACGTTGTCTTGCCTGATCCAAATTCAACGGAACACTGACACCATTGCTATTCTTGTAGGCGAACTGACAGCTTGCAGATTCTCTTTGATAAATCGCCATCAGGTCACCGCGCAGATTGCTTCCATGGTACACAATCGTGGGATCCCCCACCTGATGACGCTGAACCATACTGCGGACTTGAATCAGCAGATTTGCAAAGGAAACCTTCAGGCGCGCATCCCGCGACGGAGAAGCCCATTGTTCCCACTCTCCGGTGGTACCATAAATATTTGCAGGCAAACGCTCAGGATGAGGTTTGTTTTGCACACCGGACTGCAGTGCCACATCCACCGCTTGCACACGATCCCTCACGTTCACACATAGATCACGCAACATCACTTGCATATCCACCAAGGGATCGATGCGCAGCTCACCGTTGGCCATCATGATACGCAGATACTCATAATAATCCACGTCGCGACCGTTATAGACAAACTTACCTTTGCTCCACTTACCGTCGGGATCAGGATTAGTGCCATAGAATTGTTCCAACGAGTAATAAGGCAGTGTCGTGTTTTTGGCACCGACAACTCTTCCACCGACATAGGCTCCCGATGAATCCTGTCTGGCATCCACCAATGTCAATGGACGGAAGTTTTTAAAACCCGCACCTTGATAAGGATTGCTGCGCTCGAACTTAGGATTGTACATACCTGACGTCAAAGTATTGTCAGGGTGTGAATCAATATAGTAAACCTGTCCATCTGCTGTGATTTTATAAACCACCGCCACATGTCCGTTTGGATCATAAATCACTGTTCCCGGTCGGACGCTGAATCTGGTCAGCTTCACCGGATAAAAATCCGCATACATTTTTCCGTCTTCGGTTCCCATCATTCTGAACGTCGCGGAAAGAGTTGAATTCGTGATCGTGCCATTCAACAGTGCCACAGCGTTGGGATAACGAGTGGCCAACATCAAGTTACCGATATCGTAGTCCTCGATGTTTTCGATAAAAGCGAAGCGTTTGCGACCATTGCCGGCAATCACATCAAAGCGGCCGGTCACATAATTTCCTTGCGGCGTATACCGGATGTCACCAGTATTTCCAGCCACGGGGCGAGCACTGACCCGACTTGCCACCGACATAGGCAGTCCATGTTTCCAGGCGAAATAAGCTCTTAAAAAGTACGGTAGATCCGCACAGTCAGCATAGTAGACCAATCCTGCGGGGTCTGAAGAATAATACGGGTTGGCATCGCTCTTCAGGCACTCTTTCACTGTATCACACTGACGATTCTCGACGGCAGCACCTAAGCGCGCGACAAATCTGCTAAAGTTTTCCTCGTCCTGAGCAGACCATTGCGTTTTCATTACACGCCAGTCTGTCCTGGCTAAAGAGTTAAATTGCGCCTGAGATAATGCAGGCGCTATCAGGCAACAAAGGCCCAAAATCCATTTCATGAATCCTCCAGCTGTGCCTTGGGGCACTTATTACAATTGAACAAATTTCAGACGCCCACATCCCTAGTTTGTGGTATGACGACGCCAGTTTGTAATTAATGCAGGTCACACGGGGGAGAACAATCCATGAATAGCATTCTTGGTAAAAATCGCGGCAAATTTGCATTCAGCTTGCTAGTTGCCACAATGACACTCAACGCATTTGCAATTTCTCAGGCATCAGCTCAGGTGCAAATTGCTGCTGTTGAAAAAAATCAGCTTACTGTTGGAAAAACATATTACATCGCAGCTGATAACTTGAATCTTCGCAGTTCCAATTCAACTGCTGCAGGAAACATTGTCGGTCAACTTTCCATGAACGACGAAGTGACCGTGATCAGCACTTTGGACAGCAGCACTCCATTGGTTCAAATCCGTTTGATTAAATCCAAATCTGTTCCAACGAACATCGCTCCGCAATTGTTTGTTTCCAAAGACTATTTGTCTGACAAACCATTCACAGCGCCTGTTTTGAAGTACTTTGTCATTCAAAACGTAGCGACAGAAAAAACTCGTGTTTATGAACGCTGCACGACCTACCCTGGTTGCCCACACAAACTTGTGATGGAATCTGACATGGTTGTGGGCCGTAACGAAGAGGGCACTAAATCGGATCGTTATGCTTACATGACCTGGTTGGGTCACTCGCGCATCGCCACTTGGGTGAAGTTTTATTCTGATGGCATGCAAACCTACCCAAGCTGGTACACAGCTGGTCAGGATCTTAAGACAATTCCTAAACCAATCTCCAAAAACTCTTCCCGCGTAATTGGCTCCCGCAAGTGGTTGACCGAGAAAAACGGCAAAGACACTGTTTACGGTGCTTTCGGTTGGTATGCGGCAAAGCTTTCCCCTGCTGATGATGTCAATGGTGTTAACAGCCAGTGGATGCACGGAACAATCGGCTGGGGCGTTGATGGCTCTGATGCTATCGACATCACTCGTGGTTTCTTCATGAACATGTTCTCCAACCCAGGTTCCCATGGTTGCACACGTCTTGAAAATCGCGCGATCGCATTCTTGCGCGAAAATCTGCCGGTAGGCACTGATATTTACCGTGTTTATGCGCGTGAATCGACTCGTGAACGTCAGGTTATTTTGTCTGACGACAGCGTGATCCCTTTGACTCGCTACCGTGAAAACTACAACAACCCAATGCGCTGGGACTACATCCTATTAACGGATGGTGCTCAGAAATCCGGCGGTTTGAGTGCGGATGCAACGAACATCATCAACAAAGCTATCCCTGTTATTCAAGGCCAAAACTTCCTTGAACAAGGAAGCTACATGGTTGATCAGTACCCAACTGCTTACCAATTGAATTACAAAAACTCTGCAAGCTCTGGTAAATCCGGCGACCGTTACCGTATTGACGCCGGTAAATCCAAAGAACCAACAAACTTCCGTGGTTACTTCCTGGTGGATGAGGGTCGCTTTATTGACTACCAACATCCGGATGCACGCCTTGTTAAGGGCAAAGTTAAAGTCAGCGGACTTATTGATTTCAGAACAACTGTTCCTGAACACCTAAAAGCCTCTGGCTATCACTACCCGCCTAATGTAATCTACTAGGGATGAATTTCCCGACTGACATTTGCATGACTGGCGCAACGGGGCTCGTGGGTAACGAGCTCCTTTTGCTTTTGGCGAACATAGAACATGCGGGCCACGTAACGGTTGTTTCCCGCAAACCTTTGGGCCGCCTTCCTGCCAAAGTTGAAACTCTTGTTTTGGACTTCGACAAACTCGCAAGTCAGGGGTCTTCATTAAAAGCTCACACCTTCGTTTGCTGCCTGGGAACCACTATTAAGGTCGCCGGCAGCCAGGAGGCCTTTCGCAAGGTCGACTATGACTATGTGATGGAGTTTGCGAAAATCGCCGAAAAGGCCCAAGCACAGAAATTTGTCGTGATTTCCGCAATGGGCGCTGATCCTTCTTCTTCGATTTTCTATAACCGCGTAAAAGGCGAAATGGAGCGCGATCTTAGAAAGCTATCAATACCCCAGATCGAGATCTTCAGACCGTCCCTATTGCTGGGGGATCGCAAGGAAAAGCGTGCTGGCGAAGGGCTGATGCAAAAGCTAAGTCCGATCATGAATGCTTTGATGATCGGGCCTCTTAAAAAGTACAAAGCCATTGCTGCGACCGATGTGGCAAAAGCAATGGCTCTGTCGATTTTAAATTTTAATCCAGGACAGTTTATTTACGAGTCTGACGAAATCCAAAGAATGTCAGACTCGATCAAAACGGACCTCAATGAGTAACTACTCTCAGTCTGGCGGAAAATTTCCCTCTGGAAATCTATAATTAGATATGTGCCTGGAACAAGGAATCCACGAACTCTTGAGCTGAGAACGTACGAAGATCCTGAATGCGCTCGCCGACACCAATCAACTTGATTGGAATTTGCAGTTCCTGTGCAAGTCCTACCGCCACGCCACCCTTGGCCGTGCCATCCATTTTAGTCAGAACGGCGCCCGTCAATTCCAGGGTATTGTGGAATTCCTTGGCCTGCATCAGGGCATTCTGGCCCGAGTTGGCATCCAATACGATCAAGGTTTCGTGAGGTGCTTCCGGGATGACCTTGGTCATCACACGCTTCATTTTTTTGATCTCTTCCATCAAATTCGCCTGCGTATGCAAGCGTCCTGCGGTGTCCACGATGATCACATCGTAGTTTTGTGCTTTGCCCTTGGCTACGGCATCAAACGCCACCGCACTGGGATCTGTCACACCCTCAGGGGAAAAGATCTCTACCTGGGCGCGATCTGTCCATACTTTCAACTGACCACCGGCTGCCGCACGGAAAGTATCCCCGGCTGCAACCAAAACCTTTTTACCTTCAGCCGCCAATTGCGCTGAGATCTTGCCGATAGATGTGGTTTTACCAGCGCCATTCACTCCTACAATCATCAATACAGTCGGGCCGGATTCAGCGAAGTTAATTTTGGATAGGATACCGGCCGTGGGTGCTGAGGAATGCGAACCTGCGAAGATGCTTTTGATTTCTTCTTTCAAGGCATCGCGAACGGTGTCATAATCGGCACGTTCTTTACGGGAAAGCTTGTCTTGCAAAGCCCCCATCAGGCGTTGAACTGTCGCCGGCCCCAAGTCACTGGTATATAGAATTTCTTCTATATCATCCAGATGCTGACTATTGCTATCGGCTTTAAACAGACTGCGGATGCGACCGAAAAGGTTCTCTTCTGTTTTTCTTAGAGCATCAGCCAAATCCACAGCTTCCATGTCAGAAACAACATGGCCGGTGGAATCAATGTGCGCCAGAATAGGTTCTTCCGCCGCCATGGTTGGCATTTCCATTTTTGGTTCATGAGTCAGTTCGGGCTGTTGCTCAAGCTGCTTGTTCTCGGCACGGGATTTTTTAACGACGCTTAGAATGATCGCTCCGAAGATCACAAAGAACAGTAAAGCCACCAAGCCCAAAAGAATTTCAATTTGTGATGCATGCCCTGCTGACATAGGTCCTCCTCGGAATACTGGGCGCGTTTTAACTTATATTTGCCGGACTGGGAAACCCCTCCGACCATTGACCAGCAGCATTACTGATTTTACACAACGCGCAAAACCTATGTCTGGTTTTGTTAAGCACCTGTTAAAAACCAGTCATATTTTATTAACAATCGTTATGACCTTCCGAAGAGTTAATCAATCGGAGTTCACCATGTTTAGAAAGTTTTGGTCTGGTATTCGTGGCAAATTATTGTTCTTAGCACTGCTTCCTGTTCTTGGCTCAGTCGTTCAGGCTTACTTAAGCTTAAACCGCGCAGAACGAATGAGCAGCTCGATCAGCGAACTGACACAAAACGTACTGCCGACTGTAGAAGCCATGGGAGAAATCCGTAAATCCCGCAATGCCTCAAGACAGTGGTTCTGGTCAGCCATCGTCCACGCGCAAAATCAGGAAGTGCGCCTGGCCAATGTGGATAAAGCCATCAGCGAATATAAGAATCTGGTAGCCAATTTTGAAACCTATTCCACCATCCCTTTTGTCGGATTTGAAAAAGAAGAATTCCCTAAAATCAAATCCCTGATGCCTGAATATGATCAGGTGTTTTACAAGATCGCAAACAACATCAAAACAGGCACTCCAGAATCCCTGGCTGCGGCAACCTACGATATGGACCACCGTTATCTTGAAATCGGAGTGGCCCTTTCCACATACTCAAACAAAGTCGTAAATTACTATAAAACCTACGGCAAAGAACAAAGCGCAAAAACCAAAGCGGACTATGCAGAGCTAAAAAGCGCCAATGTATGGACCAGCGTCATTTCAACTCTGATACTTTTTGTCATCACATTCCTGATGTCCGAATACATCGTCAAAAAGGTTTCCGGAGTTTCTGCGGAACTGGCTAAAACTGGACAACAGGTTCGCGAGTCTATCGAACAGCTTTCCAAAGCCGGCACACAGCTTTCACACTCTTCCACTTCTGCCGCGGCTTCTCTGGAGGAAACTGTGGCGTCCCTGGAAGAGATGAACTCGATGGTTCAAATGAATTCCAACAATGCCAAAGAAGCAGCCCGCCTGTCCCAGGCTTCTTATCAGTCGGCGGAGCGTGGTGAAAAAGAAATCAAGCATTTGATTGGATCAATGAAAGACATCTCGCAATCCTCAAAACGCATCGAAGAAATCACTTCAGTCATTGATGATATTGCCTTTCAAACAAATCTACTGGCCCTGAATGCTGCGGTCGAAGCCGCGCGCGCTGGTGAACAAGGCAAAGGCTTTGCCGTTGTGGCGGATGCCGTCCGCGGACTTGCGCAAAGATCTGCGTCGGCCGCCAAAGACATCTCTGATTTGATCCACGAAAGCGTCAGTAAAATTGATAACGGCACGCAAATGGCCGACAAATCAGGATCCGTACTTGCCGAAATCGTAAGTTCAGTAAAAAAAGTGACAGACATCAACTTCGAGATCGCCGAAGCCAGCTCCCAGCAGGCCACAGGACTGCAACAAATCAACAAGGCCATGACCGACCTTGATCAGTCTTCGCAATCCAACGCGGCCTCTGCTGAACAGATCGCCACGACCTCAACAGAAATCCAATCCCAAGCCACCGATGTCGAGAACGACGTAGCTCACCTCAACATCATAGTCCTAGGCAAAAGAGCAAAGGCCGCTTAAAGCAGCCTTTCCGTCTATTTTCAATTTTCAATTATCGATTCTCGATCGTTCAGCTAATGCTGAACGATTTTCCGGTCAACTTCCTCTTTATAGAAGTTCTTTTCAAAGCGTCTAAAGGATTCAAGACGCACCTCTGAACCCAGAATGTCCTTCATGCGGTTCATGTTCTCTTTTTCCAGAGTATGCATTTTTTCGATGCCGTCTTTTACAAAATCCGGATGAATTTTATTACGACGATCCTGAAGCTCCTTAACCAAGGCGTTCGCAGCGGCCAATACCTGCAAGGATTTATCCTCATCAATACGCCATGTTTTTAGCAGATATTGGGAAGCACTCTTATACAGTCTTTGCTGGAAATCATTATCCAGATAAATTTGACTGAAGTTGCTCGTGTAGATCACAGCATCTGTATAGGTGTCTTTGATCTCTTCCGTTTGTTGAGGATTAAAGCGACGGCGCTCCAGATCCTGGGCGCGCGCAACGGCTTCCTGCTGGGCACGGGTCTGCAAAGGATTCGAATCCTTGCGAACAATGTCAAAACCGATCTGCGCGACAAACAAACCCAAGGCACCTGTTGCCAGGCCCGTCGTGATCCAGCGCACTTTTTCGTTTTTGCGTTTCTTTACGATGTCTGCGGGTTTTGCCACAGTGACAGAGTTTTGCGAAATCGAAGACACGCGTCCTTCGACCGCCTCTGTAACTTGCTGCTGAACTTTGTCGTTGATTTTATTCCACTCGCTCACATCCAGCACTTGCACAACTTCTTTTTCGATAGCCATGTGGATGTCTCTGATCATGCCCGCTTTTTTGGTCATGATATCTTCAACCAGATCCTGCTCCATTTTGGAAAGGCGGTTTGCCATCTCCAAACGCATTTCCTCCAGTCGCTCCTCTTCACTGCGGGCGATCTGGGACTTTTCCTTTTCCAATTTCTCGTTCAGGAAAATTTTCTGGGCATCAAATTCTTTGAACAGATGATTCTTTTTGTTTTCGATATCGCTGACTTCAAATTCCAGGTTCGCTTGTTTGCCCTGAAGCTTCTTAAGACTATCCTCTGTGGACTGACTTTTCTTGGAGCTTTCGTCGATGGACTTTTGCAAGGCCTCAAGAGCTGCATTCTGAGCCGCCACCTTTTCAGAGATCGCGCGCAGTTCCGCCTGGGACTTTGCCTGCAGGTCATTGTATTGCTTCTCAGAAGTTTCCTTAAGCTCCGTCGTGTCAGCCAGAGTCTTTGCCAAAGCCGAACGGGCCGTTTCCAGATCTTCCTTGATGACCGCCAGTGCACTTGAGTTTTTAAGCAGATCATCTTTCACACCGACCAGCTGTTCGTGCGTCTGCTGGGCCTGCATGCGCGCGAATTCAATAATTCGAACCGCTTCTTCTTTCGCATCGCGAATGGATGCCGCGTTTTCGTTTTGTGCAGTCACACGGGCGTGCTCCAGCGCATCGGTTTTCAGTTTTTCAGAATTCAAAGTCGCTTCCGAGACTATTTCCTCGACATCGGCTTTGGCCTTTTGACGAAGGCTTTGCACATAGACATCGACTTCCTCACGAAGTTCCTGCGCCATATTGCGGGCATCATGAAGCAGTTGATGCCCTTGCCGTTGATAGTCCGCAAGAATTGCATCCGCCTCTTTATGGGCTTCCGCGATGCGAGTTTGATAAAAGATTTCTGCCTGCGCCTGGGAATCACGGGCTTTTTGATAAATGGCCTGAGTGCGCTTCTCGGCCTGCTTCTCCCCTTCCAGCACGATCTGAGCCGCAGCTCGTTTCGCATCATGGAGAATCTTTTCAGCCTGAAATGGCGCCATTGCCGGCGCTGGCATTGCAACGGTGTCTTCGTGCCCGGTTTTTTCACCGGATGCTTCAGCTGAGGTCCGAGGTGCTGTCATCACCTGAGCGGGAACTTCGGGAACCGCTTCTGGTTCCAATTCCGGCATCGGCGGGTGAACATCATCGGTCTCCAGGTCAATCACCAGGATAAAATCAGAACGACCCAACTGAATGCGATCGTTGCTGGTCACATTCACCGGGGTTCCTTGAACCATTTTGTTGCTGTTTAAGAAGGTGCCGTTGGAGGAGTTCTTATCTTCGATCCAGATCTGGTTCCAACGGCGGTTCACGACTAGATGCACGCGGCTGACGTGCGTATCGTTTAGAGACAGGTCACAATCCAGGGAACGACCAATGGTAAAGGAATCCTTCATCACCTCTTTGGTGATCGATTGATCCTTCCTGTGGATGGTTACCGTAAACTTTGTCAAATCTAACTAGCTCCTGACTGAGCCCTCACTCGAGGACTAAGCCCCCCGTTGCACCGTCGGAGCTTTGCCGATCTCTTTATTCAGAGCATCTTCGGCCAAAGCCTCAACAGCATCGCGGTGTTCATCAAATGGTTTTTCGTGATCCGGATAATCATTGTTATCGGCACGGTACCACAATTGATCAAGGGCACTTTCGAAACGATCCACCATAGCCACATAAGAGCGGTCCGGGCTGAACATCGTATTTGTAATATGAGATAAAAGCGAGAACACGATACCAGCAATGGATGTCCCCATTGCGAAGGAAATCTCATGAAGGAAGCGGTCCATGATGTTCTTCGTGCCTTCAAGGTCCTGCATGTTCATCGTACCCAGCTCCTGAAGACCGCCGGCGATACCGACGAAGGTCCCGAGGATCCCCCCGATAACGAATAAACCCGGAAGCAAGCTGATCAGGTCATTCAAACCGGACATAGGGAAGATACCAAACACACGGTTGAAGCACGGGTTGTGCTGGAACGTCGCTTTTGTGATATTAATCAACTTAGGCGTGCCTTCCGTCCACTTCAAGAACTTCAATTGCTTCAAAATATCTTTTACCAGCCAAGCACAGCCCTGACGGATCAAAAAGATACGATCACTGCCCGCCATCACAGAGTCCGGCTTACGGCGCTTCATACGATCGCGAACTTCAAATATTTCGTAGTATGTTCTTTCCAGCATACGCTTGGACAGGACATAGAAAGACACGTCTTTCACTTTGCCCGGCACCTCGGCGTGCATGTAGCGATTCACGCGTTTTTCAAACTCGATTGCAAACCATTCATGACGACGAACCGTGAAGTAAATAACTCCGCGGAAAAACAATCCCAGCAAGAACACCACACCCATTGCGTACGGCAGTCCCAGGATAAAATATTGAGCTAAAGCAGCCTTATTCACGTCCCACCCCTTTTATTTCTTTTGATCCATGCTGAAGCGGATAATAACCCGCTGAGCTTTTTTACAGTCATTTTGCTTACAGAACTCGGCAGCTGTCGCTACTCCGCGATTCTGAACTTTCATGACTTCCAGGAAGCTTCGTCCTGAGACTTTCATCAATCCCATCAATTGCTTTTGATGTTCAAAGCGCACATTGTCTTCATCCAACATATAATTGAAGATAGACTTCGCACGACGATATGAAAGGTCCATATTGTATTTCAATGCTTCTTTATCACCTGGCTTACTGCTGTTCGGGTCGATGAAACGCCCTTGATACGTAGGAGAAGCGAAACCCACGATCTCAACTGCTGAAACTTTGTCAGAGATTTTAGGATTACCGAACAGCGAGCGCGAATAAATCGGCATGGCTTTTTCGATTACACCCTTCATTTCACGTTTCAATCTGTCCGAGTCAGAATCAAAGTACTGTTGACCGAAATCCAAAACGACATCGCCCGTCTGACCGTCGATTTCAGCTTTGATACCGGCTTTTGCAAAACCCTTGCTGATTTCAGTCGCCACTGCCTTACGTGCTTCGATTTCTGCACGAGCCTGAGCAAGTTGTCCTTCCGTCGCATTCAGTTGGCCTTTCAAGTTACCAACCTGACCTTGCAGATTGCCCAATTGGCCTTTCAGGTTACCCAACTGTCCCTTTGCCTGCCCAAGTTCTCCTTGTGCGGCAGCCAATTGACCGGAAGTCTGTGACAAAGCACCACGAGTGCTGGCCAATTCGCTTTGCGTTTTACCCAGCTGTCCTTTGGCTTCACCCAACTGACCTTGTAAGCCACGGGCTTCGCCCTCTTTCTGAGCCAGCATTCCTTTGGTTTTGCTTAGGTCAGATTGAGTTTGTCCCAACTGATCGTTGGCTTCCTGCAACTGAGCCTGATACTGAGCATTGGCGTTGCTAAGTCCGTTGATCTTGGAATTTGCATCCGCTTTTGCCGCAGCCATCTGTTGTTCAAATTTTGATTTGTTCAGTTTGTTTTGCTTATAGGCGTAGCGAAGTTCATTCATACGACGCTGCAACGCCTGCTCAGTGTCAGCAATCTGTTTTTCGCCCTGGGCGATCAACTGTTGCTTGTGCTGAATATCCTGATTCAAATCCTTGATCTCAACTTCCTGGTCAGCAATTTCAACGTCCTGATCCTTGATCAAATCATCACGATTGATGATCTTGGATTTCGCCATCTTATTGGCATTCATCACGTTGCGCACCATCTGCTGATACTTATTAAGTGCTTTGGCCTTTTTGTCATTTTCCAAAGCCTGCTGTACCAGCTTGTCTTTTTCGGATTTCGCATCCTCTTGCAATAGAGTCAGCTTATCCATCAACTCCTGGTATTCCTGAGCTTCATCCTTGGATGCCTGATTCGCCAAATAATCATTCTTCACCGACTCATACATTTTGAGTTGATGTTGTAATTCTTCGACTTGCATCGATAGCTTTTGATTCTCGATTTGGCCTCTGAGCGCATCAGTTCCCGTTCTCAGACTCGCAACTACATATAATAGTAGAAAGATCGTACTAAGTCCCAGGAACAAGTCTGAATATGATGTCCAGAAGCTGTCTTCGGAATGGCTACTTTTGTGTTTTTCATAATTGAACGCCATAACAAACACACCCCACCTTGCAGATAAAAGCTTAGCAGGGAGTAAATACGAGTGGGTGTATCATTTAGAGAAATCACGACCTTTATTGAGGAGAAAATGTCTATTTGTATTCCACCAGCGGTGGTCTAGGCGACTATTGTTCTAATTTTCGGTTAATGATTATGCACATTCGTCCAGTTACGTGAGACTGCCAACAGTTCACTCGTTTCAACAGTTTATGCACGTTTCCCCGCAAATTCATCTCACGAGTGAAAGTTTGTGGAGCGATTTGTATCTTGTACTGTGATTGCGTAAGGACAGAAAATCTAATTTTCTTCCTGCTTATTTTCTTTGTAAGGGCAATGGCGACAACCGGAGTTGCAACAGTGTCCTCTTTTTATATGATTGAGTTTTGTAAAAACCTGATAACCCGTCTTGGGGTCAATATAAAAAAGCTTCCCTTGCTTACAGGCTTCATTGTGAAGTCTTTCAATTTCCCGCTTCTCTTGTTCAGTCATCACGCGGGTTATACTTTTTGAGTCAGGTCAGCAAGTTTGATTTTGCTTAAGTAGGACATCGAATGATTCTCAAGGCCCGATGAGATATCGCACATGATTTTTTTCATCGCACACGATACAGCACATTGTTTTAACGGTTCTTTATCCGGAGTGTTTAAAAGAGGTTTGCCTGAAACTGCCATGTAGATATCTTTAAGCGTGATCTCTTTACACTTGTCGTTCAGGCGCACTCCCCCGGATTTCCCTTTGAAGCTTTCAACCAGGCCGGCTTCCACCAACTTTGCCAATAGGCGACGAATCACTGTGGGGTTGGTGCGAATGCTTGATGCCAGGACTTCAGAGGTCATCAGCTCACCTTTGTGGTAGCTAAGAACCGTCATTATATGGACTGATACTGAAAATCTTTGATCAAGCATGCGTACATTATAGCTGATGCTGCAAAAAGAAACAATGGGCAGCAACAAGACCCCTTAAAACAGTATTCAGCGTCTCTTTGAGGATTATTCGCTTTAAATGTGCGTTTTACTGTTGCATTTAAAGCCCGCTAGGTTCATATTGTATCCATGTTGGATACATTTAAAAGGAGTCCAATCCATGGCTAACAAACAGATCCAAGAGGCCCTCGAGTGGCGTTATGCAGTTAAAAAATTCGACCCGAACAAAAAAATCTCTGACAAAGACCTAAACACTCTGCTTGAGTCGTTAAAGCTGGCTCCTTCCTCTTATGGCATTCAACCGTGGAAGTTTCTCGTGGTGGAAAATCCTCAGGTTCGCGAAGAGTTAAAACCCGTTTCCTGGAATCAATCGCAAATCACAGATGCCAGCCATCAAATTGTTCTGCTCTATCGCGACACTATCGATGAAGCCTTTGTGCAAAAATACATAAATCGCGTTGCCGAAGTTCGGGGTGCCCCTCTTGAATCCTTGAACGGATATAAAGAGATGTTGATCAATAATGTGGTAAAGGCTCCGGAAGAAAAAATCAGAACCTGGTCACAACGACAGGCCTATATCGCCATGGGCTTCTTGCTTGAGACTGCTGCCTTGCTAAAAATTGACACAACACCCATGGAAGGCTTCAGTCCTTCAGATTACGACCGTATTCTTAAACTCGAAGGCAGCGGCTGGAAGTCAATTGCCACTGTGACATTAGGATATCGTCACGCTGAGGACTCTTTTCAAAATCTTAAAAAGGTCCGTTTCTCTGACGATGCACTCATCGAATATGTGAAATAGACCTGTTAAGACAGGCAAAGCCCCGCAGGAAGTCGGACGCCGCGCGGGGCTTTGCTTGTTTTTCCTGCTCAATCACATATTGAACTGCCACTTCCTTTAAGGGGAAATATTCAGACAAACCAAAGGATTGTCATGAAGCGGTTCAAACACTATGTCCCAGTTCTTTTCCTGCCACTTCTTTTTCTTTATTCCTCCCAAAGTCACGCACTGCCCTCTCAAGGTGATGAGGAATTCGTTTTTAAGCTGGGCTACTTCTTACCATCCTTCGACACCACACTGCGGGTGAATAACGAACGACTGGGTCGCGGGGATGAAGTGAATCTGGAAAAAGATCTCGGCATCGATGTCGAAGAAACCACGATCCGGGGCTCCGTTATGTGGCGCATGTCGGAGAGAAATAAATTAACCCTGGATGTTTTCAATTTCAGCCGCACTGGCAACAAAACAATCGATCGACAAATTCAAATTGGTGACCAAATTTATCCCGTGGGCGCGGAACTTTCGAGCAAGTTCACTTTCACTATTATTCCCATTTCCTGGTCCTATGCATTCATCAAAACCCCAGATTGGGAAGTTTCTGCCGGGGCCGGCGTGCAATGGTCACAAATAAATTTGAAATTGAACGGGAACGTCTCCTTAAGTCCGATCAGCACCTCGCGGGAAGCAACGGCCGCGGCCAATGCTCCCCTTCCTCTTCTGGGAGTCGACTTGAAATATATGATCACTCCGGAATGGTCCGTGGGAGGCAACCTTGGAGCTTTCGCCTACAAGGTCGCAGCTTCCGGAATGGATATGCAGGGTAATATCCTCAGTGCAGCCGTCAATACAGAGTGGTGGTTCACAACTTATGTGGGCGTCGGAGCGGCACTGAATTGGTTTTACATTGGAGTCGAAGTCGATGGCGCGAAATGGAATGGTGAATTCAACTATGAATACTTGGGCCCACAAGCCTATTTAACAGCACGCTTTTAGTTAGAAATAGTAGGCATCAAATGGAATTTTCCCTTTGAGATGGGATTTTTCCGGGCCACTACCATAAACACGTACTTCGATGAATTTATCTTTTACGATGACGACGACAGGGTTCATGTAACCCAAGCCTTGAATTTGCTTTGGCTGAATCAAGTGAGCCTGTGCATCTGAAAAGGGAAACTCTTCAAGCATCTTCAGGGTGTCTGTTTCACGAATGATCTGTTCGGTGCGGGCATCAACAACACCATAATCCAAATCACTGGTTTTCTCATAGGCCTTGCCATTAGCAAAACTTCCGTAGATCACGATCGGTCCCGGCAACTTCTGTTGCTGTAAGAACTTATCCTGCAGACGTAAAGCTGTATACAGAACATCTGAACCTTCCAGAATAATCGGTGCATCCGTTAATTCCTGTATACGTTTGAAATAAAGATCCATGGCCTTGTCGATGGGAGCCTGACGCTCGGTGATCATATATTTAAACCAGCTGCGCACATTCAGATACTCGGAAACCATCATATCCAAGTGGCGCTTGAAAAATTTCACCGGGCCGTCTTTGGAGTATTTAAGCAGTTTCACATCCACATAGACGTCTTTAACCAACGTCATCATTTCTTCTTTTTGTTTTTGCGTAAGCTTGGCAAAACGAACTTTGACCAGATCCAGGGATTCCCCTTTTTGATCAATCACTTCAAAGCCCATAAGTTTTTGATAGCGCTCCATCGCGCTTAGAACTTTATTCGTCGATACATGTTGTTTGATGAACTTAGCATAGGCCTCTGATTGAGGAGCCAGAGCCGCCTCACTATCAAACTTGGGATCAAATATATGCGTGCACATGTGCTTTACCGCATGTGCAGGTCCCACCGTCATTAATAGTGTCAGTGCCAGGAGACCTGGCCAGAAAGCTTTCATTTTCATATCAGGGCTTATCCAAGCAAGGAATCAGCCACCGTGAAATCGAACCAGCCTCAGCTCAGGGGTCACTGGGTGTTAACGTCTTTTACAAGTGCCCCTCAACGTACTTGGTTACGTGCTCAATAAAGGTTCTTGAAGTCAGACTCAGCTGACGACCTTTGCGATAAGCCAGCCACAAATTGAATTCATGTGGGTTATCAACCGGCACCTCAAATAGCAGACCTTTTTTGATTTCATCCTCAACCATGAAACGGGTCAGATAAGCAAAGCCCTCCCCTGAAAGACAGAACCGCTTCTGAGCTTCCTGACTGTTCATTTCGAGTCCGACTTGGGGCATTTCACCAAACAGCTCCATCACAACTCGCTTGGGTCGCGTGCTTTGCAAAGCGCCAATCGAGCACAGGTAGCCATACTTTTCCAAAATATTTTTGATGGTTTTCTCATTGCTTGAGGATTTGCATTCCTTCCAGATCTCGGGCTTACAAACCAGGGTCATCACTTCGGAGCTGATTTTCTGGTATTCAATATTGGGAAGCGCCACCTTGGCAAACAGAAGAGCAAACTCATTGTCCGTGTGAATCAGGGAATTAACAATATCATCCGGAGAACCCGAAGTGATACTGGGTATAACCTTGGGATACTTCCGGCGGAAGGTATGCAATGGCTCAATCAAATAATCATTCACCACATTGTCAGTAGCTGCGAACTTCAAGGGGCCTTCACAGGTCTCTTGCACATTTCGGCACAGGTTTTCAATCGCCTTTTCAGTTCGAAACAAGTCCTCACACAACTGAAAAACATCGCGGCCTTTTGCCGTTAAAGTCACACCGCTTTTTGAACGGTCAAACAGAATGACACCTTCAGATTCTTCCAGAAGAGAAACGGAGCGACTGAGAGCACTTTGACTGATATTGAGTTTCTGAGCAGCCTCAGAAAATTTACCGGCTTTTGCCACTTCAAAGAATGCACGCAAATAATTTAATTCCATCAACGCCCCGGTTTTCTATCGAAAAGTCAGATGGTTTAATTATTAACGTTCTAAAATCCAAAAACAACCACAGCCGGACTAAAGAAGGTTTTCCAACCAAACATAGAGGACACAAAAAGGGTACGCAAAGCAGAGGGAGTACGCGATTTGAAGCGGCGATAACTTCTTTGGATTTACTTCGGTGTTCCTTTTCACTTTCACGTCGCGGTGACGAAGCCAGGAACCAAGTGCTACAACCACAACTGAGCTGACAATAAGGTATTTCATTCAAATAGTTTCTTATTTTTTTTCAGATATGTCCCGACAGAAATTGCGAATTCCTTACTGTCGAAAACGCCATTGAAGGAATTCAACGCCTTACGACCCCGGTCGGTGTCTTTAAATGCAACGCCATAGTCATAATGTTCGATCGGTTTGGCATTGAACTGCAGCTTCGTTTTGAAAGGTTGCAACTGCTTGCTGGTTTGAAGGAGGCCATCAAACAACCCTTCATCAATGAACACCAGATCCAACCGGCCGTTTGCCAATTTCACAAGGTTCAGTTCATCGGTGGGGCCGTCTTCGATCTTCAACTTTCCGGCAGCATTCAATGGTATTAGTACCGCCGCCAAGTCATAGCCGATCACATTTCCAATTTTATATTTACCAAGATCCTCGAACTTATTCCACCGAACAGGATTGTCGGTACGCTCAGCAAGACCCCAGCTACTGCTGTGAACGATGCTCGAAAGAGTGAAGTTTTTTTGAATATTTTCAGCGGTCGCAGGAAAGTAGCCATCAAATTTGTTGTTTTCAGCAGCATGCTTTTTCGTTCGAATGACCGGAGCAAAGGTGACAACCAGCTCCTGACCATTCTTGCGGTACATTTCTTTCAGACCCGCGATGACAGCTCCCCCTTCGGGAAGGTTCTTATTAATATACGGCCCAAATTCAAAAGCGATAAGATGAGTTTTTTGTGGTGATACTGCAAAGGCTGCAACACAAGGGCATAAGACACTGAAAAATAGAACAGATAGACGTAACCACATTTGCGCTCAACCTCTACTTCAATGTCATTGTACTGACCGAAGAATAATAGATGAGCGCTGGACTAAGCAATCATAGCACACTGGTATGACGACTTCTGGACCGCACGACAGACTCAAGTACTGTTTGCATGCAATCCGCCAGCCTAGTCGTTTTGAATAACGTAGCCTTCTTCGAAGTAAACATCTTTGTCCATTGTCACTTCTGCAAATTTCTGGTCGTGAATTTTGGAAACTTTGGCAAAACCAACACGGTCTCTTGTGCACACTGAAAAACGACCGCCATGACATTCTTCACGATACACACCGACTTTTTGACCGACTTTGAAACGACTTGGTTCTTCCAGGTTTATTTGCGCAGTGGTCGCACTTAGCTTCATGGAAATATCCGCGTGAGCGGCCTTTTTAATATTTCCAAATGCCGTCAAGGAAAACAAAACCAACGCAAGCACACTTGCCGTCGCCAACATAAAACCCCCAAGTATCTTTTGATTAAATAACTACTGCACAAGAATTCCGCAGGCAACTGTCAGTACACGTAATTTCCAGGAATTAAACATCAGACCCCAAACTACGGCGCCAAACTATGCCCCCCGAAAAATAAAAAACCCAGGTGTTTTGCACCTGGGTTTTCATTTTTGAATATTCTTATCGGACTACTTAATATCCTGAAGAGAAACAGAAACCATCGTCGATACACCACGCTCTTGCATAGTGACACCGTAAAGTTTCTTCGCCACTTCCATCGTGTGTTTGTTATGAGTAACAACGATGATTTGTGAGCGCTTCGCCATTTCACGAACCAAGTCGTTGAAACGGAATACGTTGGCATCATCAAGTGGAGCGTCAACCTCATCCAGCAAACACCATGGAGATGGTCTTACCAGGAAGATCGAGAACACCAGCGCAACAGCTGTCAATGCCTTCTCCCCACCCGACATCAAGGACACGTTTTGTGTCTTTTTGCCCGGAGGACGAGCGATGATTTCGATACCCGCTTCGTTCTTTTCTGTTTCTTCAACAAGTTCCAACCACGCTTCACCACCACCGAATAGTACTGGGAATACGCGAGTGAAACGCTCGTTAACCAGATCAAACGTCTCTTTGAAACGTTTAGAGCAGATTCTGTTGATACGATCGATAACTTTACGAAGTTGCTCTTTCGCCTCTGTCAAATCGGCGTGTTGTTTTGTCAGGAACTCATAACGAGTTGCTGTCTCTTCGTATTCTTCGATCGCTGACAAGTTCACTTCACCGATCTTCGCCAATTTTTCGCGAAGCTCTTTCAGTTGAGAATCAGCAGCAAGGAAGTCGCCCTCTTTGTTGATGTACTTCTCGATAACATCCGGAAGGTTCAACATGTAACGTTCACGAACTTGCTCGATCAAGTACTGCTCTTTCATCTTGGCTTGTTCAAGCTTCAATTGAGAGTCATTCATTTTGTGCTGTCTTTCGTTGCGAGCACGTTGAGAAGCAGAAGCTTCATCTTCGATCGCGCGGATGGATTCAGACATCACTTCGTATTCGTCTTTAGTGCGAGCCGCTTGCAACTTCAATTGCTCAACTTCGTCCAAAAGACGTTCAAATTCGATTTTCTTTTCTTCCAAAGTCACTTGGCTCTCAGTCATTTGAGAGTTATAGCCTTCAGCCTCTTCGCTCATACGAGCCAATTGCGCTTCAAGTTCATTCAAGGACTTGGTAACCATCTCAAGCTGTCTCAAAACACCTTGATATTCCTGAGTTTTAGAAGCGGATCTTACTTGAAGATCAGTCACTTCAGCCTGAAGACCGTCAAAACCCAAACGAACAGAGTTCAATTCAGAGTTCAAAGTCTCAACTTCACCCTCAAGAAGAACTTTCTTCTCGCGAGCTTCGATCAAGGCCTGATTCAACTCTTCGTTTTTTTGCTCTTGAACTTCAAGTTGCTCAGTCAGTTTTTTGACTTCGCGCTCCTGGCGTTCAACCGCGGCTTGCGCGTTTTGAACTTCATTTTCAGCGCGCTCAAGGTCTTTTCTCAATTCCGCTACTTTGATCTCTTGATCCATTTTGCGTTTTTGAGCACCTTCGAAATCGTTCACGACATTGTTCAATTGCTCTTCAACTTTTTTCAAAGCCAATTGTGCCAATTGAAGTTTGCCGGCGAATTCGTCTTTTTTCTCGGACAATTCTTTGATTTCACGGCGGCGTTTTAGCATGCCAGAGTCAGCGGATTCAGAAGAACCCCCTGTCAAAACACCGTCAGCCGTCAACGTGTCACCGTCAAGTGTCACGAATGTCCAGCCCGTGTATGTCGCACGCAGATTCAAAGCCGTACGGATGGAATCAACGATCGCCACACCGTCCAACATATAAGTCACTGCGTTTTGGAATTTATCCGCCGCTTTTACCACGTCTTTCAAGATAGCTTGTACGCCATCCTGACCGATCGGAGCTTGCGCACGATTAAATGCCATAGATTGGTCATTCGCAGACATGAAGCTGGAACGACCGGATTTTTGTTCTTTCAAGTGAGATACGGCATCAACCGCAATGTTGGAATCAGAAGACAACAACATTTGCAGACGCGAACCCAAAGCAGCTTCCATCGCCACTTCGTATTCGGCCGGAACTTCAACAACCTCGGAAACCGGCTGGAAGTGAGTGACAACAGAGCCATCCGCCATCATTTCCTGAGAGCGGGTTTTTTGCCACAACATCACCTGTTTCACACCTTCTTGGAAACCCTCGAAGTTGTTTTGCAGGTTTTCAAGACCATACAAACGGGAAGCCACTTCATTCAAAGAATCCTTGAATGTTTCTACTTCCATTTTTTTCTCGGCCAAAGAATCAGAAAGGATCTTTTTATTGGCTTCGAATGAATCAACATCAGAAGCCAGGTCCAATTGCATTTGGCGTTCTTTATCAAGCTCGTTCGTCACTTTTTTGCGACGGCCTTCAAACTCAACCTGTTTTTCACGAAGTTCATTTAGAACCTGCTGTTCATTGTCTGCACGATCCGTTAAATCAGAGATTTGCGCAGCCAAAGAGTTCACGCGAGCATCCAAAGAAGATTCCGACTGACCTACCGCAAAAAGATCACGGCGTTTTGTAGTCAAATCCTCGTCAACTGTCCCAATGCGGGAGTTGAAGTTTTGGAAGATGTCGTTTTTCTCTGTGAAAGTGGCCGTCAGTGTTTCTGCTTCCTCTTTCAGTTCAGTGATTTGCTCATCCAAAGTCGCCTTGTCACGAGCCAACAATTCCTGACGAGCTTGTTGCTCTTGCAGGATTGTACCAGTCATTTGCTCATTACGGCGGGCTTGTTCGATTTCGAAACGAAGTTCCTGGATCTCCATCTCTTTCTTTTGAACAGTGCCTTGCTTGTCAAAGAAGACCGTTTGGTGTTCATCAACAGCTTTTTCTTTTTCAAGGATTTGAAGTTTCAAAACTTCCAATTGCCCTTGAAGAGTCGAAAGATTTGCATCGCCTTCGATTTCCATGCTTTGCGCTTCGTTGAAGATCGCTTGAGCTTCAGAAGCCGCACGTGCCAATTCCACATACTGAGCCGTTGACAACCACAAATCCAAATCTTCGATTTGGTTTTTGATGTTACGGTAGCGCTCTGCACGCTGTGCTTGTCTTTGCAAAGAATCGATCTGGCGTTTCAACTCGCCGATGATGTCCTGCAAACGCACCAGATTTTGATCTGTTTGCAACAATTTACGTTGAGACTCTTTTTTACGAGCTTTGAACTTGGTGATACCCGCAGCTTCTTCGATAAGCATACGACGGTCTTCAGGTTTCGCAGTGATGATCTTACCGATCATACCCTGAGCGATGATGGAGAAACCTTTGGAACCGGCACCCGTATCCATAAAGATCTCCTGCAGGTCTTTCAGGCGTGCTGGCTCTTTATTGATGAAGTACTCACCCTCACCGTTTCTGTGCAGACGGCGAGTCACCATGATTTCAGAATGTTTGATGTATTTAGCCGGGAATGGACCGCCATCATTTTCAAGTGTCAAAGACACTTCACACATACCAAGCGGAGCATAACCTTCCGCACCACCAAAGATAACGTCAGTCATCTGAGAAGCACGAAGATCCTTAGCGGACTGGTCACCCATGACCCACATAAGAGCATCCACGATGTTGGATTTTCCACAACCATTTGGTCCTACGATACCAGTGATACCAGCATCGAAGTGAATGACCGTGCGGTCTTTGAACGATTTGAAACCAATGAGTTCAATCTTTTTAATTCTCAAGGTATATTCCCCTCTTGAGCTAATAGTGTCGAAATCTTAAATCCCGACATCTCCCCTCAAAATATACAAGCCCAAGGTCTAGCTAGACCAAAGGCCATTTAACTCTCTCGAGAGCGCGGAACTATGTCAACTGTGGGGTTTCAAAACTTAGGCAATCGCTGAAAACTTAAGCAGAACTCCATGGGACACCCCGCTGCATTACCATTGCGCGTTGCGCGCGCTGCGCTAAAACTTCGATATTTCCTCAATGTCTTTATGAAATATTAATGACCCCGACCGGGATGGAGGCTCCATAAAACGGCATCAATTCTGCTCCTGTAAATAAGCAAGACTGTCAGTGGAGCCCGGAAGCCTATAGGTTCAAGGGCACCACAAAACCATAGACAGCCGAGTAACAATTTTCGGGAGTTCTCAAAATGAGACATGTAACGATCATCGCTACCGCTTTGCTTTTTGGCCTGACCGCCTGCCGCAAAACCAATGATCAGGATGCCGTTCGCGTTGCCACCAATAAAGCCGCTTCCGAACAGCAATTACAGGAACTCCTGCAAACCAAAAACAATCGCGACTTCATCACCGACACCCGCATGTCGCAAGACCTGAAACAGCAATATCCCATGGAGTACGCGTGCACCATGGATTTGTGCGCTCCCGATTTTAAAAAATACCCAAGCATTCCCAAACTTGTTGAAGCGGCGACAAAACCCACGGTTGATCAGAGAAAGTATTATGATACTTACATCGTTCCGGCTCTTGCCAAAAACTCTCAACTGCTGCAGGAAAAAGCCCGCATAGGATTGGAAGTCCTGAATGCCAAGGAAAGCGCCTTTCCGACCCTGGAGCTTTACTCTCAGAAACTTTTTATTCTTCATGCGATGTACTGGATGAAAAATATCGATAAAAACGCGGAACTGAAACAGTACTGGAACAGTGTTCTGCCCCAGCAGAAATTCTTCAAGGCCTACACCTCTTACAACCAGATGGGCAATTGGACCTATTTCGCGGAAATGCATTGGCACCTTAAATTGCAGGACGCAGTCAAAGAGGAGCTGAAGGACGTTCAGGCCACTTTGAAAATATTAAATGACATTATTCAAGGCGCAGAAAAGATAGATCCACTTACGGTCAGTAAAATCAATGCCGGTCAAATGATCACCACCGAAGAAGCCAAAGCTTTGACACAGACAGCGTTTTCAGTTCGATTGATGCATCACTTTTTATTTGGTGGTGGTCGCGATATCATCACCAAGCAGATGGAAAAACACACTTTCAGCAAAGACGAGCTTTTCAAAATCTATCAGGAATCAGGAATCAAGACGACGCTGGCATTGCAGGCCAAATCAACCACTCCGAACAACTGTGAAGCCCGCTACTTCCAGTCCATCAATTTGTATCCACAGCCTCAGGAATTGGAAAAATTCAAAAAGCTAGCCGAACTAACCCGCCAGGAAGCCCTTGAACAAATGGGTTCCCATCAGCCCGGCTACATAAGCATTCAGGATTTGAAATTTAATTTCCCCCTGACAGCTCAGGAAAACAGCACGGCTTGGTTGCGCGCATTGGAAATGAAAAACCAGACACTTCAGGACGAGATCAATGAACTGGATAAACTCGAAGATACTTCCTTGTATGCGATGTTCCTGATTCGCGCGATGTTCAATACGCCGGACAGCGCGAAAAGTGATCAATGCCCAATGATTCCTGATGCGGATATCTCTGACAAAACAAACACAGATTCAGGCCATGTCCTGATCAGCTGGTACTCTGTGAAATATCCGGAGATGGGAGCCTCAATCCTGGCCCATGAAATCGGCCACAACGCCTATGCCCACTCCTACCCACAGTCCATTGAATCAACAAAACAGTGCCTTGAACGCAAACAAGGCAGCCGCCAATATTTAAGTGAGGATTTTGCTGATGTGTTTGCAGCAAAGGTGATGCTCGCACTTAAAAACAAACACCAGATTCAAACCGGCAACTATGGTTGCGGCTTGATGGACCTGTTGCAACCCTTGCACAACCCGAATGGCGCAAGCATCCACTCCTCTGACTTGTATCGCGCTTTGCAGTTGAAAGTGGAAACAGGAGAAAAAATTCCGGCATCCTGTGAGCAATTGGTTCAACGAGACAATCGCGCCATCACTCACAGCTGTCAGTAACTATTCCAAAGGTATCAGCCGCTGCTCGCGACGATGTTGGCGATAGCGGTTGATCACACCTTGTGTGTCTTCCGGCGAAACCATCGGCTTGGCAGACTCGCCAAACTGGTAGATATACCCCAAACCCCATCCCACATTATAATCTGACTTATGCAACGGACTGTTGCGATTTGCAGACCAGGAATAGTCTGAAATTGAAGCCCCCACGTACAGTGAAGATCTACCCGCTGCGAATCTTTGATAATAGGAAAGATTCGTACTTAAGAAACCTGCTTTGGCATCGTATTCGGAACGCCCGGCGCGCACATCCGCACTCCCCACTTCATAATAGGTTTTCATATAGTCACTGGAAGCGGCATTCATTTCAAAAGAAGTTGTACCTGTGATCAATATCGTAGAATCAAAAGGCCCTGGGGTCTCCCCTTCCCAACGATAAGTCACTTGTGTCTTTAACAGCATACCGTTCGCACGGATATAGTCATTCTTTGCAGCCACAGAGAAAAACGGCGCCACTTGGAACTCCCAGGTACCTCCACTGTGGTAGACCAACTGAGGTCCACCGTTCAACACCAATGGTAAATCTTCCATCCCAAAGCGGGCTTTGTTTTTACTGGAATCCAAAGGAAAGCGCCCCGATCCCGAAAACTCCAGGGACCAGCTATCAGATTTAAAAAGGTAAGCACGTCCCCCTTCCCGATCATCGGCACGCAGGTATTCGCCCCGGTATTGGAAGGTTGGGAATGGTAACATTATTTGGGAGTATTCATCCGAGGCTGGATAGTCGGCGTAGCGAACGTAACCCAGACCAACGCCCCAGTCCCATAACGGGCGTCCATCATCCTCTGCTTTTGCAAAGAAAGGGACCAGTAGCACCATCACAAGAACCGAGAAAGTACGCATCTGGTAAGTATCGGTGCCTTCTGACAGATCCACAACTGGACGAGGCCAATTAATTTATAGAGACGAACTCGTTTTCCACAGCGTAGGGGGACGAATACTTGGATAAAACTTTTTGAAAGAATCCATCCTTCAACATTTGCGCAAGGGTGGAACTCAATAACTCCACCTCATGGGAGGTTAAAAGTTGTTTCGCATAGTAAAAACCAGCATCGCTCTGTTTGCTGCGATCGATAAGAAATCCAAAATCACTCAATCCCAATTTCTTAAAATAGAAATCAGACACCATGATGGATCCCACAAAAGCCTGAATCTGGTCCCGTTTCAGGGATTGAAAAATGGATTCATAGTCCGGGTACTGGCGCCAGCGGCCCTGCTTTTTTAAAAGGGAAACTTCGTTTTCATCAAGAAATGCCGGCGAACTGATAAGCCCGCCCACCAGAACATTCTTATCCTTCAGTACATCTTTTAGGACGTAATTTTTCTTCTTTAATGCCGGAGTTAAAATCAAAGCCCGATTCGCCTTAAATACCCTGATGAAGCCCCCGGCTTTATCCAGCTCATCCGTTTTGATCGTCAACACACTCAAATCCACCGAGCCGCTTCTCAGTCTATGCACCATACTCGGACGCACCATCTCGATAAGATCAAAAGAACAACCCGTTCTTCGATGAAGTTCCTGAGCCACTTCCAACATGACTCCAGTGACTTTCTTATTTTTATCCAGGTAGTACAGAGGCTCATTCTGAATGACCGCGACTCGAAAAATGCGGTTGCACTTTACTGCCGCAACGGCGCAGGAAGGCATGTTCAAGCACAGAGTCCAAATGAATATGAAAGGCCAAATGCGAACCATTTGTTTAGTCTAAACAACGGTACTCCACATGCAATCTTATTTACCCAACTAAATGTTTGCAGACAAAAAAAAGGGAGCCAGATGGCTCCCTTTTTTCATTCTTAAGAATGTAATTTCTTCGACAGAAGCGCAGCTCTTGCCGCCGCCAATCTGGCGATAGGCACACGGAATGGAGAACAGGATACATAGTCCAAACCTGTTTTGTGGAAGAACTCGATGGATTCAGGATCACCACCGTGCTCACCGCAGACACCGATTTTCAATGTAGGCTTCATACGACGCCCCAATTCCACACCCATTTTCACCAAAGAGCCTACGCCCACTTGATCGATAGATTGGAATGGATCTTTAGCCAAGATACCACTGGAAACGTAAGAGCCCAAGAATCTGCCAGAATCGTCACGTGAAAGCCCCAAAGTCGTCTGAGTCAAATCGTTCGTACCGAAGCTGAAGAAGTCTGCATGCTCTGCAATCGCATCAGCAGTCAAAGCTGCACGAGGAAGCTCGATCATCGTACCAATCGCGTAATCGAACTTCATGTTCTTTTCATTTTGAACTTTTTTAACTTCCATCTCTGCCTGACCACGAAGCATGTCCAACTCCTTGTCTGTTGCAACAAGTGGAATCATGATTTCCGGAGCAGAAAGTTTCAAACCTTCCTTCAACATCATGCATGCCGCTTCAGCGATCGCGCGAACCTGCATGATATAGATTTCTGGATATGTGATCGCCAAACGGCAACCACGATGGCCCAGCATCGGATTGAATTCGTGCAAAGCTTTTACTTTCGAACGAAGACGATCAAAGTCCGTCCCGATACGTTTTGCCAACTCTTTGGTTTCTTCGTCAGAGTGCGGAACGAACTCATGAAGAGGTGGATCCAACAAACGGATCGTTACTGGCAAGCCGTCCATGATTTTGAATAGTTGGTAGAAGTCATCACGTTGCATTGGCAACAGTTTCGCCAACGCTTTTTCGCGATCCATTTTGTTATCCGCGATGATCATCTCACGAACAGCGTCGATACGATCAGCACCGAAGAACATGTGCTCTGTACGGCAAAGACCGATACCTTCCGCACCAAAGTTTTTCGCTGTTTGTGCATCTTTAGGAGTGTCTGCATTCGTACGTACTTTCAACTTACGAGTGCGGTCTGCCACCTTCATGATACGTTCGAAGTATTGATCCAATTTAGGTTCAATTGTTTTAACTTCGCCCAGGAACACTTCACCTGTGGAGCCATCCAAAGTGATTACATCGCCCTTTTTAAGAACGTAGCCTTTCACTTTCATAGTTTCAGTGCGGTAGTCGACTTCGACCTCACCACAACCAGCCACACAGCATTTACCCATACCACGAGCCACAACGGCTGCGTGAGATGTCATACCACCACGAGTTGTGAAGATCCCTTGTGCAGCCACCATACCCGCGATGTCTTCTGGAGAAG
Source organism: Bdellovibrio sp. HCB288 (assembly GCF_047305935.1). Classification (GTDB taxonomy): domain Bacteria; phylum Bdellovibrionota; class Bdellovibrionia; order Bdellovibrionales; family Bdellovibrionaceae; genus Bdellovibrio. The sequence goes on from NZ_CP178619.1 coordinate 301,834, forward strand.
TTTCAACACGAACAAGGATAACTTTTTTGCCCTGCTCTTTCCACTCTACTGCTTCTTCGGAAGTGAATACGATTTGACCATTCACGCCACCTGGTGACGCTGGCAAGCCTTTCGCAAGTTGAGTTTTTTGGGCTTTAGGGTCCAACGTTGGATGCAGAAGTTGATCCAAAGATGATGGATCCAGACGAAGAAGCGCTTCCTCTTCGGTGATCAACTTTTCATCGATCATGTCACAAGCGATTTTCAAAGCTGCCGCCGCTGTACGTTTACCGTTACGAGTTTGCAGCATCCACAAAGTGGAGCGCTCGATCGTGAATTCGATATCCTGCATATCGCGGTAATGACCTTCCAGTTTTTTATAAATATCAACCAGCTGTTGGTAAGCTTTTGGAAGAGCCTCTTCCAAAGACTGAACACCGGCTGCCGCCGCTGCGATCTTCGTGATTGGCTGTGGAGTTCTGATACCCGCTACAACGTCTTCACCTTGCGCATTGATCAGGAACTCGCCATAGAATGCTTTATCACCAGTCGACGGATTGCGAGTGAACGCCACACCAGTCGCGGAATCATCACCCATGTTGCCGAAAACCATTGATTGAATATTAACTGCAGTACCCCACGCGGCCGGGATGCTGTGAAGCTCGCGGTACGTGATCGCGCGAGGCGTGTTCCAAGAATGGAAAACCGCAGAGACAGAGCCCCATAGTTGTTCCCAAGGATCCGCCGGGAACGACTGACCTGTCATTTGGTGAACCAGTTCCTTGAACTTCTTAACCAGAACTTTCAGGTCATCAACCGTCATCTCTGTATCAAGTTTATAGTGCTTTTCCTCTTTCAGGTCTTCCAAAGTCACTTCCAGAAGTGACGAGTTCATCCCCATCACAACGTCAGAGTACATTTGAATGAAGCGACGGTAAGAATCCCAGGCAAAGCGTGGATTGTTGGAAGACTTGGCCAAGCCCTCAACAGTTTGATCATTCAGACCCAAATTCAAAATCGTATCCATCATACCCGGCATGGAAGCACGAGCACCGGAGCGAACTGAAACCAGCAATGGATTATTCACATCGCCGAATTTTTTGCCGATTTTGGATTCCACTTTCTGCATGGCTTCGATCACTTTTGGACGTACCCAATCAGGAAGCTTGCCACCCTCCTCGTAGAAGTGCGTGCAAATCTCAGTGGAGATTGTAAAACCTGGAGGAACCGGAATTCCCAAAGACGTCATCTCGGCAAGGTTGGCACCTTTACCGCCCAGGATGTTCTTCATGCCGGCATTGCCTTCGGAGTCGCCTGCCGCAAAGAAGTATACGAACTTTTGTGGAACGGCGGTTTTCGCTTTTGGTTTTTCCATAGTGACGTTCTGGTCCATTGTTTTCCTTCCAGTTTGTCTGATCGATTTCTTAATACTAAAAACCTTTAGATCAAACAACTCTAAACCCCTAATATCAATGAAATATTACGACACTTCGCCCCTCGCAATACTAGAGTGGGGGCTCGAAAACCCACCCCAGAAAATCCCATTAAAAATCAACCACTTAAGTCAACTTTTCCAAGACAACAAAATTGACTTGCGACATCGAAGCCTCTCTGCCGGCGATCTGTTCGCGTTTTTGACATTCCTTGAGAATTTGCAAACCCGTCAATCTCATCCGCGCCGACACTGGTTCGCATGTTAAAAACACGGGGTCGATTTAAATTCATGTTTAGGAGATTTTATGAAAAAGCTGGTTGTTCTGTTGTCGTTGTTTGCGTGTTCGTCTGCCTTTGCTGCCGGCGAGACCTGCACCCGTGAAGATGCTCAAATTGTCGGCACTGTGGTGGCAATTCAGGAAACTGATGGCGATCTTTGTGTTGCGCAACTTTCTTTCGCAGGTCGCAACAACATGTTCAATCCAGCTTACGGCTGCCCACTTGATAAATACGAAGTTCAAGCTCAAGGCGTTTTGCTTGAGTGCGGACCGGTTGTTGGCTCTCAAGTAGATGGCATTCTTTATCGCACAAGCCCTCAAGGTCCGATCCTTCTTTATTAAGAACGACCGAACCGTCGATCCCCTCTAAGGGAACCTCCCCA